>CAIOCT010000047.1 GCA_903856725.1 uncultured Verrucomicrobiota bacterium
AGGAACCAGTGGAACGAAAATGAAAAGTGAGCGCTGATGATTCTAACCAGCTCCGCAACTCTGCCCGACGTTCCGCATGGCGAGGCACCAGCAATAAGGAAACGTTCAAGCCACGCTCACGCGCCGAGCGCAACGCAGTGAGCAGCGCCGCCTCTTCTCCCGGCCAGGTGGAGGAACCCAGTAACACCAAGCCAGTCCCGAGTCCCAGCTGGCGCCGCAGTGTCGCCCGCGCACTCTCACCCATCAACGGAATATCGACATCAAGTTTAAGATTACCGGTCGTCTGCAGATGCTCCGGCGGGAAACCCAAAGCCTTGAAGCGTTGCTCATCTCGCCGTGAAGCACAGAGCACTTGAGTGAGACCGCGTGACAAGGGTCGGAGGAAAGCTCGAAAACCCAAGGCCCGGCGAAAGCTTCGATCCGAAAGCCGGGCATTAATACTCAACACGGCGACGCCACGCGCCGCCGCTTGATGCACGTGCTCAGGCCAGCGCTCTCCTTCCATCAAAATACAAAGATCCGGCTGGATCCGCCGCCAAGCGCGGGCATTAAAAGCCCAGAAATCTAACGGGAAATAACCAATCCCAATGGTCAAGGCGGCATATTTTTCGCGCGCTAATTTATAACCAGTACTCGTGGTCGTAGTGAGATAAACTTCCGTGCGCCCCTCCTGTTGCAACGACTCCAGCAAGGGGGCAAGTGCGAGCATCTCACCAACACTCACGGCCTGCAGCCAAATTCGCCGTACCCCTATTTTTTTCGCCGGCAATGGATCCGTGCCCCCAAAGCGGTGGCTGAATTTCTCGAGATAGCCCCCCCGTCGCCGCATCCGCCATAAATAATAAGGCGTCGCGATCAGCAACAGCGGCAGAAAAAGAAATCGATAAACCCAGATCACGATGACAAAAGCGCCCAGCGGCGGCGCGGCTTTACCACCGAATTAAAATGCACTCTGTTTCGCATCAATAACCTAAGTGACGTTATTTATTGGCCCAACACCCACGCAAAAATCAAGGGGGCGACGATGGTGGCATCGCTCTCGATAATGAATTTGGGCGTCGAAGCCGCCAGCTTGCCCCAAGTAATTTTTTCGTTCGGCACGGCCCCCGAATAGCTGCCATAGCTGGTCGTGGAGTCACTGATTTGCGCGAAGTACCCCCACAGCGGAATGCCGCGGCGTTCCAGATCTTGGTGCAACATCGGCACCACGCAGATTGGAAAATCTCCAGCGATGCCACCGCCAATCTGGAAAAAACCCAAACTGCCCTCACCGTTCTTCAAACACGTTGCCGTCTTGGAGTAATAGTGCGCCAACCAAGTCATGTATTCAATGCCAGTCCGGACCGTGTGGACCTGCTTGATGGCACCCCGAATTACCGCGGCTGCATACATATTACCAAGCGTGGCATCTTCCCAGCCGGGGACGATAATCGGCAGATTTTTTTCACACGCGGCGATTAGCCACGAATTTTTTGGATCAATCTGATAACTCTTACGCAGCTTCCCCCCCCGAATAATTTTATACATGAACTCATGTGGGAAATATCGTTCGCCGGCCCGATCAGCTTTCATCCATTCAGCCAACACGACTCGCTCGATGCGACGCATTGCCTCCATCTCCGGAATACACGTGTCAGTCACGCGATTCATATGGCGCTCCAACAGAGCCTGCTCATCGGCCGCTGTGAGCTGACGATACTGCGGCACCCGCTCATAATAATCATGCGCCACCAAATTAAAAATATCTTCTTCTAAATTGGCGCCGGTGCAGACAATCGCATGAACTTTATTCTGACGGATCATCTCAGCTAGCGAAATGCCCAATTCGGCCGTCGACATGGCGCCTGCCAACGTAACTAACATCTTCCCACCCGCTTTAAGATGCGCCTCATATCCCTTCGCAGCGTCCAGCATAGCGGCTGCGTTAAAGTGGCGATAATGCTGGGCCATGAACTGGGACACCGCCCCCTTTTTCCGAGCCAGGGTGGCATTAACAAGTTCGGGCTTGGACTTGGCTTTCATAGATCTCAGCAAGCGCATGGGGAGCTCATTTGGCTACACAAAAGTCTCCAGACATTTTTGATATAAAATTATAATCTACTGATTATCAAATAATTATAATTTATAACAAAAATTCAGTAAAGGAGATTAGCCCCACCCAGATTTCCTCAAGAGGATTGCTCAATCGTAGACCTAATCCTCAAGCAACGGCTTGGTATCTCCAGCCTGAGCTTTGAATATTATGCCCTAAAACCCGCTACCGCCCAGGCAAGGCTCCGTTCTACACGATCTCATTGTCCTGCGCCAATCCGAGTTTTGACATCGACCAGACGTGAGCCAAACATGTCCGTGAAACATGGAACATCTGCACGCCTACTGGCGCATGGAATATATCGAAGCGCCACGCGAGAAATCGGGGGGAGATTTATTTTTAGAACTCCCCGCTCTTGGTGATGACGCGGCGGCTCTGATCATCCACCGCAGCCCATTGAGCTATCTCATCCTCAATCGTTACCCCTATAATGCGGGACACCTCCTCGTGGTGCCGTTTCGCAAAGTAGCTGATCTGGGAGAACTCACGACAGCCGAGCGAGCTGATCTCATGGACACGATGATTTTTGGCCAGGCCGTGCTCCGCGCCGCCCTAAAACCAGATGCCTTCAACCTTGGATTCAACCTTGGTGCAGGGGCGGGCGGCAGCATTACGCACTTACACGCTCACATTGTCCCCCGCTGGAATGGTGATACTAATTTCATGCCTGTGATCGGTCAGACTCGCGTCCTTCCCCAAGCCCTGGCCTCCATGTATCAACGCCTTCGCGATATCGCGGAGCATTTAAAAGCCACAGCTTAACTTATATTGAGTAGGCGAGCCCGCTCCTCTTCCCCAGTGCCCGAACCCAAAACACTCCGCTACCCCAACGCCCGCCACCTGCAGCAGCTATATTGTGGCAGCGAGGATAATCTCTTGCTGGTTGAACGCGCGCTTAACGTGCGACTGATCACTCGTGATGAATGGCTAAAAATAGAAGGGCTGCCAACGGCGATGGGCCGAGCTGAAGAATTTTTTACCCTCCTCAATTTGGGACGGACCCAGGGCCTAACCTTACGCACGCCAGATTTCATCCGGCTCCTCGAACTGTATCTTCATGATGGCGGCACCAGCCTGCGCGCGCTGTTTACGGAACCACTGGTCATCACGACCAATCGCAAAAGCGTCGTGCCTAAAACGATTGGCCAAAAACTTTACCTTCAAGCCATCCAAAAAAATCCGGTCGTATTTGGCATCGGTCCAGCGGGCACGGGTAAGACCTACTTAGCCATGGCGGCTGCAATTTCAGCTCTGCTGCAAGGCCAAGTTCAACGAATCATCCTAACCCGCCCAGCCGTTGAGGCAGGCGAGACCCTCGGTTTTCTGCCCGGAGATCTACGCGAAAAAATTCTACCCTATCTGCGCCCACTCTACGACGCCTTACACGATATGCTCGACCCCGAAGATGTGGTCACCTTATCCGAAAAAGGTGTAATTGAAATCGCCCCCCTCGCTTACATGCGCGGACGCACCTTAGCCAACGCTTACATCATCCTCGACGAAGCCCAAAATACTACCCCCGAGCAAATGATGATGTTTCTCACCCGTTTGGGTGATGAATCGCGCATGATCGTCACCGGTGATATCACGCAAATTGATCTCCCCCGCAATAAACCCTCCGGCCTGACCCAAGCGCCTCATGTATTAAAAAATATCCCAGGGATTGAATTTCATACCTTCACCGCCTCGGACGTCGTGCGCCATCCACTCGTGCAAAGAATCATTGAGGCCTATGAGCAATCGAAAGGCACTGACGATCGCAGCCCATGAGTTCGCCAGCTCGTCAACCTCGCGTCGTCGCCATCCGCAACGCTCACCCGCACCTGCGCTTTGCCCGCCCGGCCGTTACCGCAGCTCTTGCCATCCTTGATCAACACGCCGCGCGCTTTCGCGGAGGCTGCCCGCCTGGCGAATTATCGCTCGCCTTCCTCACCGACCGATCACTCGCGAAAATTCATGCTGATTTCATGAACGACCCGACTCCGACGGATGTCATCACCTTCGAAGGTGATGCTGCCGCTGGCCTCGCTGGAGAAATTTGCATTTCGGCTGATACCGCCGCCCGTTTTATTCGGCTCAAATTCAAAGGCCCACAAACTTCTCGGCGACGGGCGAAGCCAACAGCTGAACCATCCCCGTTCTCTGAGGAGCTGATGCTTTATGTGGTCCACGGCTGGTTGCATCTTGCCGGTTACGATGACCTCGAGCCGGCTAAAAAACGCCGAATGCGGGCGGCTGAAGCGCGCGCGATGAAATTACTGCGGACGGCGCAAGCGGTGCCGGCTTTTAAGTTCATCCGCTAGCCGCAGAGCCAACAGGCAGCCGAATATGACGGTCATCGCCAACATCTGAAAAAATCAGTGGCATCCCGAGTCATCTCTGGTTCACTGCGACCTTATGCCTAACACCCGTCTCACTTCGCTGCGCAATGCCTTCCTTACGGGGCTACTCTTGCTCGCACCACTGGTCGTCACGGTTTGGGCTTTTCTCAAAATCATCGATATCGTCGGTGGTAGTTTTCGGCCGCTCTTTGATACGCTCATTCCTAACCGTTTGCAGGATATCCCGCTGGTCTGGGAAATGGCCGTAACAGTCGTAGTCTTCGCCTTGGTCACACTGTTCGGACTCATCTCTCATTATTTTTTCGGAAAATACCTACTCGATCTTGGTGAACGAGTGATTCTCGCCATTCCGGGCCTCAATACAGTTTATCGCTCAGTCAAACAGCTGGTCTCCACGTTCGGATCTCAAAATCGAAATCTCTTCAGTCGCGTCGTCCTCGTTCAATATCCACGCCCTGGCGTCTGGACACTTGGCTTTCTCACGAGCAAAACCCAAGCGGAAGCGCAGACCCGCGCCGGTTGCGAACTCTGGTCAGTTTTTATTCCGACCTCACCAAATCCCACGAGTGGCTTTATGCTATTTTTCCCCCCAGCAGAAATCATTGAACTAGAAATGTCCGCCGGCGATGGCATGAAAATGGTGATCTCAGGCGGTGCGATGATTCCCACTTGGCCAGATGCCGCGAGCGCCCAAGCAGAATTGAAAGCGAGCGTCTAAGGGCGCCTGATTGATTCCTGACCGTCCCCGTCTATGCCCGGTCAACAGCTCCAAACTGAGGCCTTCATCCTCGCCAAGCAGCCTTCAGGTTCCGATTCGTTTGAGCAGCTAACCGCTTTCTCCCGCGCGCAGGGTATCTTGCATTGCCTACGACGGATGAGCCAAAGCAAGACGGCGCTCACGCCCCTCGACTTATTTGATGAGGCCGAACTTTGGCTCGAATCCACCAATCAAGGTCGCACCTGGTTCATTAAGGAGCATCGCTTCATCCAGCGCGAACCGGGGATCGGTCGATCGTATGAGACCCTCCGCGCTGCCGCCGCGCTGGCCAGGCTCGTCAGCCGGAATCCAGTAGCAGACGAATCCCGCGCAGCTGTCGCCAGTCTACTCCGATCGAGTCTGACTGCGCTCGGTAACGGTGGAAGGCCGGATATAATCTGGCTGAAGACACTCTACTGCTTTCTCCGCGATGAGGGCTATCCGGTGAAACAACAATGGTGGCCAGAACTTCCCACCAGCGAACGCGAGCTAACAGCGACCCTTCTCAATCAACCTCTGGCCGACCAACTAGCCACCCCCGAGGCCGTCGCGGCTATCATCCGCCGCCTCGAAGAATGGATGGGGCGTGAAACCGAAGTGCGTGTGGCGTGAGCCGGCCCCATGGAGTTCTCCCTCGAACATAAGACTGCCAGCCTAAGCGTCGGCGATTTCGCCAGCTTTACCCTCGGGCCCCAATCCGCTGTCGGCGGCCCCCAAGGCATCGAACGCGCCCAACTCGGCCAACAATGGCACCAAGCATTACGCCGCCAAGTCGAACAAGAGTTCACAAAGGACGGCACCCTGCGGGCCGATATCCAATTTGAGACGGCCATAAGCGGTCAACTCATGCATCGTGGTTGGACCTTTCTACTCTCAGGCCGCATCGACCAAATGATCGGTCGCACCCTACGCGAAATTAAAAGTGTTACCCAGCGACTCCCCGCGGAAGAGGTCACCCTGCGGGCGGACTACCCCAGCTATTTTCGGCAACTCGCCGCTTATGTGGTGCTCGCCCGCACGGCCGCGCGGCCACTGATTCCTGCTGAGTCCGCGCTCGGAGACTCAACGGATCGCCCCAGTCCACTGACCCCACTTCGGGCGGAGCTTATCTTTGTCGAGACCAGTTCCGGCCTCACCCAAACAATTGCGCTGACCCCGTTCGATGAAGCGCTGATTTATCATCAGCTCGATGCGCTCGTTGAATTCCTAAATCTCCGCGCCCGCGCCACTGAGCGGCGTCGCAGCCTGGAATTCCAGCCGGCCTTTACCACCCTTCGATCTGGGCAGGAAGATATTCAAAAAAACTTAACCGCAGCCTTTGCCGATCACACAATCGCCGCCACGACCGCCAGCCCATCAAAGAAAATTCTTTTTTTTGAAGCCCCCACCGGCTACGGCAAGACTGGGTGTGTTCTTGAATTCGCGCTTACCCAATTGCGCGCCGGCCGGTTCGCTCGTCTCATTTGGCTCACGGGGAAAGCCACTGGCCAATTACAGGTGGTGCACACTCTGGAGCAAATGACCACCCCGAGGGGAGCCAACCAACGAGGTTCCCAGACACCACTAGCTTACTGGCAGGTACGGAATAAATCGGAGCACTGCGTTAATCATATTTTTCACTGCGTGCGCGATGGCTGCGATTATCTCGCCGGGGCCCCCGAACGTTGGGCACAAAGCGGCTTAGCCAAATTTTATCTCGATGACCAACTGCCTCGGGATCTCGATCATGTTCGCACCGCAGGCCGCGAGGCGCGAATTTGTCCCTACGAAATAACCCGTACCGCTCTGGCCTTTCAAGATGTCTGGATTGGCGATTTCAATTATGTCTTCGCCCCTGGAAATCGCGGAGTCTTTTTTGATCAGCCTGGCTTCAACCCAGCCGAGACGCTCCTCATTATTGATGAGGCTCATAACCTGCCCTCACGAGTGGCGGGAGCCTACTCGCACCGCGCGAACGAGCGAACGGCACGCCTTCTCTTAGTCGAGTTGGACCACTTGCAGGCCCCCGCACCATTGGGGCAAGCAATTGAAGATTGGATCATGTTACTCGCCTCCCTCAAACCGGCAGAATCACTGGATCCTGCGCTGGAGGATGAAATCCACGAACTCATCGCCCGCGTAGCTAATTTAGTGAGCACGCTTCCCTTAGATTATCCTGCGCTTGGGCCGCAGCACGCAGAAGCACTCTGGCAATTCGCTGCCTTAGGTGACTTCCTTAATGATCGCACCTTGACGAAATTGCTCTGGGTTCCCCGGGAGGGCGAACTCGAGTTCACCTGTGTCGATGCAGCTCCGGCCATCGGTGATACGCTCAGACAATTTGGCGGGGCCATCCTGATGTCAGCTACCCTGCAGCCCTATGATAATGTTGCCGCAGCCTGCGGAATCGAAGGAGAAGGCGGGCATTCTTTGATGAGCGGCCATCCAGCAGAACCATCTCCGCCTGCCTATGCTACGCTCCATGCGCCCACGCCCTGGCGCGCGGGCGCCTATGACATCGCCGTGGATTTGCGTGTCGAGACGACCTATAAACAACGAGCCAGCCACTATGGCACCACCGCCGCCACAATCGAGACTCTGCACGCCGCGGCCTCCTCCCAGCTCTCGGCCTTCAGCCCCCGACCGCTGGCACTCATAGCCGTCGCCATCTTTTTTCCCTCTTATGCCTATGCAGAGGCTGTGCTCCGCGCGCTTGAGCAAAGTGGGTCAGTTTTACGCGTAGCGCTGCAGCCTAAGCTGCCCGACCTCGCGGCGCAATCAGCTTGGGTTGAAGAAAGCCTTAAACTGGCGGATGCGCTTTTCCTCGTTCTCGGCAGCAGCTTTGCTGAAGGCATCGATCTTTTGGGAGGAAGAGTTACTCATGCCATGATCGTCGGTCCCGCCCTGCCCGAAGTTAATGCAGTGCAAAAAGCGCGACTCACAGCTCTAGCGGGACTTGGGCGCGAAGCGGCTTTTCGCCGCGTCTATCAAATTCCTGGCCTCCAGAAAGTGAATCAAGCGCTCGGCCGACTGGTGCGGGCGCCGGGCCAACACGCCAAGGTCCTATTGCACTGCCGGCGCTTTGCCGAGCCGAGCTATGCGGGACTCCTCGCGGCCGATTACCAAATGTTTACCGAGATTACCGCTGAGGCTGACCTGCAAAGTTGGCTCAACGGCGCTCCGGCTTAATGCGGGCCGACTAGACCAAGGGCGACTCACCGAGCAAGTTAGCGAAAATTAATTTTCCGCTGCCGTTGGGCAAAACTCCGATAATTTCTGCCGAGACGCGTTTGCCGACATAAGCGCGAGCGTGATTAACCACTACGAGCGAGCCATCCGGCATATAACCAATCGCCTGACCTTCCTCTTTGCCGATTTTAATCAAATCGATGGCGATGCTCTCCCCGATAACTAATTCTGGCCGCAAAGCGCTCTCGAGCGCATGCAGATTAAGCCAAGCGACCCCTTGAAATTGAGCGACCTTCGCAAGATTGATATCGGTTGTCAGCAGTTTCGCACGCATGGATTGTGCAAGAAAAATCAACTTGGCTTCGATATCCTGCGGGCGAGCGACCTCACTTTGTTGAATACGAATATCAATATGCTTGATAGCGCGCAGATCATTCAAGACCTGCAAACCGCGCCGCCCGCGCGCCTGCTTGACCGCATCATCAGACTCAGCGATGCGCTGTAATTCGTTCAGCACAAAGGATGGAATAATCAGCGCCGCACCAAAAAATTGGGTCTGAGCAATTTTCGCGATCCGTCCGTCAGCCAACGCTCCGGCATCTACGATGACTAGCGGGGTATCCACCTCGTGTGGCACAAAACGCACATAAGGAATAATTAAATTAAAATCATCTTTACCGCGCAACGCGATGACCGTCCCGAGGTAGGTGCAAATGATAAACAAAGCCATTTGCACCAAATAAAGAATCTGCGGATCGCCGCGGTTAAGGAGCGGTGAATTTGCAACTAACCAAGCCACGAGCGCGCCGATGCCTAAACCAAAAGTGACCGCCGTTAACCCACGCAGGGAGAAACCCTTTAACATGAGATCTACCAAGACCACTAAAACCCCGATCATCAGGCCAATGCTAATAGCCAGCCCACGCCGGTGGTCCCATTCTTCAACGGTGTAACAGATCAACCAGCTCGCGAGCGCACAAAATGCGATAAATAAAATCCGAATAGTGAGCAGGGTTTTGTTCATGGGCAAAATGACTTTCTTAATTAAAGAACCCCCGATTCTTCAACCACAGCAGTCCAAACGGCAAAATCAGAAAAATAATCATGACGCCGTAAAGAATCATTTGTGCCCGCTGGGCTTTCTTCTCTAGCTCTGGGTTAGGCTGCTCACTCATTGAAAGCATCCGACCAATCACCTTATCCGATGACAACGCAATACTGGCTAGTTAAATCAGAACCTTCCGCCTACGCGTGGACCGATCTGGTACGCGATCAGCGCACCGCTTGGACCGGCGTGCGCAATTACGCCGCCCGGCTGCACCTAAAAACCATGCAAAAAGGGGATGAGGTCTTTTTTTACCATAGCATTGAAAGCAAGAGCATCGTGGGACTAGCCCGAGTGACCAAAACGTTTTTTCCTGACCCAACCGCGCCCAATGAAGATTGGGCTGCCGTCGAGCTTACCGCCGTAGCGCCCTTAGCCCAACCTGTCACCTTGGCCCAAATCAAAGCTGATGAAAAGCTACAACAGATCGCCCTCGTGCGCCAAAGCCGGCTTTCAGTCATGCCCCTCCAACCAGCGGAATTTGCCCGGATCAAAAAACTCGGCGGAATTTGAGCCGGCCAGGGTCTCCCTCACCTTCACCCAGCCCTAAGCTCGACAATTTCGTTGGAGAAGTTTTTCGTTACTCCGATCACGTGACCAATCATATCGCCATTCTCGCACCAGGACTTCTCGGCGCCTCCGTCGCACAGGCCGCTCGTCACTTTGGCGCCGCCCAACGCATTACCCTTTGGGCCCGTCGGCCCGAAACCCGCCAGGAGGTTAAAGCCCAATCGTGGTGCGACCTTGTTGCTGATACTCCCGCCGATGCGGTCAAGGGTGCTCAGTTAACCATCATCTGCAGTCCGGTAGATCAAATCATCCCACTGCTAAACGCAATTGCTCCGCACCTGGCAGCTGGTTCTTTCGTCACGGACGTAGGCAGTGTTAAAACTGAAATTTGCCAACAAGGCCACTCGGCGACTTTTCCCCGCGCCCATTTTGTCGGCTCTCACCCCATGGCCGGATCAGAAAAAACCGGCTGGGCGCATGCGCGACCTGATCTTTTTGCCGGACGCACTATATTTGTAACACCGCGCCCCGATACCGCGCCTGCCGCCACCGCCCACGTCGCCGCTTTCTGGACTGCGCTGGCGGGTCAGGTCGTCACGGTAGCACCCGATGCACACGACGAGATCGTCGCGCATATCAGCCATCTTCCGCAAATGCTCGCCTCCACGCTTTGTGCGGCCCTGCATCGTCATCATCCTGAGTGGCACAATTACTCAGGCGGAGGACTCCGCGATACGACCCGGATCGCGAGCAGTGATCCAAAACTTTGGCGAACGATTCTTGAACAAAACCGCGATGAAGTCCTCGGCGCACTGCGTCATTATCAAACCGAGCTAACCAGCCTCGAACGTGCACTCTCCAATCGCAATTGGACAGAAGTCCAAGCGATCCTCGAGAGTGGAAAAAATTATCGCGACCAGTTTCGCCCGACGCCCTAGCCAAAAATAGCACTCGCTGAGTGTCGTCCGGCGGTCTGCGACCACCGCTTCCATGCCTTCTCTTCCTGCCCTACTTCCCATCATTCCTTTTACCGGTCCGGCCCGGGGGGGCGTCACTTTGCCCGGTTCGAAAAGCATCACTAATCGCGCCTTAATCCTCGCTGCGCTCGGTTCCACCACCGTTACTCTCCGCAACGCGCTTTTCAGTCGCGATACGCGTCTCATGGTTGCGGCGTTGCGCACGCTTGGCTTTGAAATTACGGCTAATGAATCGGCCTGCACCATCACGATCACTGGCAGTGGCGGTAAAATTCCTCAACGCGAAGCTCGGATCGAAGTCGGCAATGCTGGCACCGCGGCGCGTTTCCTCACCGCCTTGGTTAGTTTACACCCTGAGGGCATTTATCATTTCGACGGAGATGAAGCGATGCGCCGGCGACCGATCGGCACATTGCTCGAAGCGCTCGAACAGCAGGGAGCTATCGCCTCGGCCCGCGCTTTTCCATTCAGCTTAAAAACAGCCGGCCTACGCGGAGGGAACGTGCTACTCGACGCGACTGAAAGCAGCCAATTACTTTCGGCCTTGCTGATGGTTGCACCGCACGCCCGCACGCCGCTCACGGTCCAGCTTAAAGGCGAGACTGTCTCGCGTCCCTTCGTTGCAATGACCGAGCAAATGCTTCAGCAATTTTCCACCCCCATAGTTGATTACGACATCGAAGGCGATGCCACCGCGGCCAGCTATTTCGCGGCCCTAGCCATGGTCACCCAGGGTCAACTCACCGTCAGGGGCCTTAACCTCAGCCCTTCCGCTTTACAGGGTGACGCAGAATTTTACCGCCTACTGGCAGCACATCAATTGATCATGGCATCAGGTGACCAGGCCGTCAGTGGCCCCAAACGGAGCGGCTTCAGCGCCGATTTTAATCACTTCTCCGATACTTTTCTGACGCTCGCCGCACTCGCCCCACTCCTTAATGGGCCCACGCGCATCACCGGCATAGCGCATACGCGCAAACAAGAAACCGATCGCGTCGCCGGGATGGCCCGCGAACTAAGAAAACTCGGCCAGCAGGTTATTGAAACCGAGGACAGTTTAGAAATCCATCCTCGGCCGCTCACGCCGCACATGCAAATTGAAACCTATCACGACCATCGCTTCGCCATGAGTTTCGGTATTCTCGGCTGCTATGATCTTCTGAAAAATGGACAAACTTGGCTCAGCATAAAAGATCCTGCGTGTTGCGCGAAAACCTTCCCGAGCTTCTTTGACTTGTTGGCTGACCTACGCGGTAATTCTGTGCTTTTGTAATGACTCCCCTCTCCTGCTTTATCTGCTCGCGCGTCTCGCTATGACCCGTAACTCGTCACTCATAATCATCGCAATCGATGGCGGCGCGGCCTCGGGGAAATCATCCACCTCGAAAATTCTCGCCGAACGTTTTAATCTGCTGCACGTGGACACTGGATCGTTTTACCGGCATATTACTCATGAGTTGCTACGACGTGGTGTGCCCCCCACTAACCTCGCCGCCCTCACCTCGGCTCTCGCTGAATTAAATTTCACCACGCAACTCCAAGGCCGCTCAGCCCAACTCATGATCGATGGTCAACCCGCTGATCACGAAATTCGCGGGCAGACTGTGAACGATCATGTCTCCCACTACGCCGCTATTCCTGCGGTTCGCCAGAAATTGCTTAGCTACCAACGTGGTCAGGTGGCGGTGGCGCAACAGCATGGCTTTCGCGGTCTAGTCATGGAGGGCCGGGATATTGGTTCAGTCATTTTCCCAGCAGCTGACTATCGCTTTTTTCTTCACGCTGATCCCATGGAACGAGCCAAGCGCCGCGCGCGCGAAGGCCAATTAGACTCCATTGCCGAACGTGACCGCCTCGACTCTTCCCGGAAAGCATCACCCCTCGTCAGCCCGACTGGGGCTATCGATATTGACTCAACCTTTCTGACCCTTGAACAAGTGGTGGAAAAAATGGCAGCTTTGATGGATACAAAACTGAGCTAAGAGCCCCGCCCGCCAACTCGCCATGCCGAACATCCCTGATCATCTGAACATGAAGCCGTTTTACGGCTTCTTTCATTATCTGGCCGGCGTCATTCATGCGATGTGGTTTCGCGGCGAAGTTGTCGGCCAAGAAAATTTCCCCCGCCAAGGTCCTTTTCTGATCGCGGCCAATCATGCCAGTCATCTCGACCCGCCAATTGTGGCCAGCCAAATTGCTAAACAAATGCGATTTTTCGCGCGCAAGAGTCTGTGGGACAATCGGCTCGTGGGCTGGTGGCTTGCTAACGTCGGAACCATTCCAGTTGAGCGAGACAGTGGCGACATCGGCGCAATCAAACGAGTCTTTCAAGCCCTAGAAGAAGATCGTGCGGTGGTGCTTTTCCCGGAAGGCACTCGATCACCAGATGGCAATTTGCAAAAACCTAAAGCTGGCGTCGGCTTTATGGCCTGCAAGACCGGCGTCCCCGTCGTTCCCTGCCGAGTCTTCGACTCCTTTCAAGCTTTTGGCAAAGGCCAGCGTGTTCCCAACTTCGGCTCCCCTATAACCATTGTTTTTGGTCCGCCGATCACGGCCGCGGACTACGATGATCCCGCGCTTGGTAAAGCACGTTACGAAACTGCGGCCCAACGCATCATGGACCGGATCGCGGCGCTGCCGCGCCCCAGCTATCCCGTAATCTGAGGCTTGAGCGGCCCAGCACCGCAGCGTCCAGAGCGCTGAGGCAAAACACTACCGCAATCCGCAAGCTCGACGCGCGCGGACCATCACCTGGCTCGCCACCGCCCGCGCCCGATTCGCCCCGTCTTGCAATACTTGAGCGACATACTCGGGCTGAGCTGCCAACTCGGCTCGTTTAGCCCGATAGGGGGCAAAGAAATTCCAGTAATGCTCGAAGAGTGCTTTCTTTAAATCGCCATAGCCAAGCCCACCAGCTCGCAGCCGATTCTCATAATCCGTCGCGACCGCAGCGGGGGCGAACAGCTTGAGTAACTGAATTGCGAGATTTTGGTCAGCATCAGGCTTGGGTTCAGCCGGACTCCGCGAATCCATGACAATCCCCATGATTTTCTTCCGGAGCACTTTCTCCTCACCAAAAATCTCAATCGTATTGCCGTAGCTTTTAGACATTTTCTGGCCATCGAGTCCGGGAATAAGCGCGACCGATTCCGCAATGCGCTCTTCCGGCACAATCAGCGTCTCGCCATAAGTTTGATTAAACTTAATCGCGATATCGCGCGTCATCTCGAGATGCTGCTTCTGATCCTTACCGACCGGCACGATGTGAGTATCGTACAGTAAAATATCGGCCGCCATCAGTACGGGATAGGCAAAAAGCCCAAAATTGGGCGAAATCCCCTTGGCCGTCTTATCCTTATAGCTGTGGGCGCGCTCGAGCAATCCCATGGGCGTCAGACTACCGAGCAGCCAAGTAAGTTCGCAAACTTCCGGCACATCGCTCTGCCGCCAAAAAACCGCCTTAGTTGGATCGAGACCGCAAGCGAGCCAGTCGAGCGCAATGCCTTGGGTATACGCGAGGCGCTCGGTCGCATCAGTCAATGACGTCATCGAATGATAGTCGGCGATAAAGTAAAATGCATCGCCAGCCGCTTGCAGTTCAATCGCCGGCCGCATCGCGCCAAAATAATTACCGATGTGCAAAGTACCAGAAGGCGTGATGCCAGTGAGGACGCGGGGCATATTTTAAAAAATGAAAAATCGTTACTAAGTTGAGCGCGAATCGAGAAAAATGAAGCGCAAGGAGAGAACGAGAAGGCCGGAGATGACGAGAGTGTTTTTAATCGCGACGGGCAAACGTAGTGATCGCTTGGCGCGAGCGCGCAATCGTTGCCGCGGGTAAGTAACCACCAAAGACGGTGCCCGGCATCACCAAAGCTCTTGGGCCCAATAATGTACCCGGATTTAAGACCGCATTGCAGCCAACCTCCGCCCCATCCCCTAGGACAGCGCCAAATTTCTTTAGACCAGTTTTTACGAGGCCGCTCGGCAAACGGAGACTAACCTCCGCCTGATCGAGCCGTAGATTAGAGCAAATTACCCCAGCACCTAAATGTGCACCCGTACCAAGCAAGGAATCACCAATATAATTAAAATGGGGCGCCTGCACTCCATCGAGTAAAAGACAGTTCTTAAATTCGCTCGCGTTACCCAGCACGCAGCCTTCCCCGACGATCACTTGACCGCGAATAAAGGCACCCGGGCGGATCTGAGTGTTAGCTCCAATGTAAACCGGACCGATAATCGTAGCATAGGCCGGCAACTTGACTGAGGGATGCAGCCAAACCTTTCCTTCAATGTGCACTCCAGGGGGGATTTTCGGCCCAGCGGCGCTGACTACCACCGATTCGAGCGCGGCATTAATCTCTGTGAGCCAATGCCAAGGCGTCGCTTCAGGCAAAAAATAAGGCGCAAAGCGGGCCAACGATGCAGGGAGGGCAAAAAAATCGGAAGCTTTCACAAGCCACGTATAACAAAAAAATCACGAAGGAACAGCGGTTTTTAAAACGAAACAAATCAATCGAATGCCAAGCATTAACTCAATTTGCCCACTAAAAAAGCCCTAAGACCGGCGGCTCCCAACTGATTATTTCTGCCCAAAGAAATTCTCTTCCAGCATCAGCGATAAACAGTGATAAATCGGCAGGTGATATTCCTGGACGCGGTAGGTTTCCGTCGATGGGGCGCAAATGCACACCGTGCACCACGCCTTGAGCTTGCCCCCACTCGCCCCCGTAAGACCAATCACCGGTAAGCCCTTGGCCTGAGCGACCTCCGCTGCAGCACAAACATTCTTGGCGTTGCCCGAAGTGCTGAGCCCGACTAAGACATCGCCGCGCCTCCCTAAGGCGGAGGTTAATTGAGCATAGGCCAAAGCGGGATCAACGTCATTACCGAAGGCCGTGCTCGCGGCAGGAAAAGATGTCAGCGGTATCGCGGGGAGCGCACCTTGCAGCTTCTGGGCGATCTCCGGTCGCAGCGACCCCTTCTCCTGAGCTGATAACGGGCGATCTTTGCAAAATCCTTTGAGCAGCTCTCCCGCCCAATGGTCAGCGTCAGCCGCACTCCCGCCATTGCCGCACAACAAGACCTTGCCACCAGCTTGAAAGGAATCACGCAGGATCTCATAGGCCTGCACAATAGATTGCTCGGCCGCGCCGAGTTCGGGCAAGCGACGAAGAAGTTCAGTGAGATGACGGTGGGGCATAAAAGATATTACTTAATTATTCACTTTGCTGGGCAAAATATTGAGGGCGTGCAGCGCAACGGCAACCGCGGCATTGCTGCCAATGGTCTCACCCAAGATGGCCGGTACTATCTGACAAGCCGCGCGGGGGCCTGCCAGCGCCTCAGCTGTTAGCGCGCGATTCATCGCAGGTCGCAATAGCTCTGCACAGCGAGGAAAATAGCCCCCGAGCACCATACGTTCAGGGTTCAGGGTATCGATGAGCAACGCTAAGGCCTCCCCGAGGCGTTCACCTGCTACATCCATAACCTTAAGAGCGAGCACGTCACCCGCGGCAGCCGCTACGGCGATGTCTTTTAAGGTAACTTCTGCTTGCGGCCACCCCATGGTTACCGCGAGCCGCGCGATCCCCCCCCCACTGCAAAAGCCTTCAAATGATCCCCGTTTGCCAAAGCCCAGCGGCCCGTCAGATCGCAAACGCAGATGGCCCACTTCGCCGGCATCCCCTGTGGCGCCTTCGTAGAGTCGACCATCGAGAATCAGCCCCGCCCCCATTCCCGTGCCGGCCGTCAGAAAGACCATGCTGGCACAGCCGCGACCGGCCCCAAAATGCCACTCTGCTAGCGCCGAAGCATTCGCATCGTTCATCAGGAAAGCGCGACCGCCGAAAAGGTCGGTAAAGGCTCGACATATATCCAAGTCCACCCAGCCAGGCAGATTGGGTGGGCATAAAATAATTCCTCGTTTAGCATCTAATGGGCCACCGCAAGATATCCCAAAAACAACGTCCGGGTCTGGAGCCAGCTGTTCTACCTGCTGACGGAACCACTGAAAGGTTGTGGCAAAATTCTGGGTCGGAAAACGCCCCACTTCCTTCACCACACCATCACTTAAAAAACTAACCGCACATTTCGTGCCGCCGATATCGATGCCAATAATTTTCACAGCCATAACATTTTTCAGTGAGTTGGGAGCGGTGGGTTAAGAATCCGAGCGTAGCCAGACCTCTGCACAGGTCAACCCACACCAGCGGCCGAACCCGACTCAAAAGCAACTGCCCACGAAGGGGACTTGATCCAACGCCACGATCCGCCATTTTACTTTTACTGATGTCTTACCGCCGCTCCATCTCCACGCTGGGTTGTCCGGATCTTTCTTTAGCTGAAACTATCGCCCTCGCCCAGCGCCACCACCTCGACGCCGTCGAACTCCGCGCGCTCGCTCATAGTATCGACCTACCGACTGTCTTCACTGCCGCTTACGGCACGCCCACCGCTCTGGCTGCTTGGATGAAAACGGCCCCCATACCAATTATATCATTAGATACTTCGCTAAAACTGGCCGATAATTCAGCAGCTGATCGTGAAGATTTTTTGCGCTTCTTACCTTGGGCCGAAGCGATTGGGGTTCCTTGGTTGCGCGTCTTCGACGGCGGACATGCTGCCGATCCCACCACGCACCAAGCGATGGCTGATACCGTAGCGTGGTGGCGGGCACTTAAAAAGCAAAATGGCTGGCAGGCTGAAATCATGGTGGAAACTCATGACGCGCTCTGCACGACAGCAGCGATTCAACAATTCCTAACCTTGGCCCCAGGCACGGCGATTCTTTGGGACACCCAACACACGTGGAGAAATGGCGGCGAAAATCCTGCCACTACCTGGCGCGCCATCGGTTCACAGGTCGTGCATGTCCACGTGAAGGATAGCGTCAGCCGCCCCAGCGCGAAACATCCATTCAGCTATGTGCTACCTGGCGAAGGGGAATTCCCCATGGCAACACTCCGCCCCCTCTTGCAGACTGAATTCACCGGCTGCGTTAGTCTGGAGTGGGAGCGACTCTGGCATCCTTCGATCGCTCCACTCGATGATGCGCTCAGGGCCAGCGCGAAATGCCAATGGTGGTAAGTTGGCCTAAAACGGAGGCAACTATTTGCCCCCGCCAGCAGCATCGCGTCACGCCTTACCCGCTTCCTCATTGCTCACCGGCTTAAAGCTGGGGCGACCATAGCGCTGAGTCGGCGGAGTGCCGTATGGGTTGTGCTTAAATTCATCTACGCCGCGACAAAGATAAATTTTGAAATTCGGATTCACCGCTAGGTCATTCTTAACATTTGTGCCGGAATAACGAATCGTGAGCCCAGCGCGCCGACGATCAGAGGGGTTAGCCGGTGAGCCGTGGATAGCGCGATCATCATGCAAGGAACATTCCCCTGCCTTCAGGCGAAATTGAACGGCGCTCTCAGCCTTAAAGTCCGTGCCGTCTTCCAATTCCAGCGTGAGCACGGAGCTCGTTTCCGTAGAGCGGCGATGCTTAATGACCCCACCACGGTGGGAGCCTGGCAATAGTTTCATGCCGCCATTAATCTCATCAACATCATCGAACGCCAACCAGACGGTGACAGAATTGTGGGGCGCCATGGGCCAATAATAAGAATCTTGGTGCCAGCCGACCGTCGAGAGCGTGTGTGGATCTTTGATGAAAAAATTGCTCGCCCAGCAATAAAAGTTCTCGCCGAGAATCCCCGAGACGAGCTCGAGAATTTTTGGATTCATCGCAATTTCGTAGAGATAAGTACTGGTCTCATGCCACTCGCGAATGTCCTTACTCGTTTCACCCGGCTCGAGCAATGCGAGTAAGCGAGGGAGTTCCGCATTGAATTTAGCCATCTCCTCTCGGGTATAGATCGACGGCAGGCCAAGCAAATAGCCGTTTTCGTGATAGAATGCCTTTTGGGCAGAAGTAAGTTGGTGCGAAGTAATCATGAATAAAAAGTTGGTTGATAAATGTTGTATGACCTAATGCCTCTCTCTGCGTGAACCCACCCAGCTAGCGTGAACTTAACGCCCAAGGTATTTGTCGCGCCCACGAACCAAGGCTTCCATTTTGCGATCTGCGATCGAACGTTTTAGCATCCAGAAACCACAATCAGGGTGCACCCAACGAACGCGACCAGGGCCCACTTTCTTCTCCACCGCTTCAATCCGAGCCGCGACTTCATCAGCCGTCTCAATGTGGTTAACCTTAATGTCAATCACCCCAACCCCGAGAGCGATTTTCTTGTCGATCCGCTTCAACGCATCGAGATCAGCGGCGGGCCGATGCGCCAGCTCCAGCACGAGATGATCCGTGTGCAGTGCGTTAAGGAAGGTCAGCAATTTCTCCCAGTTACCCTTCTGAATTGTTTGGCCACCGTAGTTGCCAAAGCAAAAATGCACAGCCCGCTCAGTACCGGAATCAATAGCATCAAGCACTAGATTCATCGAAGCAGCAGCCAATGGCGCGTCCGCCGGATTGCCTGGAATATTGGCCTCATCCACTTGCAAGCAGGTCGCCGGCAAACCGGGCATTTGCGCCGCCAAAACTTCGCCTAAAGCCATCGTCAATTTATTAAAACTGCCGTAGTGGTGATCGAGCAAAGTACGCGCGAGCATGTAGGGACTCGTTACCGTGAATTTAAATGCTCCACCTGCCACCGCGGCAGCGCGCTGGCAATCGGCGAGCAGATTCAACGATCCTTCGCCCAATTTACCCGTAACCACCCCCGCTGGTTTACGCCGAAAACCCATCGGCGAATGACTGGCGAATTCTTCGGTGATGGAGCGGCCCACCACCGACGAAATGCCGGCCATAGGACGAATAAAATACTCGATCATTCCATTAGTATCAGGGTGATTCACATCAAACCGGTAGAGCTCACCGTCAGTCGGCAAATCAATGCCCGCTTGGCGCTGGAGATCAAAAACAACCCGCGTGGCATCAATGACGGCTTGCTCACTAGGCAGAGCTGCTAGCCAATCTGGCACGGGATAAGAACCGACCGTGGTGGTGAGGATGCGTGGTGTCGAGGCGGACCGTGCGGCCGCGACCGGAGCAGATTTGACTGACGGGGCGCGCAGACCAGCAGCGGCAGCGAGCGTGCGGGGTGATTTGATTACCTGCGGTTGTGAGGCAGAGGAAGAAGGAGGGCAAGAAGAGCACATGGGTTGGCAAAACCTAAGTAGCCAACAATCATTGCCAATACTGAAATTGTTTGGGACGCGAAAATTGTCTCGCTTCGCGCCCCTACAATCCACTCGGCGCCGCACGATAGTATGACCAGCTTGCAAAGACGATCTGACCAGTATTAAGGAATACAAGGGCTTCACTTGTTAAAGACTTCCTGTTTATTTTCAGCGCACCCCCAATCATGAATTCACTCCCATCGCGTCTAAAAAAATTAAGCTGGGGTCTTTTTAGCCTGATAGTCTGGCCGGCCCTCGGACTCAGTCAGCCGACCCCCGCGGCACCTCTTCCTTCTAATAGCGCCGCTGCCGTTGTCGGTCCGATCGTACTGCGTGATGAAAGCGTCGATCAAGTGCTCGCCCTGCTTGAACGTTGGTCCGGCAAAACGATCCTTCGCCCCCAAGCCCTACCAGTCGCCACAATCACTCTCACCCTCAAGGGGAATGTCACGCGCGATGAAGCTATTCGGGCCCTCGAAACATTACTCGCTCTTAACGGGATCGGCATCAGTCCTCTCGACGACAAATTCCTTAAAGTCACCGCGCTCGCCTCCGCCAAAGCGGAAGCCCCTGAACTAATCGATGGCTCGACTCTCAGCCTCCCGCCCAGCGGACGCATCGCCAGCAAGGTGTTTCAATTACAGTTTCTCAAGGTAACTGAATTCATGCCGCAAATCGCCAGCATGCTTAATCCCGCTGCGAGCAGCGTACCGGTGGTTTTTGAAAGCGCCAACGCCGCGCTAGTCACTGATTCGCTCACTAACCTTCAACGCATTGAAAATCTCTTAGCAAAGTTTGATCAACCCCACCTCAGTAACTTGCGGGCAAAATTTTATCCGCTCCATTTTGCCAAAGCCAGCGAGGTCGTAACTAAGCTGCGCACGATTCTTTCTGGTCCCCTGCAGACACAGCTGGGCACCTCGACCACGTATAACCCCGATGATCGCACCAACCAAGTCATCCTCATTACGGATGCGCGCCAGTATGGATTTTTCGATGACCTAATCGCCAAACTCGATACCAAATCTGACGCCAACACCCGCAACGATGTCATCTATCTTAAGTATGCAATGGCCAAGGATGTCGCCTCGAGCTTAACCCAATTAGTCACTACTCAAAACGGCGCCGCCCGCAAAAATGGCTCAGAAAGCGCCGCGTCCGGCGCACCGACCCCGGCGGCGGCTACCACTCCAGCGACACCCGCAGTCGCCAATCTGGCCACCAGCGCCACGCTTAAGCTCGAACCCACCAATCAATTTAGCGCCTTGCTCACCGTGCTGCCCGAAGAACGAAGCAATGCCATCATCGTCTCCGGTACCGAAGGCGATATCCGCCTCATCAAAGAATTAGTCGCCAAAATTGATATCATCCTCGCCCAAGTTCGCATCGAGGTCGTGATCGCTGAAGTCACCCTAGGCGATAATGGCACCACCGGCATCAGCGCGCTCGGACTGAAAGTTGAAAGCGGGAAATTAACTGGTTTCACCGGCGCCGCGGCCGGAGTCGGTCTAACGGATAGCCCGATCGTGGGCTCAACCGATCTCGCCGCGCTCATCGCTCTCAGCACCACCCCTCGCAAATCTAGCGCCAATATCCTCTCGGTTCCGACCATCCTGACGACCCACGGCAAAGAAGGGAAAATTTTTGTCGGCGAATCGAGGCCCATGATTAGCAGCTATCTCAACGACAATAGCTCAGTCGGCACTGGCACTGGTAGCGGTTATCGCTCCACCGTTAATTCCAAGGACATTGGTATTCAACTTTCCGTCAAACCCCTGATCGGAAATGACGGCTCAGTGCAGTTGGAGATCAAACAAGAGGTGAACGATATTCTCGGCGACATCACCATCGACGGAAACCCCCAGCCCCGCATCGGCAAACGCTCCACTGAGTCTTTCGTTACGGCGCAAAGCGGTGAAATCATCGTCTTAGGCGGCATGCAGCGCACGAGCGAATCGCGCAGCACCAGTCGACTCGGCCCCATCCCAATCATCGGGGACCTACTCGGGAGTCGCTCAAGTGAAAAAACTCGCACTGATCTCGTGTTTTTCCTGCGGCCAGTCGTTCTGACGAATACGGCGGCCGACAATGCTCCCGCGCTAGAACGAGTTGAACAATTCCCCCTCGAACAGCGCGCGCAGGTAAAAAGCATGATCGCACCCCGTCCGATCAAACCTTGATCATGGCCTCGTTGTCAGCAGCAACATCTCTCGGGTTAAGCGACTGGAATCAGCCAGAATTAGCCCAACAGGTCCTTGAAGCCCCCCGCGCCGAGCGACTCGCCATTTATGCGCGCTTGAAAAATATCGACGTCAACGCGGCCAGTCTCGAGGTAGCCCAACTGGCGCGCTTGCCGCTCACCCCGGAGCCTAAGGCCGATACCGCCGCGATCTCACTGCTACCGTCGCGGTTAATTAACGATTACCAAATTGTTCCCATGCTTGGCCCCGATGTGGCCGATGCCAGCCAACTCCACCTCGCCACGGTTTGGCCACCTGATCTTGAAATGCAAGATTGGGTCAGCACCCTGACACCACGCCGCCTCTGCTGGCACCTCGCGCCCGTTGACCGCGTGCGTCAGCTTATCATCGAAAATTACGGGGTAGGCTCAGGCAGCTTGGAGGAATCTGATGATACCCTCGCCGGCCTAACCGTAGAATCGATCCCCGGACAAGAAGCCGATGCCGATGCCGCCGTTGTGCGCTTTGTCAGCGATGTCATTGCACAAGCCATCGAGGATGGGGCCACTGATATCCATTTCGAGCCGCAAGAAGGCCAACTCCGTATTCGCTACCGCGTGGATGGCTTACTCGTTCTCGTGCCAGTACCAGATAATTTACTGCGCTTCCAAGATGCGATTATCTCACGCCTGAAAATCATGGCCCGACTCAACATCTCGGAAAAACGCCTTCCGCAAGATGGTCGGATTAGTTTTAAAACAGGCGGCAGCACCCTTGATATTCGCGTCTCCACCATTCCCACCATCCATGCTGAGAGCGTTAGCCTGCGCCTGCTCAATCAGCGCCGCGAAGCCTATACGATGGAACGCCTCGGCATGGGCGCAGACGAACAAGCCCAAGTAAAAAATGTGCTCGAATCGCCGCATGGGATCATTCTCGTAACCGGACCAACTGGCTCCGGTAAATCTACCTCGCTCAACGCCTTTCTGCGCGAAATTAATTCCACGGACTTGCGCATTGTGACCGTTGAAGACCCGATCGAATACGAAGTTCCGGGCGTTAACCAAATGCAGGTGCGCCCCGATATTGGCCTGACGTTTGCCAGCGCGTTACGCCACGTCCTGCGCCAAGATCCTGATGTAATTATGGTCGGTGAAATTCGCGATCGTGAGACCGCTGATATCGCAATTCGGGCGTCCCTGACTGGCCACTTAGTTTTCTCCACCTTGCATACCAACGATGCCCCTGGCGCCATCACGCGCCTCATCGATATGGGCATTGAACCTTTTCTCGTCGCCTCGGCCTTGCAATTAGTCATCGCCCAACGACTGGTGCGCCGACTCTGCCCTGAGTGCGCGCGACCGACTGCCATTAATCCGGTCCAGTTACGTGACTCCCTCGCCATCCTCGGCCTTGATAACTCCGCCGGCGATAATTTGAAAACGCTTCTCCACCCCGTAGGCTGCGATCGCTGTCGCGGAACTGGGTACCGCGGGCGCATCGGTCTTTTTGAAATCCTGAAGCCGGGCGAGGAGCTGCATGATTTGGTCGTGCGGCGCGAATCGACCCGCACCCTCGCCAAGTGCGCTCGCAGCCTGGGTATGCGCTCATTACAACAATCCGGCTGGGAAAAAATTCTCGCCGGCCATACGACGCTCGACGAAGTGCTGCGCGTCATCACCGCGACTGAATAATTCCGTGCCTCGCTTTGCTTACAGCGCCCGCGACCAATCCGGCCAGATCCTCCGAGCTAACCTCGAAGCAATTTCCCGCAAAGATGCCGCCCGCATCCTGGCCGCCCGCCAGTTGCACGTCACCAGTTTAACTGAAATCAGCGGTAGCGCTCCGCCTTCCGCACCGACTGCACCGTCGCAACGGCAGGCGGCGCTCGTTTTTTCACGCCAGCA
Source organism: uncultured Verrucomicrobiota bacterium (assembly GCA_903856725.1). GTDB lineage: Bacteria > Verrucomicrobiota > Verrucomicrobiia > Opitutales > Opitutaceae > Lacunisphaera. The sequence goes on from CAIOCT010000047.1 coordinate 24,228, forward strand.
TCGCTTACCCTTTCTTCAAGCTCTTTCCGATCTTAACGGCAGCGGTATGCCTGCGGGCGAAGCGGTCCGCTTGCTCAGCCTGCGCCTGAAAGACCCCGCCTTACGCGCCCTCTGCGTCCAACTATGGGCTGGGCTCAGCGAAGGCCTCCCCCTTTCTCGGGCCCTCGAAAGCCACCCCGAAGTTTTTGATCTGCAAACAGTCAATCTGGTCTCGGCCGGCGAAGCGACCGGCAATCTCCGCGAAGTCCTGCTTCGGCTCATCCAACATTTTACTGAGCAAAAAGCCCTGCGTCAGAAATTAACCACCGCTCTCGCCTACCCCGCTTTCATCTGTGTAGTCGCGCTCGGGCTGATTTTATTTTTTATTTTTTATCTTCTGCCGCGCTTGCAGATGCTGCTGACGTCGCTCGGCGGACAATTACCGCTCTCCACCCGCATACTCGTGGGCCTTTCTCACTTTATCGTCACCTACGGCCTGCTCTTGGCTGGGGCCCTCGCAATCGCAGCTATATTTTTCTGGCGATGGCAGCAACGCCCCATTGGGCGAGCCGCGGTTGATCAGTGGCTACTGCGCGTCCCGTTCGCCGGGCCTTTTCTGATCAACTCGACCATCTTGAATTTCAGCCAAACGTTAGCTGTACTCCTCGAGAATGGGGTCACCACTGCGGAAGCCCTGCGCATGACCGAGCGCACCCTCACGCACACTACCCTGCAACGCGCCTTCCATGAGGCCACCGATCGCGTGCTCGAAGGCGAAAGCCTTTCCCTCTCTCTTCATAAAACAGGCTGCTTCCCCGACCTCGTGATTGATCAGCTCTCGGTCGGCGAAAGCACGGGCAACCTCGCCCCCAGCTTGCGTGACCTCGCTCGCAATTATCAACAGACCATCACCAACCAAATCCAGGCCTTCACGACAATTTTCTCTAGCGCGGTCCTCTTACTCGCTTTTGGTTTCGTGGCCTTTATCGCTTACGCCATCGTCTCCGCTGTTTTTCAAGTCAGCGCGAGTTTCAAATTTTAAGCATCGTTCAGCGGTTTAATTCAACCGCGACCGCCCGAAAACTTGCATTCAAGAGTCCGGGCGCCGCCCGGTCAGTAGTGAGTGAAAATTGCTCCAAGGCGATATAAGGGGAACGCTTGGACAGTTCTTCATAGAACCTCAACAAAGCACCGAGGTCAGCTCGGCGAAAGCCCACTTGAACAATATTAAAAGCAAATTTATCAGTCCGCTGCGTGCTTTGCGCATTAATGTCTGCCACTAAGCCCGCCTGCGCGGCGATCCGGTTTAGCTCTCCGACCAATTGTGTAGCGGTCAGCGTCAACTGGATGTCAAGACTCTGCGTTGCGACCTTAGCCTTCGTCGTTATTTTATCGGCATTGCTCAACCAAACATCTTGGCGAGCGCGCTCAGCCAGGAGACCCCGCGCCTCACTCCAGAAAAGCTTAGCGCGACCACCCACACTCGCACCCCAGGTGGCCAATAAGAGCAACGCGAAGCCCAAGAGTAAGATTTTTTCCCGGAGCAACCGGCCCATAAATAATTGCTTCATGAGCGAGTGACCGCACGCAGCGCCTCCGGTTTAAAGGTAATCGTTAAAATAAAAGTCGTCACCCCATCCCGCGATCGTAGATCGCGTGTAACCACTGCCGTCAGCGCTGCTGAGCCACGGAGTTGCTTCTCATACTGACTCACGTCAGCCGCATTACCGGTCTGCGCCTCAATTTCTAATTTGTTTACACCGATTGTGATCGAACGATGAAATTGAATGGAGGGCGGCCGCAGTGCGTTGATGAGCGCAAGCATTTCAAAGGGCCTCAGCTGCTTTTGTGTTAACTCCTCAATGCGGGCACTCAGACCCTGCGCCGTTTCAATTTGGCTGACTGCATCAGCGCGGCGCTGAATTTGATTCTGCGCACGCCCCAACCACTGCCGACCCGCGACTAAACTGATCTCCAACCCCAAGGCTGCCGCGATACCCGCGAGGCAAAAAATGAGCCCCCGCCATAGTTGCAAATCACGGGAGCGCAGTTGCCGCTGCTCCTGCAGAAAATTGGGGTCACGCACATCGGCGGTCTCCTTCGCCGAGTTTGTTAAACGAGTGCTAAGAATTTCCCCCTGCTGTGCCGAAGAAAGCGTCAAGCGCACCCCATTCTTGCGCTGATCATACTCGACCAACCCCACACCTTGATAAACCTGCAAGTCTGCGAGCTTAAGATCGGTGCGTGCCTGTAATTTCTCCACTAGTGCTGCTTGCACCACGACCGGCGAATCGTCGCCTGACAACGATGCCACCACCGCTAGCGGCAAACTATCCTGTCCGTTCCATGCGGCCGCCACACTACGACTAGCTTGATGCCAAACTCTGATCGTTGGTTTGACCGGAGGCTCACCAAGCAAACCAAGAAATTCTGGCAGTACGGCCTCCGCCTTTACCCACCGGTCAACCTCTTCCCGGGAAAATTTCTTTTGATAGGCGGCGAAAATCAGCGCGCTCGTCTGAGCCGACGACATCAGGTAACCGTAATAGAGCTGCGTCCGCGGAAATGGCGAAAGATTCTCCAGAGCAATCTCCACTTGTGCGGCCACTTCCTCCCCCGCTACTAAGGGGAGGAGCCGGACAAAAAATGCATCCGCCGGCAACAGAAGTATTTTCTGCGCGAGGTCAGCCGGAGCGTTATTGGAGTCAGCCATGCTTATAAAAGTGGGGCGATGCCAGCCCCATAAGAATTCACGTCTTCCTTAATCTCAAGAATCCGGAACGGGTAGTCCAACTTTTTAGCCGATAGGCTTGGTGACGGGTTACCTAATGCCGGTGGATTGCTCGGGGACACCGCGGAACGTCCAGCGACCTCTCCAGGAGGCACAACCACGGCGCTCAGCCGGTAAACAGCGGCGCCGTCATGCACCGTCACATGAATGCGCAAAATTTGTACGTGGGCCCCTAGCTTGCCCGGCAGACTGGCCGCTCCCGTGATAGATTCAGCCTCCGCCGCACTATGAAAATAACGTCCCACGCCAGCCCCCAATCCCGCTGAGAAATAATTTTGCAACGAGGTCGTTTGGCTAGGGCTTAACCCCGCCACGCTCAGTGCAGCTGGCGACGCTGCATTGATGTTAACCGCATTGAAGGCGAAAAGCGAAGCGTTCGCCTCTAGCCAATGCCAACGTGCGTTAGGCTGACCAAATTCATCATAAAAATACGCTCGCACAGATTGCACAGCCGCCAATTCATTCCACGACTCCAATGAACGCAACGGCGGCTGATGCGGCAGTTCCCCACGCTCATAATTACGCGCATCATTTCCCGATGAAAGTGGACTGTAATTAGCCCGACTCCACACCAACAAAGCATCACTGGCTTGCTCTGCTTCGCGTCGCTCAAGCCCAGCCTGTTCCAGCAACAGCTGCAAAGTTGCTTGGTCCGCATTCGGCCAGGATACCTTAGCACTCTCATCTTCAAAACTAACCTCAACTCGTTTATTTCCCTCTGGCTCATAGCCCGCGTACTGCAACGGCTGCGCCCAACCCTGCGCCGGACTGTAAAGCCGTGTATCAATCGCCCGAAAGTCCGCCAGAACAGCTAATGTGACCTCCAAGACTGAATAAGCCTCAACTCGCAACCGCATCTCATCAGCCGCCCGGGCGTCAGCGAGCAGCTCGAGGCCGGCTCGCTGAATAAAACGACTCATCAAAAAAGCCGCGAGGAAGACCGTGACCAAAACCAGCAAGATCACCGCACCCCGCTGTGCTCGCGCGGGCAGTCTGTCTTTTTTTTGTGAAAAAAATAGGTGCATCACTTAAGTTAAAATGCCGGCAAAGCTCCACTGCTACTAGGCAATAGCACGGTGGTTTCAGTCGTCATTTTGCCATACGCAAATCGGAGACGGAGCCGAGCGGGCAGCGACCACTCACCGACCCGATCACGCTCTGGCTTTAATTCATTTTTCCAGGACCTAAACTCTGGCTGATAATAATCATAGGTCAGCGCTGTGACGAGGGGCGATAATACGGTGCGGCGCGGCGGATCTTCCAGAAAACGTAATTCGATTCGCGCGTGCCAAGCGATGACCAACCCTTCTCCTGGGGCAGCACTCAGCGAGCAAACCACATTGGGCAACGGTGATTCTGGCCAAGCCAGTACGCGATCGCCGGTCGGCAATTCAAAAGTTAGCAGTGGCTCCCGTCCACTCACCCCCCGAATTTCCTCCACAGTAAAGCCAGCCTGAGTCCCCGCCAACACCGGTGAAGCCAGCGCCGCGGTACGGATTAATTTCTCCACATGACGCGTAACCGCCCGCACGTGTTCGTTAAATAGCCGCTGCTCCCGCCCTTGCCCCCAGATCTCCCCCATCGAAAAAATAAAAAGATTCAGCGCCAGCAGCAGTCCCCCAAGCAGCGCAACCGCGAGTAAAATTTCAATCAGCGTAAAAGCGGATCTGCGCCGAAATAGTTGATGCGTTCGGCGACTCATGGCGCCGCCCTTTTTGCTAATTTCTCGCGCGAGGCAGCTCGCAATTTTTCTCGCGCATCACCCTCCGACCAGGTCGGCCGCAACAACATAAAGCTCATCTCTTGGCTCCACGGAGCCACTAACGCTGCGCCAGTGACATCACAGCGCAAAGTCACCTGAAATAAATCTGCCACCGCGGTCGGGGCTATCTGCGCGGACCAACGGGCTCGCCGATTATCAGGCATAATGAGCTCCCCCCCTTTCTCGATTACTTGACGATCCGGTTCAGCCAACAGGCCGACGCAAACCAACTTCCAATCTTGTGCGTGTTCGTTGCGCCGAGCCACTGTAGCATATGCCGCCAGAGTATTTACATAGGCAGCGGCCAGCAACAAGGCCGCTAGCGCGAAGATCGCCAAACTGACGAGCACTTCGATCAAGGTGAATCCCCCAATGCGTCGCATCTTAATTTCCACTAAGAGCATTTGAGGTTTTTATGATGGGCGCCGCCGTCCAAGGGTCGACGCTCAAAATTTGCGGTGGCCCCGCTTCCGGACGCAGCTGAACACGAAAAGCATCGCAAGCCCCGTCGGCATAAAAATAAACCCCCGATATGATCTTGGTTTCGATGGCCTGACCGCCAATCAACACCTGATTCCCAGCGTAGGCTGGCAATAACTGTCCGTGACAACTCTGAGGCAACTCCTTTGTCCAACGCTGCTGACCATCTGTCCAAATTAATTGAGTTTTGTCCTCACTGAATGTCAGCCGAAGCGGACGATTACCGAGGAGAGCTTGTTCCCGCACTTGGCTGAGGGTTGTCCAAATAACTTGAGCTGGCTCGCGCTCAGCCATGCTCCCCATAATGGAGTTTACGCCGGGCAACAGCAAACTACCTAGCAACGCCATAACGGCTAAGGTCAGCAAAATTTCTACCAACGTAAATGCCCCCCGGCCAACTCGCCGGCTTAACCTAGCACCCGCCATCATGGTTGCGCCCGCTGGCTCAATTTTTCTCCCCCGGGCAAAGGAGCCGACTGCTGCCGCAATGATCGCCGCCGGCGAATTTCTTCAACAATCTGCGCTTCGGGTGACTGTCCAGGGACCGATGACAATGCGGTAGCGGTGGTCGAGGCCGTATTCTGTGGCGATGGAGCAAGCGCGACAATTTTAGCGCGCAATAACGTCAATGTCATTGCGCGCCCCTGATATTCAGCCGTCACCGTTTCGGTCGCAGCATCGTAACTGTGCACAGTAAAAGCATTACCTGCTTCGTTGAGGCCAACCCATAGCGCCCGATGCGATGAAGCTTCATAGAGGCTAAAAAAATATTCGCCCTGATCTGCAAATACCCCCCGAAATTCTAGCGCCGAGGTTCCTCCGCCCGCGCTACCCACAGTCGCTCCCCCACTAAATGGCGAAGCTGTGAGCAAATTCTGCAAGTCGACCGCTACACTCAACACTGGCAGGCTCAGCCCGACGGTGAAGAGAAGCCGTAAGAAATAGAGCTGGCGAAGAAAAATAGAACGCATGCGAGCAACCTATTCGCTACCACGAGCGCCGAGCCGCGCAATCCCGAAGAACATGGCTCATGGCCGAATGCAAAATCCGTGATTGCGGCCCACCTTAATTCACTGTGGAGCGCTCTACCCACCCAGCAGAGCGTAACGCAAAGAGCAAACGCCGCGTCATACTCTCCACACAAGCTTGCCCATTCTACGACTGCTTAACTATGCAACTAAGGATAACCTTTCACTCCCATCCACCCACTTTAAAGTGACGGGCTGGCTTGATTGATGTATCAGGCCCGCCCGAACGCCATCACCACGCTTGCTCAGCTATGCCTCATCCCGCTTCCATTCTCCTTACGTTAACCCCATCCGAGCAGCGTGAGTTTCTACCCGAACCATTCTTCAAAGCGGTTCGCTCGCTCCCCACTCACTTCGAGTACCTCGATCCCACCAATCTCAACCCAGCAGAATTTCAGCGCGCTATCGCTCAGTGCAATCCTGAGATATTAATCGCCTGCTGGGGCACGCCCGCACTGCCCGCGCAGCTCCCCCCGAATTTACGCTATGTGTCCTACCTCGCTGGCTCAATCAAGCACCTCCTCACGCGAGAACACATTGTCAGCGGCCTACAAGTAACCAACTGGGGGCACTCCATTAGTCGCACTGTCGCAGAAATGGCGCTCCTGCACATCCTCGCCTGCTTGCGGCGCACCACCCACTGGACACTGGTAATGCACCAAGCAAACGGTTGGAAAAATAACGAGAGCGAGACAGGGTCACTATTTGGCCGCCGTGTAGGCATTCACGGCTTCGGACCTGTAGCGCGCGAACTCCTCAAGCTACTTCAGCCGTTCGGCTGTGCCGTGACCGTCCATGCCCCCGATATTAATGCAACCACGGCGGCACGCTACGGCATCAGTGCTGCCACCGCTCTCTCCGATTTATTTGCCGACAACGAAATCATTGTCGAACTCGCCCCCCTCATTCCCGCCACGACCGGCATCGTTACCGAGAAAATCTTGCGACTCATCCGACCAGGTGGCGTCTTCGTTAATGTTGGTCGCGGGGCGGTAGTCGATGAAACAGCCCTCCTACGCATTGCGATTGAAGGGAAAATTTCGGTGGGCCTAGATGTGTTCAGCCAAGAACCCCTGCCCGCTGACTCCGGCTTCCGCCGTTTGCCTAATGTTACCCTCACGCCCCATATGGCGGGTCCCACCAACGATCGTAAATGCGACGCTGGGGAATTTGCTTTGAATAATCTGCTGGCCTATGCGGCTGATCGTCCGCTTCAGGCGATCATCACGCCGAATATTTACGACGCCTCGAGCTAGTTCCGGACGGCGAGAGGGCCTGAACCGAGATTTTTTTCTGGAGTGAGCGCAGGCTTTGCGGCCTAGTCATCGGTTCTGTGCCTACTTCCACTCCCGAAAAGTCGCTCCCTGCGATGCCCACTCTCCGTCGTGATTTTTTAAAAACAAGCGCTGCCGCCATGGTGCTGAGCACCCTCAGCCCCCAGATTTTGCGCGCGGGTGAGGCCACGCCCGATCCAGTCATCAGCCTGCTGATTCAGGATAACGATAAAAAAATCCCTCAGCTGCTCGCTCAACAGGAAAGCCGCTTGGGACATCGCTGGATTGGCGGACTGCCGGATGCTCATGGCATCCACACCGTCGCGGTGACCAATGGCATGCTATCTAAACTCGCCGCTTCAGTCTGTAGCCCTGGTTCAAAATATTTCGAATCCGAAAAACTAATCGCTCCCATGCGGGCTGCGATCCGCTACATGCTGGCAGCCCAGCACCCCGATGGGACGATTGATTATTATGCGACCAATTTTCACTCACCACCGGATTTAGCGTTTAACCTCGAGATCGCTTGCCCAACCTGCCTCTTGCTCAGAGCCAGCGCCGTGCCTGCAATCGTCACTCTCAGCGATGAGCTAGGCGTATTTATCACCAGAGCCGCTGCAGCCATCGCTCATGGCGGCGTCCACACACCTAATCATCGCTGGGTCGTTTGCTCCGCCCTCGCCTGGGCGCACACCGTGCACCCTCACCCCAGCTACGTCGCACGCATCGATCAGTGGTTGGCGGAGGAAATCGATCTTGATCCCGACGGTCAGTACACAGAAAAAAGCACCACGGTCTATTCCCCCATCGTAGATCGCGCGCTGATCACCGTGGCCCGCTTGCTCAAGCGGCCAGAGCTATATCAGCCCGTCCGAAAGAATCTCGAAATGATGCTCTACTACGTGCACCCAGATGGCGAAGTTGTCACAGAGGCATCTCGGCGCCAAGATCGTAACCAACGCAGTACGATGAGCCGTTATTACTACGCCTATCGGACGCTTGCGTTACTTGATGGCAACGGCCGCTTCGCCGCGATGTGCCAACAAATTGAGCAGGGCGCCAGCCCTAGCCATCCCGGAGAACTAGCCGACTATCTGGCCGAGCCAGCATTCGGTCGCCCGCTGCCTCCGGCGAGTCCGCTTCCCACCGATTACGCCAAATTATTTAGCTATTCGAGCCTAGCCCGCATCAGGCGCGGTCAAGCGAGCGGCACCATTCTCGGCAATAATACGACGCTGTTTTCATTTCACAAAGGCACCGCCATCCTCGATGCCGTTCGACTAGCGACCGCCTTTTTTGGCAAAGGGCAATTCACCAGCGAAACCCTAACGCTGAGCAATGGTCGCTATGTCCTGCGGCAAGTACTCGATGGACCCTATTTCCAGCCGTTAACAAAAGAACAAATATCAGCGGGCGAACATACCAAGATGGCGCCAAATGGCACCCTCTCCAACAATAGCCGCGCGCTCCGCGTCCGCTCTAATGTGCAGACGCTCGAAGCAGTGGTCTCAATCGGTGAAACAGCGGGAAAATTTGATCTGGCGATTTCCGTCCACGGCACCGAAGAGGTTCCCGTCGTGCTTGAATTAATTTTCCGCCAAGGCGGAGCACTACACGGAGTCGCCCCCATCCCCAATATGGCGGATGCTTTTATTCTAAATCAGGGCACCGGGCGCTATGTTTCCGGGAATGATACCATCGAATTTGGACCAGGCAAAGCTGACCACACCTACACTCAAGTGCGAGGCGCACTCCCCAAGGCTGAAGGCTTGAGCGTCTACCTCACAGGTATGACGCCCTTTGAGTTCACCTTAACTATTTCCTGATCGTAGCAAATCCCGTCATGGATGAGTGCAGTGGGCTATTTTGCCCCAGCGTGACTCGATCAAGCCGTGAATTAACTATTTCGTTGACGCTTATAAATAGCCTGTTTTTGTGTGGCAGCGAAACATGCCTCGGGCGACCCCTAAGTTCAATTTTTCCGTGCTGCGCACTCTCCGCGATCAGCATGAACTAACATTGGCGGCCCTCTCTAAAGCATCAGGCGTATCGGTAGGGGTGATCTCTAAGCTTGAGCGGAATCAGCAGTCCGCCGAGCTCGACACGCTCTATCGTCTGGCCCGAGCCTTCGGCCTGAGTGCCACCGACCTACTTGCGATGTGCGAATCGGCCCTCGCTCATCGTACCACGGAAAAAAATTACCGCTCCGGGGATTTTAAATTTCGCCAAGTTAAATACGCCAATGTCGTCGCCCATCTCGGCTCGGCTCCCCGAGGCGCCAAGGTTAACCGCCCAGAAATTCATCACGATGATACCGAAATCTGCTGGGTCACCGCCGGGCGCATCCGGCTAAGCTTGCCCCATGAAACCGTTGAGTTGAGCACCGGCGAAAGCATCCAATTTGATGCCATTCAGCAGCACTCTTACGAGTCTCTCGCGGAATCGGAATTTGTAATTCTTCACCTGCGTAAAGACAAACGCTACTAATCGATCGCTCCTCCTGCTGATCCAGCAATCACGCCCATTTTTTATACCTCGCCTACTCTGATCCATGAAAATCGACCATCAGCTCAATGCTACTGCCCTCACCCCCGCGCTCCAGAAATTCTGGCAGCTGTCTGGTGAGAAATTAAACCTAACGCATCGCGATTACGACCCCGCGCGCGGCGCTCCCGTGTTTACAGTCGATGGAAAATATACCGCTCGAGGCTGGACCGAATGGACGGAAGGTTTTCTATACGGCTCTGATTTCCTGCAATTCGATGCCACCGGTGAGACCACTCACGCGGCTCGAGCCGAACGCTACACGGTGGCTCGGATGGCCTCCCATGTCAGCCACACCGGCGTTCACGATCACGGTTTTAATAACCTAAGCACCTACGGCAACTGGCTTCGCCTTCAGCGCGAAGGTAAATTGCCGAATACCTCCCTCAACTTCAACGAACTCGCCCTCAAGATTTCTGGCGCGGTGCAGGCGGCACGCTGGTCCGAAACCCATGACGGCGGCGGCTATATTTATTCTTTCAACGGACCGCATAGCCTTTTTGTCGATACCATTCGATCCTGTCGCATCGTCATGGTCGCTCACCAACTCGGCCATCGCCTCATGGGCGAAAATGACGTCGCCACCAATCTCCTCCAGCGCGGCCTTCAACATATTGAGGCCACAGCTAAATACGCTATCTTCTACGGCGAGGGTCGCGATACTTATGATGAACTTGGTCGCACCGCCCACGAATCAGTCTTCAATCCCAACGATGGCCGCTTCCGCTGTCCCAATTCCCAGCAAGGCTATTCTGGCTTCACCACCTGGACACGTGGCCTCGCCTGGGCTATGGTCGGTTTTGCGGAAGAATTAGAATTTCTCGATACTGTGGCTGATGCCGATCTGGCTCCCCTCGGCGGCAAAGCCAAGCACCGCGCATTAATGCTCAAAGCCGCACAAGCCACCTGCGATTGGTACATCGCTAATACCGCCATCGATGGTATCCCCTATTGGGACGGCGGCGCTCCACAACTCAACGCGCTCGGCGATTGGCGCGCGCGGCCCGCCGATCCCTTTAATGACTTCGAGCCTGTCGATAGCTCCGCTGCCGCTATTGGCGTCCAAGGCTTACTGCGCCTCGGTCGCTACTTGGGCACCGATACCGCCGACGGCAAACGCTATTGGCAAGCCGGCCTGACGACCATGCGCTCCTTGTTGACCGACACTTATCTCGGCATGGCCCCTAATCATCAGGGTCTCCTCCTCCACTCCGTTTATCATCGCCCCAATGGCTGGGATCACATTCCCGCCGGCCGGAAAATCCCCTGCGGTGAAGCCTGCATGTGGGGCGACTATCACCTGCGCGAAGCGGCTCTTCATCTCCAACGCATCATTAAGGGAGAAAAATACTATACCTTCTTCGGCTGCCTGGCCGGCTAATCTACAAGTTCAAATTTTGAACCCGGACCTTCGGCCTTAGTCTGATAATTTTAATAATATCATCATGCCCCCCGCTTCTTTAGATCGCCTCTGCATTCATACCATCACCACTAAGCCGTGGGCGATTGAGACATCCGCCGCCAAATTTGCTGCCGCAGGAGTAAAGGGGATCACTGTTTGGCGCGACACGCTCGCCGGTCGCGACATCTCAAAAACAGGGCAGCTAATCCGCGACGAAGGCCTATCCATTGTTTCTCTGTGTCGCGGCGGCTTTTTCCCCGCTGCGACCGCTGCCGATCGTGCGAAAGCACTCGACGACAATCGCCTAGCGATTGCCGAAGCTCATGCTCTCGGGGCACCCCTGATCGTTCTCGTCTGCGGAGCCGTCCCTGGTCAGCCACTGATCGAATCTCGCAAGCAAATCCAAGATGGCATCGCCGCACTGCTGCCCGAATGCCAAGCCGCCAACGTGAAACTCGCGATCGAGCCGCTACACCCCATGTACGCGGATAGCCGCTCGGCCGTGAATACCCTCGGACAGGCCAACGACATGGTTGAGGCCATCCACTCGCCTTATGTCGGTGTTGCCGCCGATGCCTATCATCTATGGTGGGATCCCGCGCTTGAATCTGAACTCACCCGCTGCGGTCAACTCCAAGCTCTCTTCGCCTTCCACGTTTGCGACTGGCGGACCCCCACCATCGATTTACTCAACGACCGCGGCCTGATGGGGGAAGGCTGCATTCCTCTCAAAAAAATTCGCTCATGGGTAGAAGCTTCCGGCTTTCGAGGCTTCAACGAGGTCGAGGTCTTCAGCACTCGTCTTTGGGCCATGGACCAAGACGAATATCTTAAAAAAATTATCCAAGCCTACCAGCAGCACGTCTAACCCCGCGCCAACACCCCACCAGCGTCAACCCACGCACCAAAACTTTCTATAAAATATGAAAACTCACAAAATTGGCATTATCATGAACGGCGTCACCGGACGCATGGGCACCAACCAACATCTCATCCGCTCGATCAAAGCAATTATTGATCAGGGCGGCGTAAAGCTCTCCGACTCGGAGATCATCATGCCTGATCCGGTCCTCGTTGGCCGCAGTGAAGAAAAACTTAAGGCCCTCGCAGCTCGCGTCGGCGTTACCCGCGTCTCCACTAATCTCGATGCCGAATTAGCGAAACCCGATAATCAAATTTACTTCGACTCCACCCTCACGGGCCAACGCCCCACCGGGGTCCGCAAGGCCATCGCCGCAAAAAAACATATCTATTGCGAAAAACCCAGTGCCACTACGGCTATCGAAGCTCTCGCCCTAGCCAAGGAAGTCACGGCAGCTGGGCTCAAGAACGGTGTGGTTCAAGATAAACTTTGGCTCCCTGGCCTGCTAAAATTAAAATACCTGATCGACACTGGATTCTTCGGAAAAATCCTCTCCGTGCGCGGTGAGTTTGGCTATTGGGTTTTTACTGGCGAATACGAAAAGCTTCAACGCCCCTCTTGGAATTACCGCAAAGAGGACGACGGCGGCATTATCGTCGATATGCTCTGCCACTGGCAGTATGTGATCCAAAATCTTTTTGGCGAAGTTAAGTCCCTCACTTGCCTCGGGGCCACCCATATCCCCACTCGCTGGGATGAAGCCGGCAAGCCCTACAAATGCACGGCTGACGATTCTGCTTACGCAACCTTTGAACTCAAAAATGGCGTGGTCTGCCACTTTAACTCATCTTGGGATGTGCGCGTGGATCGCGATGATCTCCTCACTCTGCAAGTAGACGGCACCCACGGCTCAGCGGTCGCCGGTCTCCGTGATTGCAAAGCACAAGCGCTCGCTGCCACGCCGCGTTGCGTGTGGAACCCCGATATTGATAGCCCGATTAAGTATAAAGACGGCTGGACTCGCGTTCCTGATCAAGGTCCCTACGACAACGCCTTCAAGGTTCAGTGGGAATTATTCCTGAAGCACGTTGTCACCGGCAGTCCCTTCCCCTGGAGTCTCCATGAAGGCGCCAAGGGAGTTCAGCTGGCCGAACTTGGCCTCGCCTCTTGGGCCCAACGCAAGTGGGTCGATGTTCCGCCACTGAAGTAAGGCTCCGCAGGCCGCTGGCTACCTAGGTATGACTAACCCTCACTCATCACGCATAATCAATCACCTCTCCTACCATGTCTAAAGTAGCACTCGTCACCGGCGGCTCGCGCGGCATCGGATTTGGCATTGCGAGCGCCCTCGCGGCCGAAAAATGGGATATTATCATCAATGGCGTTCGCCCTGAGGAAGCCGTGACTGAGCCGCTCGCCGCCCTGAGGGCTCATGGCGGACGCGTCGGGTATGCTCGTGGTGATGTGGGCAGCCCTGAAGGTCGCGCCGCAATCCACGACGCAACTCGTGCGTTCCTTCCGCCCAACACGGCTATTAACCTCCTCGTTAATAACGCTGGAGTTGCCCCTAAAATCCGCGCCGACCTTCTAGAAACTTCCGAGGAATCCTACGATTATGTCGTGAATACCAATCTGAAGGGCGTGTTTTTTCTCACGCAACTCTTCGCCCGCGATATGGTCGCCGCTAAAAAAATTGCGCCAAACTATAGTGGAGCTATCATCAACATCACCTCAATCTCAGCTACGGTCGTGAGCATCAACCGAGGGGAATACTGTATCGCTAAAGCTGGCTTGAGCATGCTGTCACAGCTTTTTTCCAGCAGACTCGGCGCGGAAAATATCCCTGTTTATGAAGTGCGCCCCGGGGTAATCAAAACTGACATGACATCAGGCGTCACCGCTAAGTATGATAAATTAATCGCGGATGGACTATGCGTTCAATCTCGCTGGGGCGTACCCGACGATATCGGCCGAGCCGTTGCCGCTCTAGCCCGCGGCGACTTTCCCTTCAGCACCGGTCAAGTTATCATGGTCGACGGCGGCCTCACCATGCCCCGATTATAACGGCCCAAATCTTGTAGCTAGCCGAGACAAGGCTCCTCTTAATTTCTCCGACATTTTATAGATGCCTTCGGATGCTGCAATCAGGCTACACGCAGCGCCAAAAAATCGGCACTGTAATCATCCTGCTGTCTTAATAAAGTAATTTGCGCCGCCAACAGATAACCGGCTCAATGGCTGCCTTGCAGCTACACAGATCCACTACGTCAAGGTGGCGGTTCATATTAATTCTTACTGCCTCTGCGCTGATATTCCCAGCTACCTGGTGCGCCTCCACTGATAATATCAGCGTACCACCTTATGTAGCCGGCAACAAAACAAAGGACGGTCTCGGCCTATATTATTTTGGCCGCGAAATCGCTCACTACATGACACACGTGGGAGCACCCTGGCTGGATCGCCCCGAACGTGATGCCGAAGAGCGCCCCGATCTCCTGCTCGCAGCCCTGGAGCTCCAACCAGGCGACATTGTAGCCGACCTAGGTTGTGGGTCTGGTTATTTTAGCTGGCGATTTGCCCAAGCTGTTGGACCTAACGGTCTCGTCTACGGTGTGGAAATTCAACCAGAAATGCTCGTGCTGCTTAAGGCGCAAATGAGTATTCGGCAAATTACCAACGTGGTAGGAATTATCGGCACTACTGAGAATCCGCAACTTCCTCAATCCGTCGACTTAGCTATCATGATCGATGTTTACCATGAGTGTAGTCGCCCGGCTGAATATATAGCCGCTGTATGCCGAACTTTAAAACCAAATGGCCGCTTGGTTTTAGTGGAATACCGTGCGGAGGACCCCCAAATCCCTATCAAGATCATCCATAAAATGAGCGAAGCTCAGATCCGACTTGAATTCTCCATCCAGCAACTGGAATACGTGAAAACCGTCAGTTCACTACCGCGGCAACATCTGATTATTTTCAAGAAATCATCTAAGCAATAGCCTGATTACCGAACGCAACTCCTGATCTTCTATCTGCCAAGCTGTTAGATGTAAAAAACACGATTAGCATTCATCAACCGCTGGTATCATTGAGCCAATCAAACCGTGCAACGCATGGTACCATTACAATGACTACATGCCTCAACCAGCAGGTCAGAATGTCCATTTTACCCCTCTGACGATCAGTATTACACGGCAATTATATTTTCTCTTCCTGAATCAAAGCCCGCCTATTCGTTAACGACCCAAGTTCCAGCACCTGGTTACCCGTAGAACACAGCAGCTAACGCTCATATTAAAATCGACCTCCGTTAGACCTTGCCGGATGGGACGCCTGACAAAGACAGCCGCAAGTAATTTGAAAACCTGAATCATTTTTTAGGTTTCTGATATAAAATTGCAAAAAAAAGGCCCGATTCTTCTTTCGAAGAACCGGGCCATAAACCTGGCAACGACCTACTCTCGCGGGACCTAACGTCCTACTACCATTGGCTACGCGGGGCTTAACGGCCGTGTTCGGGATGGGAACGGGTGGAACCCCCGGTATATGGTCACCAGGAAACTTGTACTCCTTTCGGAGAAATTAAATAAAGCTCAGACAAAATATTGTGCGTAAGCAGGTGAAATAAACGCCTAAAAAACTGGTATCTGCATAAACCGGCAAGGTCATTAGTAGCAGTAAGCTGAACGTATTACTACGCTTGCACTTCTGCCCTATCAACCGGGTGGTCTACCCGGACCTTGCACCGTCTTGCGACGGATTGTGATCTTATCTTGGGATGAGCTTGGCGCTTAGATGCTTTCAGCGCTTATCTCTTCCGCACATAGCTACCCGGCGCTGCCACTGACGTGACAACCGGAACACCAGAGGTGCGTCATTCTCGGTCCTCTCGTACTAGAGAATGAACCCCTCAAATCACAAACGCCCACAGCGGATAGAGGACCGAACTGTCTCACGACGTTCTGAACCCAGCTCGCGTACCACTTTAATCGGCGAACAGCCGAACCCTTGGGACCTTCTCCAGCCCCAGGATGTGATGAGCCGACATCGAGGTGCCAAAC
>CAIOCT010000048.1 GCA_903856725.1 uncultured Verrucomicrobiota bacterium
CCATGTGCCGGAGGAAGGCATCGTTGATTACCTTGGCGTCTGTGCCGCGCTCCAAACTGAAATCGAACAGGGTGGGGGCGTGGTGCGGCTGAATAGCGCTGTAAGGCAGATTCGCGAGTGTGCTGAGGGGTGGGTCGTGGCTACTCCGAGTGGTGAATACGAGGGCGATTATTTGATTAATTGTGCGGGGCTTTTTTCCGATCGGATCGCGGAGTTGGCGGGCATTAAACGGACGGTCCGAATCGTGCCTTTCCGCGGGGAATATTTTCTGCTCAAACCCGCCGCGCAATCATTGGTGCGCCACTTAGTTTATCCGGTGCCGGATGCTGAGTTTCCATTTCTCGGAGTGCATTTTACGCGAATGATTCATGGCGGAGTCGAAGCGGGCCCCAATGCCGTCCTCGCGCTGGCCCGCGAGGGATACTCGTGGAAGGATTTTTCGGCGCGGGATGTCGCGGATGCGTTGAGCTTTCCGGGCTTGTGGCGCTTTATGCGCAAATATCCGTCTTTGTGCAGCGCGGAAGTAATTCGCTCGTTGAGCCAACGGCTGGCGTGCCGTGCTTTACAGAAATTAGTGCCCGCTATTACGGTCGCTGATCTCTTGCCGGGCGGCGCTGGGGTCCGAGCGCAGGCGATGCACGTCGATGGCACGCTTTTGCAGGATTTCTGGCTCGAACAGCGGCCGCGTGCTTTACACGTCCTCAATGCTCCTAGTCCCGCGGCGACGGCCTCACTGGCCATCGCCCAAGAATTGGTCAGCCGGTTACCTTTTGTATCGGCCACGCGTTAAGCCCTGACGAAAGCAGCATTCGATTAATTTTATTATGAAATTAGAAACAGAACTGACGTCGATCGATCGCGATCTGATCGCAGCGGCGACCGAAGGCTTTGTGCCGGCGCGGGTCATCGATTTTCATGCCCACGTGGTCCATCCCGATTTTTATGCAGCGGAATTTATTTCACCGGCGCTGCGGGGTAAGATTATTGATTTTTCCACCTACGTGGCAGCCATTCAGCAATTTCTGCCGCAGCGTTCAATTGATGGCGCTTTAGTTTTTCCGTATCCGACGCGGCGCGATGATCGCCCGGGGGTGAACCGCTGGATGTTTGCTGATCTTAAAAATGCGGCCAAGACACACTCGGTCGCCGGCCTTGCCCTGGTAGGCCCGGGAGATGATCAAGCCCTCATCGCCGAGTGGTTTACAGCGGGCCAGTGCGTCGGGCTGAAACCGTATCACCTGTTCGCTAAACCGGGTGATACCCTGCAGTGCGGCGTCGAAGAATATGCGCCGGAATGGATGTGGCGGCTTTGTGATCAGCATCGCGGAATCTTGATGTTGCACTTGGTCAAGGATGCGGCCGCCCTGCATCCTGATAACCAGGAAGCGCTCCTGCGCTTGGCCAAAAAATATCCTGCCTGTCAGGTGATTCTCGCTCATGCGGGGCGCTCGTTTAATCATCGCAATACGCGTGGTTTGGCCGCGCTCGCGGGCCTCGCTAATATTTTCGTTGATACTTCCGCGATTACCGAAGCCGAGAGTTTGAAAATTGCCCTCGCCACGCTCGGTCCCGCGCGGGTGTTTTTTGGCACTGATTATCCGGTGTGTCACTTCCGCGGACGTTGCGTAACAGCGGGCAATTCCGCGCAGTGGATTTATGCCGATGATCTAGGGAATCCTGCGATGACTTTAGTCGGCATCGAATCATTATTAAGCCTGCGACGAGCGGCCGAGGATCTTGGACTAAACGCGGCTGATATTCAGCGTATCTTCTATGATAATGCTCAGGCGATGCTGCGCTTTGGGGCGCGGTGATCGTCCTTACTCGGACGCGCCGGCGCGCTTACTCCCACTTGAAGGCAATGCCGAGCCAGCCGGCGCTACCCTTGAGAATCATATCATAAATTCCGGGGGCTTGCGCCGCTGGAACAATCTGCGTGAGCAAATGATCTAGCCGAAGTTGGCCGCTCGCCATGAGTCGCAAGCAGGCGCGGCGGTTACGTTCTCGGGTCCACCGCCAATAGGCATGAGCTTGGTTCAAGCCGCGCTCGTAGGTTCCCGTTACGACAAGTTCTTTGCGGAGTAATTCCTCTTTCAGGCGGATCGTCGCCGTTCCTGGGGGGCTGCCCGTGAGGACAACTGTACCGCGATCTGCGGCGCATTCCATGGCGGTCTGCAAAATATTAGCCGCTTGGGCGCAATGGAAAACGGCTTCTGCGCCGACGCCTTGAGTGATTTCTTTGATCCGCTGAACGACATCTTCGCGGCCGGCATTGATGACATGGGTGGCACCGCTTTGCTTGGCTAAGGCGAGGCGTTCATCAATCAAATCAATCGCGATCAGCGGATGGGCGCCAGAAATTCGAGCGAGCTGCAGCACTAATTGGCCCACAATACCTAGTCCGAATACCGCGACGGATTGATCAACTTGCAAGGCAGCGCGGCGAACACCATGCAAGGCGACGTCACCTAAAGAACAGAAACCGGCGGCGGCATCGCTGACGCCCTCCGGAACCGGGTCAATGGTGGCAGTAGGCGTGACGGCTACAATCGAATGCGAGGCATGGGCTGAGCCCGTGGAGATGCGATCGCCGACGGGGTAGCCCTGGACTTCGCGACCGACCGCGATAATTCGTCCCACTGCCATGTAGCCGATATTGGCGCGGGGGACCCCCGGAGGGAGCCCGTATGATTCGGGGCCGAAGCGGAGGAAATTAGATTCACTCCCCGCACTGACTTGGGTGTAGGTGTTGTGAACCAGAATTTCCTGAGCTTGCGGTTCAGGGATAGCGAAGGCCTCCACTTCCACTTTGGGCGGTGTAGAGGAAAACATTAAACGTTGGGCAGATTGCATGAGATATAATGGGGTAAATCCCACTCAACTAGGACGCTGCTGGCTCGCGTGACTGGGCCGGTAAGTAGTTAATTCATCTAAGAGCCGCGGGGGAGTTGCGTCGGGTCCGGCCGTTTTGATGGGCAAGGCGGATGCAATTGGCACGAATCGTCCCTGATGGGCAGAGGCTTCGGCGGCTTCAAGTATCCGTGCCGTGCGCACGGCGTCAGCCAGCGTGGTGGGCGGCACACCGTGACCTTGGGTCGCGTTCATGAATTGCCGGAAAAAATCCTCCCCGCTCGCGCCGCCATAAGATGACGAGGCCGGTAGAATAAAATTTTCTTCGCGCACGGGTGATTGACCCGCTGCGGGTGGGCATTCGATGTGGAGGCGCGGGTTGAGATCAGGCCAGACTACTCGACCAGCGCGACCATTGAAACCGAGGTAAGAGTCGTAGCCGGCGAGGTTGACATAGCCTTCACCGCTATAGGCCAACGTGTAACCCGCGTGGAAGGTGCCGATGGCACCTGAGCGAAATTTTAAAGTGAGCGCGGCGGTGTCTTCGACATCGATGGCTTCGCCGGAGCGAGTGGCGAGCAGCGCGCCGACTTCAATAATTTCATCATCTGGAATATAGTGCAGCAGATCTAAACAATGGCAGCCGAGCCAGAGGAGAATCCCGCCGCCAGCTTGGCTGCGGCGGAATAACCATGAGCTGGGCGTGCGAAATTTTACTTGGGTGGTGAGGAAGCGCGCCTCGAGTGTGAGCAAGGGGCCCAGGGTGCCGGCTTGGATTAAGCGCCGCGCGGCGATGACACACGGATGGGCGCGGCGCGGGTAAAGGACGCTAGCGATGACGCCCGCTTTTTGCGCGGCGTGTTGAACGCCGATGATTTCGGCGGTAGTTAGGCCGCCCGGTTTCTCTACGAGGAGATGTTTCCCTGCGTCCACAACCCGCTGAGCGATGGCCGCCGTTTGATCGCTACGCAGGCAGACAAGGGCGAAAATAAGATCGGGTTGCGCGAGGATCTTTTCGAGATC
>CAIOCT010000049.1 GCA_903856725.1 uncultured Verrucomicrobiota bacterium
CCTTCTTCACGGCGAAATTGAATCGCCTCGCCCGCTCCGCGCGACCGACGGGAAGATTAAGCTGACCGGATGGTGTCTGTGCGCCGGCGAAACGTCGGCTCCGGCGGTCCGTCTCGTGACGACGGGTGGTACCCTCGCGCTGACAACTCGGACCACGCGCGCCGACGTACCTAAACTTTTGCCCGCTGAACCAGCGGCGAGTCAGTGCGGCTTCACCATCGAAGGCCAGCTACCCGCTGGTGTCTATTTAGCTCACGGTGAAGCACAGTTACCCGATGCAACCTGGCAGGTGTTCAAAACGTTGAGCCTCGTAGTTGAGCCGGCGGCTTTTGCGGCGGGTATCGAGTCACCCGAAAAAACCAAACACTTGAGCAAGCGACAGCATATTGAAGGCTGGGCGTTGGACCCCGCTCAGCGCGTGACGGACTTGGTTTTGCGCTATGGACATCAAGAAATCCCCTGCGCGCTCGGCGGACGCCGCCCCGATTTAAACAAGCTCTACCCGAGCGCGCCCCACGCCACCCAAGCTGGTTTCACGAGTAAGACGATTCTCTCCGCGGGTCAGGGCCCCTTGCGACTTAGGGCAAAATTAGCCGATGGCTCGGTTGCCATCGCGCGCACGCCGCTCACTATCGCAATTCCGCAGGACGAAAATCACGGGCCGGAAATCGATCTAGCCGCCGCGCGGATTGAGCTCCCCGGTTATGCGCGGCGGGTGCAGCCGAAGCCGGCCGTTAAAACGAGTCAGCCGCTCAATATTCTTTTTATACTCTACGGCAGTTTCGCCTCCAATAGCGCGCTGCATGTAGCGGCACTCGCCAACGAACTTTCTGCCGCGGGGCACAGCTGTAGCGTGGCGGTACCGCATGATGTGGGGACCCTAGCTTATCACGAAGCGGTTGCTTTTCGCGGAATTACTTTCGCCGAGGCAGAAAAAGGAGTGACCTTCGCCAATGGCCGCGGCGCGGATATTATTCATGCCTGGACGACGCGAGAGAACGTTCGCCAGCTCGCCGAGAAAGTGATCGCCGCCAGCGGCGGACGCCTCGTGGTGCATTTAGAAGATAATGAGCAGGAGATTTTAGCCCTGACCCTGCAGCGCAGCAGCGCCCAATTAGCAGCTCTTCCCGCGGAAGAACTGGCGCGGCTGGTGCCGCCCGATTTGGCTCATCCGCAGCGCAGCCGGCAAATGTTGGCGCAGGCCCAAGGCGTAACGGTGATCACCGAAAAGCTGCGGGAATTTATCCCGGCTGGCCGCCCCAGCCACCGGGTTTTCCCCGCAGCGGCAGGAGATTATTTTTATCCTCGTCCGCCCGCGCGGGAATTTCGCCAAGCCCTCGGCTTAGCGCCGACGACCACGGTTCTGTTTTATCATGGCAATGTCCATGCCTCGAATGCGGCTGAGATGCGGGCACTCTACGCGGCGGTGCTGGCACTCAATCGTACCGGACACGCAACGGTCTTGCTGCGCACCGGACTGGACCGAGTGGATTTTCTCGGTCAGATCGCCAAGGAAGTTGCCCCCTACATTATGGGGCTGGGTCAGATTCATCATCACCGTCATTTGCCCCCGCTGATGGCGCTCGCGGATATTTTTGTGCAACCCGGACAAGCGGATGCGTTTAATGATTATCGCTTCCCCTCGAAGCTGCCGGAATTTTTTGCGATCGGCCGACCCGTCGTACTCCCGCGGACTAATCTTGGGAAGACGCTGCGCCACGGCATTGACGCTTACGTGCTCGAGCAAGCTGATGCAGCGGGGATCGCGACGGCGGTGCGCGAGTTGGGCACCGACCGAGCGTTTTATGATCGACTCGCCCAAGGCGCCACCGCTTACGCTGCGCAGCACTTCAGCTGGCGGCGCAGTGCGGAGGAGTTGGCAAAATTTTACCAAACGCTCGGCGGCACGATCGCTCCGGTTACGTCCACACCGCCGCCATCCCGACTGCTGATCACGGGAGGACGGGGC
>CAIOCT010000050.1 GCA_903856725.1 uncultured Verrucomicrobiota bacterium
GAATCGGGTCGCGGTCATCTGCACGACGGACGACCCTGCAGATTCGCTCGAGACGCATAGGCGGATTAGAAAATCTGGGCTGACGACGCGGGTTTATCCGACCTTCCGGCCAGACAAAGCTTTCTTGGTGCACCAGCCGGCGATCTTTAATCCCTATCTTGAGAAATTAGCCGGTGCGGCGGGAGCTGGGACCATTAAATCATTCGATGATTTTCTCGCCACGCTCAAGCAGCGTCACGACGACTTTCATGCGATCGGCGGTCGGTTGTCTGATCACGGATTAGAGAATGCTTGGGCCGAGCCCTGTACGGCTACAGAAGCCGGGACAATTTTTGCGGCGGCTCGTCAGGGGCGCGCGGCCACGCGGGAAGAGGGGGCGCGGTTTAGTTCCTATTTAATGCTCGTGCTCGGCCGGTGGGATGCGGCCCGCGGTTGGACGAAGCAATTACACCTCGGCGCACTGCGGGGGAATAGTACGCGACAGCTCCAAAAGCTCGGGCCTGATACGGGTTTCGATTCGATCGGTGATTTTGGGCAGGCGCGCGGGCTGAGTCGGTATCTCGACACCCTGGATTCCACCGACGAACTTCCGCGGACCGTGCTCTATAATCTTAATCCGGCGGATAATTATGTTTTCGCGACGATGATCGGTAATTTCCAGGACGGCTCCATTGCGGGTAAGCTGCAATTTGGCAGCGGCTGGTGGTTTCTCGATCAAAAGGAAGCGATGGAATGGCAGCTCAATGCGCTTTCCAATAATGGTCTCTTGCGTCGTTTCGTGGGCATGCTGACCGATTCACGCAGTTTTCTTTCCTATACACGTCACGAATATTTCCGGCGCGTCTTGTGCAATCTGCTTGGTGCCGAAATGGAGCGCGGTGAATTACCGGCTGATCAAGCGCTCGTGGGTGCGCTGGTTCGCGAAGTTTGCTTCAGCAACGCGCGCGACTATTTCCGCCTCGAACTAGCGGCGCCTTACGCGAGTTAAACTAGGCTGCCGCGAGAGCGAGGGCGCGGGGAAAAAGCACGTTGTTCTCTTTGTGTACGTGACGGTGCAGATCAGTTTCAAATTCAGCGAGGCCCGCGAGGAGCGCGCGGTGGGTATTGCAAGCTTCGGCATTGGGTAAAAAGTTATCGGTGAGTTCTCGTAGCTGGGCGGTTAGTTGACCTGCCGATTGATGCTCTGCTTCCATTTGCCGAATGGGTCCCGCAAGGGCGTCAGTTGGTTGGCGAGATTTTTCGATGTGACGCACGAGTGGGAAAAGAATTTTTTCTTCTTTTTCCATGTGACTGATCATCTCCTCAGTCAGTGCATGGACGGCGGCAGCGACTTCGGTTAGGCGAGCGTCACGCCAGCCATGTTTTGTGGCAACACGCTGCGCCATCTCGCTGAGGCGCGGGAGTTCGCTTTTAAGGTAAGCATGATGAGTGCTCTCAATATGATCAGCGAGTTCGGCCAGGCCCATCGCGGCGGCATCAACTTCGGTGGGGCCCGCAAGCAAAAGGGCGCCCGCTGACTCGAGGAAGGCGAGGGTTGTGGTCAGCTCTAATCCGCGACGACTGCAAGCTACCGCGAGTGTTTGTTTCCCCCCGCAACAATAGTCGATGTCGAGTTTCTCGAAGAGTCGCGCGAGCGCTGGGCGAGCAGCAACGAGTTCGCCAATCATGGTGGCGGGTGTGAGAAGAAGTGGAGCAACAGGAGCGGCTAAGGAGGTCATGCCTCACTATCGCAGAGCGGCGCACCGGTGGCCTTGAGCTAGATCAAGCCTAGCGCGGATCGGGTCTATTTTTAACTTTCACCTAAATTACGGCGTAGCTGGGTGACGAGCGCCTCGGCATTATGCACGGTAATGGTTTTGGCGGCGACGCTGATTAACTTTTGCGCGCGCAATCGAGCCAAAGTTCGAGACAGCGTTTCACTACTGGTGCCCAGTTCAGCTGCCAAGACTCGCTTGGTGCTGGGCAGCTTGATCACTCCGTTGGGCGCTGTGCTGCCATGTTTGTTGAGCCAGTTGAGTAAGCGTGATTCGACATCTTTCAGCGTGAGGTCATCGAGCATGCCGACTAACACGCGGAGGTGAGCACTCATCGATCCGAGCATACGCAGGGCGAGATCGGGGCGTCGGCCGATAAGTTCAAGCACCGGAATTTTTGGAATTAATAGAACCGTACTTGGCTCAACTGCACGGGCATGAGCGGGATAGCCGGTCGTGGAAGCTAGGGCGGTTTCAGCGAAAGATTCGCCTGCGCGAAAAACATGAATCACCTGCTCTTTGCCAGCGGCACTGACTCGATGCACATTAAAAGCGCCGCTTTGAACCAGATAGAAACCACGGGCTGCTTCGCCCTCATGAAAAAGGTAATCATCTTTTGGTACGGTCAGTGCCGTGGTGAAACTCGCAATCGCCGCCAGATCTTCAGCGGGCACCCCTGAGAACAAATGGCAGCAGCGTAACGTCCCGATCAGGCCGGTCAGCTTAAAGTCGGCGGGGCGGGGCTTCGTCGGCATGGCTTAGCCTGATAAAGATGCCCGCGGGCAAAGTCGCGCTCAAAGCGCAATCAACGCAGAGGCTCGAGCCAGAAATTCACTGCCCAAGCCCCATCTTGGCGGCGTTCAATGGTTGATTTAAACCCTTCTCCTTTGAGGAGCTCAATGAGCGGCGCGGGCATAAAAGGAGCGATGATGGTCACGCCATTCCCTGGCGCGAGCGCATCAACCCGCGCCCGAATGAGCGGTAAAGGTTCTTCGCCGCGCGCAAGGTGAGGGCGAACGTCAAATTTCTTAAAAATAATAGGCTTCATGATGACAGCGACGAGCAGGGGCTAAGATAATTGACGGCAGCCAGATCAGCTTTGATGCAGATCAAACAATCTTATGAAAACATAAAGCGAGTGGCATCACGGCGCAAATTCAAACCCACGATTAGCTTCCAAGGTGAGGACGGTAAGATGTCTAGGCTGAGCCTCAATCAAGGCGGACCACCTTTTTTCTGAAGTCTGCAGCTTGGGCTGGGTCAGAAGTCGCACGGTGACTTCATGCGGTCCTGGGGTAAGCGGAACCCGCAATTCGCCTACGGAGGCGCCATCAGATTTTAAACCTTTGGCCGCGAAAATCTTTTCCTGCATTTGCCCATCAACGGTCAGTTGGACGCGAACTGGCCAGCGGGTGCGCTGGGTGGGTTGCGCCGTGCGCATGTGCACGGGTCGTTGATCTAAGGTGGGGTTGGGTAAGGCCAGAGCCGCCCCCGACACCCACTCACCGTACGCTCGGAAAGAGAAGATAAATTCTGCCGCGGCGGGTGCTGGATTTTTAAAGGGGGCATCACTCACCACGAGGAGCGCGCTTAAAAGCAGACCGGTCAGCCCAAGAGCGACGAGGCCGACTCGTCCTCGCGAGGGAGACGGTGTTTTGTGCAGGGTAGTCTGCTCCCGCAGAGCGAGCGCTGCGGCGGTGAGTAAATGCGGCTGCCCGGGATCAAAATTAATCTGCGCCATTTTGCTAGGGTCGGCCCGTTGGGGGCGAAAAGCAGGTTCGCGCGTGCCGTTTAATCGCGCCGGTAGCCATTGATTGCCTTCGCGGCAAAAAAGCTCACTCGAAGCGCAACTGACCATTAAGACAGCGGTAGCTCCTTTACTGATGAGCCGCTCAATTAGTTTGGGTTCGACCCAACCAACACAGGGAATGGGGCGCACGAGATAGCCGGGCAAGCGCCGCTCCCAAGTGGCGGCCGCAAATAATTCCCAGCCCCCATCCGCTTGGGCGCAAACCAAGGCAAGGGCAGTCGGTGTGCCGCGCGCAACTGCCGTCACGATCAAGTTTTCGAGCTCACGAGTGACTTGTTGCGCATCGAACCAAGCAAGTCCGATGCCTTGAGTATCGCAGGCTCCCGCGCAGAGGCCGCAGCCGATACAACGGTCAGCATCAATTTGAGCCTGAGCGGGAAAAGGTTTACCGTCAGTGCGGGGCACCATCGTGATCGCGCCAAACGGACAGTCGTGTGAGCATAAGGTGCAGGCAAAGCAGCGCGAAATATTTACCGATGCTTGATAGATCGCGCGCGGGCGTGAGCGGGCCAGCCACCACGGCACAGTCATCAAACCAGCGGTGGCGAGCAGAGTAGCGAGCCAGATGCCTCCACCTGACAATCGCGCGGTGATGGTTAATGGCCAGAGATACCACCAATCCATTCTTAAATTATCCGGCTTAACCGTGAGGTGCGCAGGTTCGGCATTGACTGCCGGATAAATCAGAGCGGCCACGATAATTGTGCCAATCAACCAAACGGCGAGGCGCCAGTGGGGGAGTAACGGCGAGCGACTCAAGCGAGCGAGGTGGAGGCAGAGTCCTCCGGCGATGCCCAAGGGGAGGACCATATGTAAAAAAAATACGACAAAGAAAAGCAAAGAGGGCACTGTGTGATCCGCGGTGAACAGACGGAGCATGGGTTCGCCAAAGAGAGGCAGCACATCCACCAGGCGGATGGTATCAAGGGCGAGGAGTTGCGCGCGCACATCCCACACTAACCAGTAGCCGGTCCACCCAATAAACCAGATCAGGCCTACCAGTGCGATGCCACTGACCCAGGCGAGCCAGCGAGCATCAGAAAATTTACGCGCGAGCAAAGTGCGCAGCGCATGGGCCAGCACGAGTAACATTAGCAAATCAGAAGCGTAGCGATGGATGCTGCGCATAAGTCCGCCCAGCGAGTGCGGGCCGAGATCGGCGAGCGAAGACCAAGCTGATGGCGTGCTCGGCGAATACCAAATGAGAAGGAACACTCCGGAAAAGGTCGCGAGCAATAGCATGACATTCGCCGCGGGGCCGAGCTGCGCCAGCGGGTTGAGTTCGCGTGGAAACCAACGTTCCAGCCAAGTATCGAGCCGTGTGGCCACGGCATTGCCGGCCGCTAGTAAGCGAGCCGCCCGGACTGGTTCTGGTGGGGCGGCTGAACCTAGCCCCGGGTTCGCCGGTCCCATGGCTTCCGCGAGGATCGCGCCATCTACTTCAGGATGTGGAGGGGATGGCATGACGTTCGCGCAGCAAATCGCGTAGAGCTGAGCGCAGCCACGCGCGGTGGCGGGGGTCGAGCGTGAAGCGATACGCGATGTGATTATCGCGATCGACCAAGAGAAAAAGATTCGCGTGATCGATGGCCCCGGTCTGTGGATTGCGCGTCGCTGAGAACTGGAGACTGGTCAGCGCTTCGTGCATCGCTGCAGGCGACGAGCTCGTTGCGTAGCGAAACTCGGGATGAGTAAAGCCGTGGCCCTGTGCGATGAGATTCATCAGCGCGGTAGTTTCGTATTCCGGATTAAGCGACAGCGCCACCACGCACAGCTCCGCGCGCTCTGCTACGGGTAATTCCGCCAAGATTTTTTTTAACTCGAGCAATATTTCTGGGCAGGCAGTTGTGCAGGCGGCATAGATGCCCGTGACTAGCACCACGCGGCCGTGCAAATCCGCCAAGCGAAAGGGGGTGCCGGTTTGATCCAGCAGGGATAGCGCCGGGAGCGCGAGGTGCACGCGAATGCGCTCGCCTGGGAAAGGCGGCAAAATTTGTGCGCGGATCGCATCATTTCGGGCGTAATACATTAGGCCACCCGCGCAGCCCATGATGAGGGCAAATCCCGCGAGGGCGGCGCGCGCGTGGGCCTGCCAGTGCCTGACTGAAGTTAATTGCGTAAAAGCTGATCGCCAAAGCAGAGCGGCTAGGCCGACTACAAACAGGGGTTCGCCCATCATCACCGATACCGCCAACCAGGAAACTCCGCCGGTGCGCGGATCCCCGCGATAACACCATAGTTGAAAATCGCGAACGAAGTCACCCAGCCAACTCCCTGCGGTCGGGCCAAAGATAGTTAGCAGCAGAAAGCCCTCGTAACTCACGAGCGCCGTCAGGAGGAAAACTAACAAGCCGGGCCCGGTTAAAAAGCGGGCAGTGGCCGTTCTGCCACCGCGCTGAGCGGCGGGCAGAAATCCTATCTGAGCCGTTGGACTCAAGGTGCTGAGGTCCGGGACGGACATCGCGATTATAGCCGAAGCTCAGCGCACCGGCCAGACATCCGTGAGGGCCTTCCAGTTCGCAAAATAATAGACGGCGAAACAAGCGAGGAAGGTGAGCACCAGTACAATGGTTCCCTTGGTGGCATAATGGTCATGCGCGAGTGAGCCCGGTTGACTGCCGGCGAGAGCGGGAGGCGTGCCCCAGTCCGCCATTGCGCGGCCTTCAATTTTCTCTCCGAAGAGCAAGGTGCCCACACAGAGCAGGGCAAAAATCAGCAGGCCGATAAAGGCGAGCACCCCGCCGATGCCGAGTACGCCGAGCCAAAGATGAGCCGCGGCGCCGTAGACGCCTTGCGTATCGATATCCCAACTCCGGCGGGAAACTCCCATCGAGCCCGCAAATGACATACCGAATGAGAGCAGCACAATACCGAGACCAAACAACCAAGGTTGGATGCGGGCAACGCGCCGAAAAATAAAGTCCCGCTGGAAAATGAGAGGAATTACATAGTAGGCGAGAGCCATGAAGGCCAGCGTGGTGCCGCCGACGACGGTGACATGGAAATGTCCGGGGATACGCAGCGTATTGTGGGCAATAATATTAATCTGCTGCGTGCCGAGCGTCACCCCAGTAATGCCACCGAGAAAACCAAAGATCACAACGGAGAGAGCGGTGCCTGAAAACGCGGGATTTTTCCAAGGCAATGCAGTGACCCAGCCAAAGATGCCATTGGTGTAGCCTTTTTCGCGCATCGCGATTTCGACTCCGGCTGGCACGGTAAAACCGTGAACCATCGAAGCCAGCACGGCGAGGTACATAGCGTAGGAAGTATTCCAGATTTTCCAGGTAGCGCCAACGCCGGGATCCACCAGGAGATGATGCGCCGACGCGAGATTGATAAAGAGCACATAGAGCACGAAGGCAGTTCGACAGACCGCTTCATTGATCGGGCGCGAGCCTACGACGATATGGGTGAGTAAATACCAAACGCTCACCATGGCGCAGACGTTGACCTGTTGCGATTGATGGCCGAGGCCCCACCAGATCAGGCGATACCAGGCGGGATCGGGTTGCGGGGTCCATCCCATCGAATAAGTGAAAGTGGGAATCATCACCACGGCGCCGTGCAGCAAGGTAACCACCGCAATGATCGCGGCGGCCGTGGCGCCGAAAGTAACGATCGGGACGGAGCCGGTGTAGGAGCGATCCCGTTTGGCCACGTAAAGCGTCGCAAAGAAATTAAACACGCCAATCAAAGTGCCCACTGCCACGAGGATAATTCCGAGATAAAAGAGGGGATGCGCCAGGAGTGGGAGATAGGAGGTCATCATCACATCGGCTTGGCCGGCGATGATAATGTAGTCTACCATGACGGCCCCTGTGAGCATCATGCCGAATGAGGTGTAGGCGACCTTGCGCGAGAACAGCCGCGCATTCAGCGGCGTGGTGCACGCGAAATAGAGTATCGCGACCTCAAAAAATAAAATCCAGAGGATCAACATATTGATCCCGTGAAAAGTTAGGAGCCGATAAAACCAATCAACTGGCAGGAGATGAACGGTCTGCCAACGCGTGAGCGCCAACAGTAATGCGGCAATGCCCCCGAGCAGCAAAAAGACGATACCGACTACCGCGTTGAGTTTAATGAAGCGTTGGGCGTCGAGACAAACCCCAAGGCCAGTGGTACCGCACACACGACCAGGCGTGCCCGGAGCGGCGAGAGAATGAGAGGAAGTTGACATAGGAGGAGGCGATTATTCGACAAATATTTTTCCGGTCATGGCGTGGTGACCCGCGCCACAAAATTCGTTGCAGACGATGGTGAACTCGCCCTTGGAGGTCGGGGTGATGGTGAGGACGTGGTCATAACCAGGGAGCACCTGGAAATTCATATTGAGCGGCTGGAGCGAGAAACCGTGCTGCAGGTCAAGGGACGAGAGGTGTAAGCGATAAGTTTCCCCGAGCCGCAGGCGGAGGGCGGGATACCATTGCCACATCCGCCCCATGAGATAGGCGTCTCCGCCGGCGGGTGGTTCAACTAGCGGCAGCTCCTGCATCATCGGATTGGTGATCGGGTTTTTAAAAGTCCCGACTCGATTGGCTGTGACAAATTTTTCGGTGCGCGCAAAAAAATCAGCGGGCTTAACGGTGTAGGCTTCGCCCGTGCTATTTTGTTTTCCGCGGAAATGCCAATAAGGCATCATCAGTGACATCACGAAGCACCAGAGGATGGCGCAACCGAGCCAGATTTTTTCGTGACCGGCAGGACCGTGAAACCACGGGGCGGTGAGGGGGCGTAAGCTCATGGGTGAAAAGGGTCAGGGCAGCAATGCCGGGGGAGTGAGCAGAAGTTCGATCCAGCCCCACGTGGTGTAGGAAAGAATGGGGATGAGGACGCCGAGCACGAGCAGCAGCCAAGGGTTATCGAGTACCTTCTGCCACGGATGGATTTTGGGTTCGTTATTCATGAGATTAAATCAAGGTGGTCGCGCGTTTGGGCCAGGCGCCGAGACGGCGGAGCATGACGGCGAGAAAGAAAATTCCTCCGGCCACCGCCACGAGACCACCGAGTCCCATGATGCTGAGCCCGAGATATTCGCCGAGTGAGCGGACGTGCTGCTCAATGCCGTATTGTTTTCGGCCGAGGCCGTAAGCGCCGGCTAAAGCAAAGCCGAGGCCGAACACCGCTTGGCCACCGCCAAAAAGCAGAAGCTGCAGTCCAGCGTAGCGCGGTGGAGTGGACGTGGTTCTAACCGGCACGACATCCGTGCAGAAATCATAAGCAGCGGCCATCAGTGCGAGCGTGACCGCGCCGATGGCGCAATGATAATGACCAGGTACGAGCGTGCTCGACTGACGAATGAACGAGCCGAGAATAAAGCCTAAAACGGTTAAGGTCGCGCTGCCGGCGAGACCAATGAAGCGATAATCACGCCAATTAAGCGCGGCGCGTTGGCGCCACACCTGAGTCGTCACGACGCACAGCACAACCAAGACCACCGGGAAAATAGTCCAGCGCATGAGGTGCGTGGCCATGGAAAAGTAACTACTCGCTGTCGTGCCGCTAAAAGCCAGTAACGGCAAAATGAGTTGCGGCAGCACGAGGGCGGCGATGAGGGCGGTCATTGCCGTCGGTGATAAAATGATCTGCCCCGACCAGCGGTGGAGCAGATGGAGCCACAAGCCGAGCATCGCAGCGACATTGGCGGCTTGAAGCACATGGCCTCCCCCCCAAAAAATTAATTCATAATAGATAGCGGGAGCAGCGGCGGGCGTAGTTTGCCATGCCCCGAGAAAAGTTATCAAGGCGAGTACATTAGCAGCCGCAGAACCGCGAAGAGCGATCACGGTACTGGCAGTGAGTATTTTCGATCCAGCGGGAGCCGGAGTGGTTAACGCGAGGATGAAAAAAAGACCCGCCCCAGCAAACCAGCTGATGAGTCCGCCAAAGAAAATAGGATGATCAATTACCGGCACATAATTCGAGAGCACCGGTTGCGCGCCGGGCATGAGCGCGCCGATGAGCAGGCCAATGATGCCAGCTGCGGCAAGGGCTAAGGCCACCGCGGTCAGACCTCGCGGTAGGCGCGGGCCGAGCGCGAGTCCGAGAAAAGCTAACGTGCCGGCTTGAAACCAAACCACGATGGCCAAGTCCACATGGACCACCAAGGCTCGTTTAAAAAAAAGGGGATCAGTGAATAACCAACCGAGAAAAGGTAAGCGGCCCACCACGAGCACGAGTGAAAGCAGGCCAGCCAAGACGAGGCTGCCGATTGCGAATCTAAACCAGGCCCGAGCGATGCGTATCTTTGGGCCTCTTGTTGTCGAAATCCTGATCACGGATCCATCAATCGAGGAAGCCCCAATAAGGGCCGAAGCCGGAGAGTGCATTCCGCCACTCTAGCTTAACGGGGACTTCCTGACCTTGACGCGGGTCAAGATAATCGCAGCAGCCTCGGTAAGCCTTGGTAAATGCATTCCACTTGCAGCCAGATTTTATTAACTGCCGGCCAGAGTGCGCTCGTAGAGCGAAATTGGGCTAATTTCATGAGAAGCCAATCGGCAATTATTTAACTGCAGCAATCAGCGCCGCCGCAGTTGCAGGTAGACCGCCCTCGAGGCCGCTGCGTTGATGAACAATCACGCCTTCAGCATTTAAGACGGTCAGTAGGTTTGAGTGAGAAAAGCTGCCATCAATTTCTTGTTTATATTTTAGCCCGAGGAGCGCCGCCAGTTCGCGCACTGCATCAGCGCTGCCATGCAAAAGCTTCCATGATTTATCAAGAGAACGCTGAGCTCGGTAAGTGGCGAGCGCGGCGGGGGTGTCGCGGTCAGTGTCAAAAGACACGAGGACAAAAATTGTGCTAGCACGAATGGCCGCTGGTAGTTGACCGCGGATAGCTTGCATATCGGTGACGAGAAGCGGGCAGGCGTAGCCGCAGGAAGAAAAGAACATATTGAGCACCACGGGCCGCCCGCGCAGTTCGCCCAATGTAAAGGTTTGCCCAGTATCGTCAGTGAAATGGGACTCAAGCTGGTACAGCGAATCTGGACTAAGGGCGAGTGCGGTTGATTCGGAGGTAATTTTTTCGGCGCAGCACGTTTTGATTTCGGCGCGGCCAACTGCGCCGATGAGAGCGCAAGCTGCAAAGACGATGAGCAGGAGGCGGGTGGGAGTTGTTTTCATAGTCAGAGTGTGGGGTCAGCGTGGTGAGTAAGGGTCCAGTGGGCTAAAATCTTGAGCGCAGCGAAAGCCTAGTGAGGTGGTGGTGTTATTGGCCTGAAGGGAGGCGCGGAGGGCTTGGCGCATAAACGCTGCGTAGTCGCTGGAGTCTTTGGCTCCGAGTGAGCCGGCGCCACAAAAGCGATCGCGCTCGAGGCCGGAATCAGCGCGGGATTCCCCGGTAACGAGGGCTGTGTTGAAATCATCCACCCATTCCCACACAAAGCCGTGGAGGCCGCGGGCGCCGTGCAGATTGCGCCGCGCCGTCGTAACGGTGCTTTGAATGGGAGGCACGGGCCGAGCGAGCCACGCGTAAAGATCATGTTGGAGCACCTCGTCATTTTTGCCATCGGGGCGCGTGTAACCAGCTGCCGCTGCGAGTTCCCATTCGGCCGTAGTCGGTAGGCGCCGACCGACCCACCGAGCGTAAGCACGGGCAGCAAACCAAGAAATCTGCACCACGGGAACATTGAGCGGGGCCTGCGTGCCGGGGTTAAGGTCGCTCGTCCAGTGCTCTAAGTAAGAGCTGTCCGCAAATAGTCGGCTGATGTGCGAGCGCTGCCAGCGCGGGTGGGCACGCACAAATGCGAGAAATTGCCCATTCGTAATTGGTTGTTCATCGAGCCAGAAAGCAGCAACGGGTTTTTTGGCTAAATCTTTGGGCGAGCGGATCAGTGGTTCGTAGAATCCTGCAGGTATGAGCACTGAACCTTGTTCAGTGCCATTCGCCGCAGCGCCGCGAACCGTCCCTAGCCACAGGCCGAGCGCGATCGCGCTGAGTTGTAGGAAGGGCCTGGGTGTCATGGGCAGAGCGAACGGTTTGCATCATTCCGATTAGTGAATCTCGGCGCGGATCGCTTTAACTTTGGCCGAGGTGAATGCCTCACCGTGATTACCCCATGAATTATAGACGTATGTAAGCACGTCTGCGATTTGGGCATCAGTGAGGACTGCTTCTTGTGGTGGCATTACACTGTTAAGTGTCACGCCGTTAACAGTGACTGGGCCCGTGAGACCCTTCAGCACGGTGCGCACCGCGCGTCCGCGATCAGCGAGTAAATAATCTGAGCCCGCCAGCGGGGGAAACGCCATCGGGAGGCCCTTGCCGTCGGGTTGATGGCAGGCAAAACAGAGACCCATGTAGACCTGTTTACCTTTTTCGATCTGCATTTCTTTGGTAAGACCAGCGATGGTGGGATTAGAGGACATGGCGGCGGCAATTTGGGTCTTCAATTCAGCCTCGCGTTTAGCAGAGTTAGAACCGGCCTCGGCTTGAGCGCCGAGATAGATCGCATCAATTTCTTTGCCGGAGTAGATCACGCGATCCTCAGGTCCGGTTACTTTAAGCATACCTAAGGCCCCCTTGTTGAAGGCCCGGGTGAGCGAATGATCGACGAGAATAAAAGTACCAGGAACATCCACTTTGAATTCAACCATGGTGGCTCCCCCTGAGGGGACTAAGGTGGTCTGGACATTGCGGTTAGGCAGTGAGAGTCCGGCCTCAGGATAAACTTTATCGAAAATTTCACCGATGATGTGAAAAGAAGAAGTGATGTTGGGGCCGCCGACACCAAAGAAGATGCGTACTTGTTCGCCCACTTTCGCCGTGATCGCTTTGTCGCCTACGAGCGAGCCGACGGCTCCATTAAATACGATGTAGGGCGGACGCTCATCAATGGCCTTGGCCATATCAAAAGACTGCAGACCTTCTTCGCCGTATTTGCCGGTGGTGTAGAACTCTCCCTGCATCACGTAATATTCCTTATCAACAATGGGGAGGCCTTCCTTGGGCTCGACGAGAATGAGACCATACATGCCATTGCCGATATGCATCGGGACCGGAGCCGTCGCGCAGTGGTAGACATAAAGTCCGGGATTGAGGGCTTGAAAAGTAAACTGCGAGCTATGGCCTGGAGCTGTAAAAGTTGAGGCCGCGCCGCCTCCGGGTCCAGTGACCGCATGGAGATCGATATTGTGCGGCAGCTTGGATGAGGGATGATTATTGAGATGAAATTCGACGACATCTCCTTCTCGTATGCGGATAAAAGATCCGGGAACGCTACCGCCGAAAGTCCAGAAAGTGTACTCAACGCCGTCGGCTAATTTTGCGACTACTTCCCGCACTTCAAGATTTACGACCATGCGAGCCGCATACTGACGCTTAATGGCCGGCGGGACATGCGGCGGGGAGGTGAGCATGGCTTGCTCGATCGGCATGCTCGCCAGCTCAGGTGGCAGCACCACGGGGCCTTTGGCGTCAGCTGGACTCGTCGCCGCGTTGGCAACAAGCACCGTGGTAAAAGCGGCTGCCAAGACGAGAGCAACGACCGCGAGGGCCGTGAGTGGGCGTGGATTTTTCATAAGATTAAAAGCGAATGAAGGTGGAGAAATAACGGAATTAGTTTTCATCAATGAGAGTAGCGGACTAGCTGAGCCTATCACGGCGGGGTCGGCATGCCCTTGATGCAGGTCAAGGGCGCTCAGTGATGAGCTCGGCTACTGTTGATGATAAGCGTAGGCGAGCACCCCAAGATACAGTAAGCCCAAGCTAGCTTCGTTGACGCCGATTTGTTTGGCGGAGAGATGGGGGCGCCACACCGACGTTAGCCAAAATGTGCGAATCAGTAATAGGGCGAGAAAACTGACAGCGAGCCCGGGGACCAATTGTTCGCGAGCGAGTCCTGCGATCACGCCGAGGGCGATTACGCCTGCGAGCAGTGGCTGGCGGCGAGAGGCGCCCTGATTTTTTTCTAAGCGCAGATAAGTGCGAATCGTTAAAACCGTAGGCAGACTACGTGCTAGGGCGAGTGCTGCTAGAGCCCAAGCTGTCGGAGCCGACCAGCCGGCCGCCCTCGCCAGGGCGGCGGGTAAAATTGCAAAGGTAGCGCAACCAGCGAGCTCAGCGGCTGCAGCGCGGGATTCATGATGGTGGTCAAAATAGATAAATAATGCACCGCATGGCACCGCCAAAAGTAGAGGCCAAGCGGCGGTGAATCCGCTGATTAATTTTAGTTCGATGAGACCAATCATAACCAGAAGGGTCAGTAGACCTAAAGTGAAGCGGGTTAAATTCCTGTCCGGGGAAGTTTCCCCGCGAAGCAAGGCTCTTAATGGGCGGCGGGCAAAAAATCCGGCTAGGGCTGCAGCGGTCAGCGCTCCACCTGCCGCCGAGGGTGCCACGAGCAGACCTAGCGCGAGCGGTTCAAGCGCCAGCGACCAAGCGCCATGTTCCCGCGGCAGAAAAAGAGTGGAGCCGGAATAAAAATTCTTAGGCGACGCTAAAATAACGGGTCGCTGCGTTACCGTCAGAGGATGCATCCTCGCATTATCGATAAACTCGTCGTTCCCGCCTTGACCTGCGTCAAGCGATCGTCGGCGCCATTGCGCGCACCTCGTTAGCGATTGAGGAGTGCGGCAACTCGGGTGCGACTGCGGACGTTTAGTTTATCAAAAATTGCGGCGAGCTGCGTTTTGATGGTGAGCGGGCTCCGGTGAAGCTCAGTGGCAATTTCGCGGGTGCGCAGACCTTCGCGCACCCGCATGGCCACCTCGCGTTCGCGCTCGGTGAGGCGCGCCAGCAGCGCGACCGCTCCGGGCGATAGGGCGCGCTCGCGATCACCGCGGGGCCGGCGATAGTCGAGTTGAAGATGAAAGGCGGGCAGCTGACCTCCAGCGGGGGCATGGAGCTTAATCCGCGCATGTAAGCCGCGAGTGTGATCACTCACCATGTGAGGTTGGCTGAGGGTTATGCCTTGATTCCATTGAGCGCGCAGACGTTGACAGGCTTCAATCAGCGCGGCTGGAAGACGAAAGGCGCGGCGCGCACGCAGGGCCGCGGCACGCCGCTCGCCATGATTCCAAACCGCACAAGCGCGGGCCGCTTCAGCATTAAACCACTGGGGCTCGATGGCCCAATTTAACAGAAGCAGTCCGACCGGAACCTCTTCCATCATCGCCGCATAGTGAACCAAGAGAACTGAACGATCAGGATTAAGTGGAGTCATCGGCGAAATAAGTAACGAGGCGAGAGCGACACGGTCAGGTGTCATCTCTCGGAGGGGTGACTTGGCAGACAGCGGCGGGCACCGCAAGCGCATTACTCCTTTTGGATGAGTCTGCCAGGTGGGTGGCGCTGGAAAATTTTTCCGGAAAAATTTATTCGATCGGGAGAAGCCTCGCCTTAAGCTTCGGAAACGCTCATGAAATTACTGCGCACTGTTATCATAAAAAATCTTCGTCCTTCATTGCGTTACTTATGCTGATCGATTTCGAAAAAATTTCCCCACGCGAAGCTTATCCGTGGTTAATTAACGCCATTAATCCGCGGCCGATTGCGTGGGTCTCGACCATTTCCGCGGCCGGCCACACTAATTTAGCGCCCTTCTCATTTTTTCAGGGAGTCTGCGCCAGTCCCCCGACATTGCTTTTCACGGGGGCGGTCGATCGTCAGGGCAAGAAGAAGGACAGCGTGATCAACGTGGAACAAGTCCCTGAATTTGTGATCAACATCGTCCCTTATGCGTTGCGTGAGTCCATGAACGCGACCGCGGCGCCGCTACCACACGGTGAAAGTGAATTTGATCATTTCAAGATTGCGACCGCGCCATCGCTTAAAATTCGCCCCCCTCGGGTGGCATCGTCGCCGGTATCTTTGGAGTGTCGACTCGATCGCATCGTTAACATCGGGACCGGACCGCTTTCCGCTAACGTCGTATTCGGGACCGTCGTCTGCATGCATGTCAGCGAGCAGGTGTTGGGAGCGGATGGACAGATCGATCCACGCTTGCTGGATACGATCGGCCGCATGGGTAGTGATTATTATACCCGCACGACCGAATTATTTACCATTCCCCGCCCGAGTTGAGGCGGTCGGTAACGTTTAAACGATCTCGGCCAAAATTGCTTTCAGAGTTAACCCCCTAATCCTGCTGATTTTTGTATGAACTCCATCGTGATCCTTTCAGCTACGCGAACTCCCCTGGGTGCTTTTCAGGGCGCTCTTTCTACGGTGCCAGCTCCACGGCTGGGGGCAGCGGCGATTAAAGGCGCAGTGGCTCAGGCAGGCGTCGCGGCGGCGGATATCACCGACTGTCTCATGGGTAATGTCTTGTCTGCTGGTCAAGGGCAGGCGCCGGCCCGCCAAGCGGCCTTGCAGGCGGGCTTACCTGCGTCCGTGCGCTGCGTGACGATTAATAAAGTGTGTGGCTCGGGGTTGCAGGCCGTCATGCAGGCGGCGCATGCGCTGCAGGCCGGCGTGGGTGCAATGTACATTGCGGGGGGCATGGAAAATATGTCGCTCGCGCCTTACTTGTTACCGAAGGCTCGTGATGGTTATCGGTTGGGCCATCAACAAGTGGTTGATTCAGTAATCACGGATGGGCTGTGGGATCCCTATAACAATATTCATATGGGGAATTGTGCGGAGCAATGTGCGGCCAAATATAAATTCACCCGGGCGCAACAAGATGCCTTCGCCATTACGAGCTTTCAGCGCGCCAATGCTACGCAGCAAGCGGGGCAATTTGTTGCTGAAATTACGCCCGTCGAACTCAGTGATGCCAAGGGCAACATCACGCTTGTGAATCAGGACGAAAGTCCGGCACGGGTTAAGTACGATAAAATCCCCGCCTTGAAGCCCGCTTTTCAAAAAGACGGCACGATTACCCCGGCGAATGCTTCTAGTCTTAACGATGGGGCCGCGGCACTTGTACTCACGACCGCGGCCCTGGCGGAGGCGCGTGGTTTGAAGCCCATCGCGCGCATCGTTTCGTTTGGCAGTCAGGCCCAGGATCCCTTGTGGTTTACAACGGCTCCTGTGCAAGCCACCCAAGCGGCCCTCGCCGCTGCTGGTTGGCAAGTGGCGGACGTTGATCTGTGGGAAGTAAACGAAGCGTTTGCGGTGGTGCCGCTCGCGCTGCAACAGGAACTCGGAGTACCTGCGGATAAACTTAATGTGCGCGGCGGCGCGATTGCGCTCGGTCATCCGATTGGCGCCAGTGGCGCGCGCATTATCGTGACCCTCCTCGCTGCTCTCCAAGAACGCGGCGCGCGGCGCGGCGTCGCGACCATTTGCATCGGCGGTGGCGAAGGTCTCGCGGTATGCGTCGAACGGCTGTAACTATTTAATCTTTTAAGAAATCGCTTACCCTCATGAGTAAAGTTTACCCCAATGCCGTCACCGCACTCGCCGGCCTCTTGCAAGATCATCAAACCATCGCGGCCGGCGGCTTCGGGCTCTGTGGTATTCCAGAAAATCTTATCACGGCCTTGCGCGATAGTGGGGTGCAAGGCCTGACGATTGTGGGGAACAATGCTGGCGTTGACGGCTTCGGCATGGGCTTGTTGCTTGCGACGCGACAAATTAAAAAAGTGTTGGCCTCCTATGTGGGCGAGAACAAGGAATTCGAGCGGCAGGTACTCGCGGGCGAACTGGAGCTTGAGTTGATTCCTCAGGGCACGTTGGCCGAGCGACTCCGCGCAGGCGGAGCTGGGATTCCCGGCTTCTATACGCGAACCGCGGTGGGCACGAAATTGGCGGAGGGCAAAGAGACTAAGTTATTTGACGGCCGAGAATATGTGCTCGAGCCGAGCATTAAAGCGGATGTGGCTTTGGTTAAGGCGTGGCGCGGGGACAAAGCGGGTAATCTTATTTATCGAAAAACTGCCCGTAATTTTAATCCAATGATCGCGACTTGCGGCCAAGTGTGCATCGCAGAAGTCGAAGAGCTGGTTGAGATTGGCGTCTTGGCTCCGGATGAAATTCACACCCCAGGCATTTATGTAGACCGAATTTTTCAAGGGAGCAATTATGAGAAACGCATCGAGTTTCGCACGGTTCGAGGGAGTGCCGCTGCCAAAAAAGAATCTCCGGTCCGCGAATTAATGGCACGGCGTGCGGCGCAGGAGTTACGTGATGGTTATCACGTTAATCTGGGCATCGGCATTCCCACGCTGGTGGCTAATTTTATCCCTGCAGGTATGAATGTCACCCTGCAGTCTGAAAATGGTTTACTAGGGATCGGGCCATTCCCTACCGAAGAGGCCGTGGATCCAGATCTTATTAATGCGGGCAAGCAAACCATCACCACTATTCCCGGTTCTGCTTTTTTCTCGAGTGCGGACTCCTTTGCGATGATCCGTGGCGGGCATATCGATTTATCTATTCTCGGCGCACTCGAAGTGGCCGCTAATGGTGATATCGCTAATTGGATGGTGCCTGGAAAAATGGTGAAAGGCCCGGGCGGTGCGATGGATCTTGTCGCCGGAGTAAAGCGCGTTGTGGTCGTGATGGAGCATTGCGCTAAAGATGGCAGCCCAAAGATTTTGCCCCAATGCACTTTGCCGATCACTGGGCAGGGGGTCGTCAGTCTGATTATTACTGATCTCGCGGTTTTCGAAGTATCTTCAGTCCGCGGCTTGCAGCTCAAGGAGCTGCACCCCGGAGTGACGCTCGAGGAAGTGCGCGCCAAAACGGGGGCCCCCTTCAGTGTGATGCAGTAACGGCCGCCATGGTGCGTTCGCAGTTTGGCTTGTCGCGGACGTTTTCCATGAGTGTGATGATTTTATGAGTCTGACAATTTGGACCAATTATAATCTGCGGCCTGAGGCCCATAAACTGTTTACCACCGGCTTGGCCGCGGCCGGTTGCCGCTTGCTGCAGTCCGCGAGCTCCACCCGCTCGGTGTTAGTCGAAGCCGAGCCAGACCCCGCCTTGGCGGAAGCGGACATTGCGTATGGGCAGCCTACGCCGGCGGAAGTGATCGCGCATCAGCGCGTGCGCTGGCTGGCGCTCTCTTCAGCGGGTTACACTCGCTATGAGCGAGCGGATTTTCGGGCGGCGATGCAAACACGCGGGACCAAGGTCACTAACGCCTCGGCGGTGTTTGCGGATCCTTGTGCTCAGCAAATTCTAGCGGCCATGTTAGCCTTAGCCCGTAATTTACCCACGCAGTTGCGCAATCAAGATGGGGTACGCGCTTGGCGCTATTTGGAAGATCGCTATTCGGCGTCAGTATTGACGGGGCAGACCGTCTTGTTGCTGGGGTTTGGCGCCATTGGCCGGCGGTTGGCCGCTTTGCTGGCTCCGTTTGGCGGTCGCGTGATTGCTTATCGACGCACGCCGCGGGGTGACGAAGGGATTGAGGTCGTCACTGACGCTGGCTTAGGCGCGGCGTTAGCGGCAGCGGATCACGTAGTTAATTTATTGCCCGACTCCGAGGCGACGCGGAATTTTATGGCTGCGGGCCGCTTCGCCCAGATGGCATCGAGCGCGCGTTTTTATAATATTGGTCGCGGCACGACCGTCGACCAAACAGCGCTCATCGCGGCGCTCACGGCTGGGCAGATCAGCGGCGCCTACTTAGATGTGATGGAACCGGAGCCACTCCCGCCCGAGCATCCGCTCTGGCAGGCGCCAAATTGTTTTATTACCTGCCACCTTGGCGGCGGTACGCGTGATCAAGATGAAAAACTTGTGCAGCATTTTTTGGCGAACTTGCACCGCTTTATCAAAGGGGATCCGCTGATCGACCAAGTCATGTGAGCACGGTTTTACGGCTCACTTAAAAAATCTTACCGCCGGCTAAGCCGTGATCACCTTAGTGCCGGCGATATGATCATGCAGGCATCGGCGGTCTGCACGGAAGATGAAGGTCGAATCGACAACCCAAAAAATAAACCCGAAGACGGGGATTTGCTCGATCATGAAAGGCAAATTAGCGCGTAACAGAAAAGCGCGATACCAGCCGGCGGCTGAACTATCATCGTGGCGGACGATGCGGAGCCGGAGTAGCCATTTGCCAATCGTTTGACCGCGGCTTGCGAGCAGAAAAAATTGGATGAGTAACAGGCCGCCGAGAAAGGGGAGCGCTTGGGCGAGGTGCTCGTTGACGATATTGCTGGTGAGCTCAGTTATTTCGCTGAACGAACGCTGCTCGCCGCTGATAGCTTCGGCAAAAATGGTGCGCACTAAAGGGATGCTGATCGGTAGGTAGCACAAGGTCTTGAGGACTCCATCGATTAAAGCGGCCGGCAGGCGCAGCCAGCGGCTGGCTGCCTCAGGATCACCGGCGATCACCGGCGTCATGGTCTCTGGTTCGTCAGTCACCGGGGGTGGTAGCGTCGCTGGCTCGGGGGCTCGACTGCTGAATTCGGTGAAATCTCCCAAGGTCTTCCATTCATCATCGCGGTCGCGCTTGGCTTTGGTGGCCAAGTTAGCGCGGCCATCACGAATCCACTCGATCACATTTCCCACAGTGACCGGGCCATATTCTTTTCCGTCTGAGCCCAAGATGATGAACATAAAGAAATGACTCTCAGTAAAAGCAGCGAGGCGTCAATGGCGCGCTGGCTCCGCAGGTGAAAATAGCCCTCATTCCTCTCCTGATTTTTCCTGCACGCGTTGGCGAAGGCTCTTGGTTAGTTTTTTATGATGAGATTTGTGTTGTTGCTGGGCAGACCGATCG
Organism: uncultured Verrucomicrobiota bacterium; assembly: GCA_903856725.1. Taxonomy (GTDB): domain Bacteria; phylum Verrucomicrobiota; class Verrucomicrobiia; order Opitutales; family Opitutaceae; genus Lacunisphaera. The sequence goes on from CAIOCT010000050.1 coordinate 20,193, forward strand.
GTGCGGCGAACTTCATGAGCAGTCGCGCGGCCCAGGCGCTGGTAGCTTTGCCAACGAGCAAGGGTGAGCGTGCCGTCGGTGAGGGCAGCTTGGAGGGCGCAGCCGGGCTCTACCGTGTGGCTGCAATCACCAAAACGGCATTGGCTGGTCAGGGTAACGACATCAGCAAAAGCAGTTTCAATGCCTGCCTCCGCCTCCCATGGTTGGATTTCACGCATACCAGGGGTATCGATCACGATTACGCCGTTGGGGGCGACGAGCAGTTCGCGCTGGGTCGTGGTGTGGCGCCCCTTGCCATCGACATCCCGCACCGCTTGGGTGTCCTGTAAATTTTCGCCAACGATGCGATTTATTAGGGTAGATTTGCCGACGCCGGACGAGCCAAGTAGAGCAATGGTGGCGCCCGGCGTAAGGTAGGGCGCGAGGGCTTTCAGGCCGCGGCGAGTTTGTGCACTGACGATAAACACTGGTACCTGCGGCGCGACGGTGGCGATTTCAGCGGATAAAGCGGCTGAGTTATCATCAGCGAGATCGGCCTTGTTTAGTAAAATGACGGGTTGGGCTCCGCTGGCCCAAGCTGCGGCGAGATAGCGTTCAAGGCGGTGTAGGTGGTAGTTGCCATCGAGAGCGCTGACGAGAAACACGGTATCGATGTTAGCGGCGACGATCTGCTCAATAATATCTTGGCCGGCGGCTTGGCGGGAGAATTTCGTCCGGCGGGGGAGAATCGCGTGGATATGGACGCGGGCTTCTTCGCCGGTTTGCGGAGTGACGGCCACCCAGTCGCCAATCGCTGGAAAGGCAGACTGCGCCGCAGCGGTGTTAATAAATTTGCCGGAGCATGCACCAAGCTTAGCCCCGAACTCGCCGGTTACCTCAAAATAGCCTTTGAGCTCAAGCGTGACGCGCCCGGGCTGGCAACCCTCGGCCGCGTAGGGTGCGAAGGCTTGCGCGAAAAAATCTGTCCAGCCTAGTTCAGCCAGCGTCATGAGTGGCATTCAGCAATTTAGAACCTTCTGGGCCCGTGCGCCAAAAAAGCGCGGTGTGGCCGACGGCTCCGACGCACTCGCTTTGGGTGGCCAGAGCGAGGGCGGTGTGTAAAGCGGCGCGCGCATGGCGATCTTGGCCGCCGGTAATGCGGATTTTTACCAATTCGCGTTGAGTAAGCACGCGTTCGAGTTGGGCGATCAGGGTCGCAGTGGCCCCTTCTCGGCCGACTTGGAGGGAATCGGGCATCGTTTGGCCGAGGCCGCGGAGTTGGGTGCGTTGGGCGCCAGTGAGGGAAGCAGGAGACATAGTTCTAGACATGACACGTGCGACGGGCAGGGGGAAGACTTGAAAAATAGTGTTTTTATCGCAGCAAGCCATGCACGACTAAAGCCAAAGAATGACGAGAGCAGTGGGGGGGAAGGGAATATTCTAAGGAATGATCCTCCATTCCCATCACCCTATACCGGTGTTGGCTATTAGCCCGACTCAGACGCGAGCCACGCAGGTTCGTTTTTCTCCCGGGGCTCAGGCCGTGATGCGCACGGCGCTAACAACGAGCACTTTTCACTATTACGGTATTCCGCCACCGCCACGGATTCCGTGGTTGGCCTTAGTGATTTCAGCGAGCTTCCATGCCGTTTTACTGTTGGGGTGGAATCACCATGCGGTCGTTAAGAAAGCCCCGATTGTAGCGGAGGCGGCAATTGAGATGTTGGTGATGCCAGATCTGAAAGAAGACGAGGAGAAGCCCAAGATATTATCGGATGATGAGCCCTTGGCTGAACCGAGTGTGCAAGTGCCCATGCTCCAGGATATCCCTGTGCAGGTGCCCTTAGACGCTAGTTTTACGCAGCTGGTCGATTATACTATTCCCGCTAAAATCGACAGTGCGCCGAACAGTCTAACCGCAATTCCGCTCAATATTCAGCGGGGTCGACCGGATACGAGCAGCATTAAAGATCTTTTCAATATTTCTGATTTAGACCGTCCCCCCGAGCCCATCATTCAGCCGCCCCCCGTATTTCCTTATGAATTGAAGGCCGATGTATCTTATGCCCACGTGCGGGTAGGATTTATTGTGACCGCCGGCGGAGATGTCATTTTCCCTTACATTATTTCTAGCACCCATCGAGGCTTTGAGCGCCCTGCGCTTGATGGTGTTATAAAATGGAAATTTAAACCGGGCATGAAATTGGGCCGGAAGGTCAATACCCGCGTAATCCAGCCACTTGATTTTAGCATCAATGACGGAAAATAGCCTTCCGGTCTGAAAATCGGGCGAGCCAGCCGCGAGCCCTAACGGCTGGCAAAGGTCTCCGGAGGCAGCGTGCGCCACTGCCCGACCGGCAGATCAGTTAGGCTCAGTGGGCCAAATTGGGCGCGATGCAGAGTGAGCACTTCACATCCTTGACTGGCAAACATGCGGCGAACTTGGTGGTAGCGGCCTTCAGTCAAGGTGAGCTCAGCTGAGCGCGGAGTGATCACTTTTAAATCGGCGGAAGCGCATGGTTTGACTTCGTCTTTAAGCAAGAGCGTGCCGCTGGCAAAAATGGCGGCAAGGCCAGCTGGTAAATCACTAGCGAGCGTGGCGCGATAAACCTTAGGCACCTTGTGCTTGGGCGAGGTGAGTTGGTGCACGAGTTCGGTCTGATCTGTGAGCAGCAGCAGTCCGCTCGTGTCTTTGTCGAGCCGACCAATACTGGTGATCCCAGGATTGCGTTCGCGCCAACGCGGCGGGAGTAAGCTGTAAATATTCGGACCTTCACGCTCATCGTGCGAACAGACCAAGCCCACGGGTTTATGGAGCAAGAGCAGTAAACCATCCGGATGATCCAGTGGGGCACCGTCTACCTGGACCTCAGCGGGATTCGCTTTGGCACCAAAATCTTTTTCAGTCACGCCACGCACGGTAACACGGCCAGCTTGAATCCAGCCGCGAGCCTCACGGCGTGAGCAGTAGCCGAGATTGGCGAGCAGTTGGTCAAGGCGGCGCATGCGCAGTGTTTGGACAGAATTAGCGAAATTGGGAAGCAGGATCGGGGCGGCTATTTAGAGCCAGAAATTTTCTGAGCGCCGCCGAAAAATATAAGCTGGCGTCAGACGGGGTGATGCAGGATGCGTTGAGTTCATATGTCATCTTGGGAATATAAATTGATCTCCAGTGGACCACTGGGTTTTGCGAACATGCAATTGCTCGAGCAACACCTTGGGCAGTTGGGTAAGGATGAATGGGAGATCATCAATTTTACCGCGAAGCCGGATAATCCTCTTGTATTTAATGGTCTGGCTCGTCGGCCCGTCGCTCGCGATTGGTTTCCGCCCGCCACGGCCAAGCCCGCTTATACGCCCCCGCCGCTTCCCGCTGAGGAAGATGACGGAAAAGATGAGCGCTCCTTTGCCGACGACTTGCCGCCCACGCGGCCGGTCAATGCGCCGCTCCCCATTGATTTAGGTCTCGGCAATTTTGATGACCTTGGTGGCAGTGAGGAAGACTTACCGACACTCTTTGAAGCTCTGCAGCCATTTTTGAGAAAAAACACTCATGGGGACCGCACCGTAGAGTTGGATTTCCTCGCCAAGAAATTTGAACAGGATGCGCGGGAAGTGCTCACTGCCTTTGAGGAATGCGGTTTACCGCTACCAGCCACGGGTGAGGCTAAAGGCGACGTGGTTGATTATGACGGGTCGCTTTATTGGTTGGAGCGCGATCAAAACGGCCGCATCTGGGTCAATACACGGGATAAGAAATTTAAGATCGCGCAGACGACCCCCGTCCCCGCTGAACAGCAACCCGCGCGCCCTGCCGCTCCTGTGGCTGCACCGCGTTCGGAGTCCCGGGTGGAACAACCGATTCGGCCTATTGAGGCTGTTTTTGCCGGATCGGATTCTTTCCTCGGTCGCATTCGCACTATGATGCGGCGCAATCGGCGCGGCCACGGCTGGTCCGGTAGCTTCCCTTATCTTACCAAAGCGTTGAAACTTGATGACGCGCAGTTGCTAGAAAAGTTGAGCGAATTTGGGCTGCGTTTATCGGGGGGCGATGAGCCCGTCTTGGCGCGGGAAGGTAATTTTGAATATTACCTCAACCGCAATCAGCGCGGAGAGATTTGGATTAATGCTGAAGAAAAACCGCTCGGTGCGGACGCGCCGGCGCCAGCACCGGTGGCGGCTGTTCCGCGGACAGCCGGGTCGGCGCGCGGCTCGGAAGATTCGCGTGATGCTTTTGTGCCCACTAAAGGACGGTCGGCGGCGAAAGTCTTGCCGCCAGAAAATACTCTCACTGCAATGCGGCTCATGATGGAGCCCAAGAAACGCGGCGAAGGCGTCACCGCGCTCGTTAAAGACTTGGCTAAAAAATTAGAAAAAACTGAGGCGCAATTACAGGCAATCTTAGTGACCGCGGGACTCGAGCGGCCTAGTTCGCCCAAAGCTAAACCCACTTTTGCCGAGCACGGCGGAGAAATTTATTGGCTGAACGTTAATGCCAAGGGGCAAGTTTGGCTGAATGCTAAGCAGACGGCCGCTAAAAAATCTCGCGCCAAAAAAGCTGATTAGTCAGTCCGCGCGGTGCCGCCAAGCTTGCCTCGGCGCCGCAAACGCTTAGGCTCGTGGTTCGGTTATTTTATTTATGAGCCACGAAAAACGGTTTGCTGCCTTAAATTTAGCCCTGCCCCCACCGCCGCCGTTGGGGGGTATTTATCGCCCGGTAGTCATCGTGGGTTCGCTGGCTTATGTTTCTGGTCACGGCCCATTGCAGCTTGATGGGACGATGCTGACCGGCCGCGTGGGAGCTGATTTAACACTCGCTCAGGGGAAATTTGCCGCGCGCCAAGTTGGGCTGACCATGCTCGCCACCTTGCGCCAAGAGCTCGGTTCATTGGATCGAATTAAGCGTCTCGTGAAAACACTGGGCCTCGTTAATGCCGCCGCTGATTTTACCCAGCATCCGCAGGTGATTAACGGCTATAGTGAGTTGATGGTTGAAGTATTCGGGCCGGAGCAAGGGATCGGCGCCCGCAGCGCGGTCGGCGCGGGCTCGCTGCCGGGTAATATTGCCGTCGAAATTGAGGCAATGTTTGAATTGGGGTGAGACGACCTCGGTCGTTGTTACTTACGCAAATCTGCCTGCGCCCTCCTGTGAAAAACTGGTTTGAGCTTACCAACCATCACACTGTGGCCTCGCCGGCGCTGTTGGTTTATCCTGACCGGGTGCGCGAAAATATTCGGCGGATGATTGCGTTGGCGGGTGGGGTCGAGCGTTTGCGGCCGCATATGAAAACGCACAAGCTCGCGCCAATTATTGCGCTGCAGCGCGCGGCAGGGATTACTAAATTTAAATGCGCAACCATTGCTGAGGCTGAAGTTACCGCTGGCGCCGGCGCGGCCGAAGTGTTGCTCTCGTATCCGCTCGTCGGCCCCAATCTTGGGCGCTGGCTGCAGTTAATCAAAAAATTTCCGGCGACTCAATTTGCCGCGGTGGTTGATAATGCCACGGCTACGCGCGCGCTGGCCGAGGCGGCCAATGCTGCGCAGCAGGTGTTAGCGGTGTTAATCGATCTCAACTGCGGCATGGGACGCACCGGCATTAAGCCGGGACCCGAGGCGTTAGCGTTGGCCCAACTCATTGCGAGCTTGCCCGCCTTGCGGTTCGAGGGCTTGCACGCTTACGACGGCCATATTCACGATCGTGATTTAGCGGTGCGTACTCAGCGGGTGGCGGCAGCGTATGCCCCCGTAAATGAATTTCGCCAAACGCTCATTGCACAGGGACTCGCCGTGCGGCGTTACATCGCCAGTGGTACCCCGACTTTCCCGATTCACGCGCAGCGCGGCGAAGTAGAGTGCAGTCCAGGCACCTGCATTTTTTGGGACGCGGGCTACGCGCAACTCTGTCCGGATTTAGATTTTCTACAGGCGGCCTTAGTGCTGACGCGCGTCGTCAGTAAGCCGCAGGCGAATCATTTGACGTTGGACTTAGGCCATAAAGCGATTGCCGCGGAGAATCCTCATCCTCGGGTGATTTTTCTCAATCTCCCGGATGCCACCGCGGTGTTACATAGCGAAGAGCATTTAGTGGTCGCCACCGCTCATGCAGCCAATTTTGCAGTGGGCGATTGTCTGTATGGGATACCGTGGCACATCTGTCCGACCGTCGCGCTCTACGCCCAAGCCGTAACGGTGAACGCAGGCGTGGCAGGGGAGTGTTGGCCAATTACGGGGCGCGCTCGCCAGATCACGATTTGAAGACACCCTGAGATTGCCGCATTAATTTTATATTAAAAACCTATCTACCCGATGCTTATTTTTGATGCCCACCTTGATTTGAGTATGAACGCGTTGGAGTGGAACCGCGATCTGACGCGGCCCATTGCAGAAATTCGCGCGCGGGAAAAAGGTCAGCACGATAAAGCGGATCGCGGGCACGGGACGGTCTGTCTGCCTGAAATGCGCCGTGGTCAGGTGGGTATTTGTGTGGCGACGCAGATTGCGCGTTACGTAAAACCCACTCACCCGTTGTCCGGTTGGCATTCCCCGTCACAAGCCTGGGCGCAAACGCAGGGCCAGTTGGCTTGGTATCGGGCGATGGAAGAACGCGGCGAAATGTTTCAGATCACCAACCAGGCTGGTTTGGCAAAGATGATTAAATTGTGGCAACCCACTCCAGCAGCTGGGGCGGAGTCCGCCACGCCGCGGCCGATTGGGTATGTCCTGAGTTTAGAAGGCGCTGATTCGATGGTGACGTTGCAACATTTGGAACGTTCCTTTGCGCAAGGGTTGCGCGCCATTGGTCCGGCGCATTACGGCCCCGGCACTTATGCCCCCGGCACGGAAGCGACGGGGCCCCTGAGCCCGGCTGGGCGCGAGCTGATTAAAGAAATGAATCGTTTAGGCCTGATCCTCGACTGCACGCATTTGAGCGATGAAGCCTTTTGGGAGGCAACCACACTTTTCCACGGTCCGCTGTGGGCTAGTCATCAAAATTGCCGAGCCTTGGTGCCGGGGGTACGACAATTCGATGATGCGCAGATTAAGACCGTGATCGAGCGGGGTGGGGTGTTGGGCACGGCGCTGGATGCGTGGATGCTCGTGCCGGGTTGGGTGAAAAATAAAACTCGTCCCAGTGATGTCGGCGTAAAATTAGCGCGCATGGTGGAGCAAATTGATCACGTGTGCCAACTCGCGGGCAATGCGCGGCACGCCGGCATTGGCACCGATTTAGATGGCGGTTTTGGTCATGAACAATCGCCGGAAGATCTTGATACCATTGCAGACTTACAAAAAGTGCCGCTCCTGCTGGCGCAACGGGGGTATCAACCCAACGATATTGCTGGGATCATGCACGGCAATTTCCTGCGTTTTCTGCAGCACAATTTGCCCGCGTAAACTGAACGCGACGGCGTCGACTCTCCTGATTAGTACAGCGGCGAAGGCGCAGCCGGGGGAAAGCTAGGCACGGGGGCTTGATGGAAATGCGTGAGAGCCGCGAGTTGATCAGCGATGAGACGATCGGGGCGACAGGGTGGCATTTTTCCCGCAAAGCCAGGTTGCTCATGCGTCTGGCGCCACTGGGCAAATACGCCTGGCATGACGAGCCATACCGTCGGCAAGAACAGGCGGCCGGCCGTGCGTTGGGCAGCGTATTCACGATTGCGCCGCGCCAGCTCGGCATCGAGCTCAGGGGCCAGCACATTGGCGGTAGGGGTTTTTATCGTGTGCGTACCCAGTTCAAGCCACCACTCATGGTTGCTGATGACTTGGCCCGCCGCGATGCGGTTACTTGACGGCGCAACGTGAAAATTAATCGGTTGCCACCCATTGCGCGTGCAGACGGCGAGGAGGCTGGCGGTGATATCTTGCTCAGTAACTCGTTCGCTAAAGGTGTTGAGTTGGCCCTTGGTGCGGCCAGCCCATTGCAAGCGCGGGGGATCCAGTGATAAAAAGCGCACGATATCGCCGGTCGCGTAACGGCAGAGACCGGCGGGGGTGGTGACAAGAAGTTCGTAGTCGAGATCAACTGCAACGTGCGCCAATGGCAGGCAATCAGCACTGGCAGACGGGAGGGTGTTCTCGTTGAAACGATGGGCAGGAATAAATTCAAAAAATAAACCGGCATCGGTCAGCAAGCTCAGGCCGGCGGGGCTCCGATCATCTTGGGCGGCGATCATCCCCTCTGCGGCGGCGTAGATTTCGTGGAAATTAACCGTGGCGCCGAGGGCGGCTCGGAGCGGCTCGGCGTGTAAGCCCAAGGCAGATCCCGTAAAGGCGCAGCATTCTAGATTAGGCCAGAAGGTGGCCAGGGGCTGAATAGTCGGTGGAATGCGCGGTGATGATTGACTCACTGCCAAGGCCAGGGCGTTCAGGGCCGCGGGGTTGCCGCCGAGTAAAGTGACATCCTGCGGCAGCATCGCTTGTCGGGTAGCCGCGATTTTCGCTGGCCCGCTCGGGAGTTGGGCGATGGTTGGTGGCGGGGCGTAAAGATTAGCTTCGGCCCAGGGAGTTAAGCAGAGCTTTAGCAAGCCATCGAGCCCAGTACGATGATGGCCTGAATGTTCAACTACCGCGGTGCTCGCGCCAACGTGCAGGTGACGCCCTAGAAAAATGCCGGCGTGACCAACCCGGGCTGAATAAAAGTAGAGGGCATCACGCAGGCCTTGCCGAAAATTAGCCAGCATGGGCGCGGGTACCGGTAGCAGTTTGGGCGAGAAGTTGGTCGTGCCGGCGGTTTCAACAAACAACTGACATTTTCCCGGGATTAGAACATCCGGCTCGCCGGCCGCCATGCGCGCGATGAGCGGCGCGAAATAATCGTGCGAGCGCGGCGGTACTTTTTCGCAAAATTCCGCGTACGTGGTGCGCGCCGTAAGATTATGGAGTCGACCGAACTCGGTGTTCGCATAGCGCTCCATGAGTTGGCGGAAGGCCGCTTGTTGCGCTTGGAGGCCTCGGCCGAGTGATTGCCGGCGGCGAATAAATTTTGTCACGCCGTAGCCCGCCCAGAGGTTCACTAAAAATCGCGGGACGGGTGGCATCACTCCCCTGTATAATGAGTGCCGGCGGCTTGGCTATATCCGAAACGGTGCGTCGCTAAAATTGGCCACCCTCGCCGGCCTCTAGTCTAAAAGGGGGCAAAGTTTGAGTTGGTCAGCGATTTGTCGATCCGAACGACACCGCGGAGTTTTATTTTGGCCGCCCCATTTGCCGGATCGGCGCTGCCATTGCTCGAAGCCGCCTGCTGTCACCAGTCGCACGAGTGGCAGGGTGAGGCCTTGCCCCGCGCGTTTGGCGGCGTAGTCATCGTTGCGGGCGGCGAGGGCGCGGTCGAGATCAGCGGCAAATTGCTCAGCGTGGCTCGCCGTGATCGGGTGACGCAGTTCAATCCACCATTCGTGGCAGCCGAGCGGGCGCTGGGCGGCCGGATCAGGGAAAAGCGGGGCTACATGAAAGTTGGTTAAGAGAACCTCGTGTTGGCGGCAGACCGCCGTGAGGGCATCAGTCAATTCTTTCTCAATGACATGTTCGCCGAAAGCACTGAGTTGGAGTTTGGTCCGTCCGACGTAAACCAAGCGAGGCGGAGAGACACTGATGAAGCGCACCAGATCGCCAATAATATAGCGCACCAAGCCAGCGGGGGTGGTGAGCAGCAGCACATAATCAACATTGATCTGCACCCCTTCAAGTGGCACCGCCCGGCCGGCGGCCGCGGCGGGGTTTTTCGGGTCGTAATCGGCGCTGGGTAGAAATTCAAAAAATATCCCGCGATCTACTAGCAGGCGCAGGCCAGCTTCGGGCTCAGCGTCTTGAATCGCGATAAAGGCTTCCGACGCCGGATAAACTTCATGGAGCTGGATGCTGGCGCCATAGGCCGCGCGCAATTCATCAGCAAATGGGGCGACTGGCACGCCGCCATGAACGAGGCATTCCAAGTTAGGCCAAAGAGCTTGGAGCGTTGACGGCCGCTGGCCGGAGGCCGCTTCGGCATGAGCGCGCATCGTGGCGGCGAGCACGAGCAACCAACTCGGAATCCCGGCCACCATCGTGAGATCAGCGCGCCAGGTGCGCTGGGCAATCGCGGCGAGCTTGGCCGGCCAATCGGAAAGCTGCGCGATGGCGAGGCCTGGTTCATAAAGCCAGCGCGCCACCCAATCGGGCATGTGTTGCGCGGTGATGCCGCTAAGATCGCCATAATAAATAGGCGGTTGAATTTCGGGCAACGCCACCAGAGCGCTACTACCCCCTAGAAATAAATGGCGACCGTGGAATATGGAATTTTTGCCAGCCCGCAGCGCATAATAAAATAGGGTGTCGAGTCCCGCCTCCCGGAAGTGCGCGAGCATGGCGCGGTTGACCGGTAGCCATTTGGAGGGACCCGCCGTGGTGCCCGAGGAGACGGCGAAATATTCGCATCGGCCGGGGCAAAGCACGTCGGCTTGGCCCTGCTTCATCTGTTCGATGTAGGGCGAAAAATCCTCATAGTGGCGCGCGGGGAGGCGGTCGCAGAAAGTGCGATAGGGCAAATGGGGCTCCAGCCCAGCCGCGCGGCCAAAGGAGGGTCGGGCTAGCGTGGTGACGAGCGATTGATAAATTGTCTCTTGGGCGCCGACCCCGTTACCGAGGCGACGCAGGCGGCGCGTGGTGTGGCTGGTCAGCGGCGCGCTGATAAGGTTGAGACAAGCGCGCGAGACCGCCGGAAGCCGAGGGGGCGCGGGCCGCGGGATGGTCGGATCGATCGGCATTAGGCCTCCTCAGGCCGCCCGATATTGGGTCGGTTTAATCCGGCGATAAAAGCTGCTAAGCAATGGTTCAAAATTTTGCGCGTGGAAAATTAGCGAAGCGTGCTGGACGGGATTTTCAGGAGTATTTCTTACGGTCAAACAGTGCCCGAGGGGAAAACATTTCAGCGTTTGCTGGCGCAAGATTTGTTCCGTCGGCGAATTATCCACCAGCACCGCACTTTCTTTCTCTGCGTAGAGAATCAGCGTAGGCGCCCGGCTGAGACAGCGCGTTTCACCAGGCAGGGAAAATTCGCAAAGGGCCCGCACGCGTTCGAGCACGCCGGTGGGGGTGATGGCATTGATCGTTGCCAGGACCGCGGCGCGCAAGCGCTGGGTTTCTTGGCGCGTGAGCAGCAGACCAAGGGCCGCGCGATTTTGCGCGCCGGCTTCAAACATTTTTAAAAAGACGGCGCGAGAACGCTCGATGATGACCCCATCCGCGGGACCTTCGACCTCAACATATGGTTTGATGACGCGGCCCAGGAGCGTGGTGGCCTTAGGCGCAGTGGGATCAAGCAGATCAGCCACGCAGGCCACCGGACTGATCAGGATGAGTCCCGCCAAGGCCGGAGCCGTCTCATATGCCGTGGCCCGCCGCAGTAATTCCAACACCAGTCCCCCGCCAAAACTGATGCCAATCACGACCGGCGGTCGATGGTGGGCGGCGGTTACTTCTTCAATGAGATCAGCAAGCTGCGCTAGAAATAAATCTGTCGAGAAACCCTCGGGGGGATGATTCAGAGTGTAAAGGCTGCCTTGCCGGCGCAAACTTCCGCGGAGGAGATAAAGAGCATCCATCGCGTCGGGGACAAACCCGCCTACGACGATGGTCGGTTGTGCGCCCATGGCGGGTTCAGATAAAATCTGCGCCAGTTGCTGCGGCCGGGCGAGCCCGCCCGCGAGGACCGCCGCTTGGCGAGATTGAATGCGGGGCCGATGGGGCTGAGCGTTGGGTGGGCGAATTTTATGATCGGTCGTGCGCAACCACATCCGCAGTGGCGCGGCCGGATTGTGGCGAAGCTGCGCCACCAGTGACAGCATGGGGCTCAAATTTAATGCGGGCATGAGGGATGCCGTTATCGTTCAAGCTCGCGGGCCCTCGTCACAAAGAGAATTTCTCTTTGTCATCGAAGCTTAACCTTGGCGTTACCTATTTGTCGTATTGGATTGCGCCGAGGGCTTCCCCGGTAAAAAAGCACCCTATGCCGCTGCCGCCGATCATTTTTGAAGACGATGCCTTAATCGCTTTCGACAAGCCCAGCGCCATGCTCATCGCGCCCGATCGGCGGGCCCCGGAGGGAGAAAATCTCCTTGAGCTGGTGCGGGCCCATCGGGGCGCGGAGGTGGCGACGGTGCATCGACTTGATGCTGATACGAGTGGCCTGGTGCTTTTTGCCAAAAATAAATTAGCCCTCGATTTCCTGAGCGGACAGTTTCAGTCCAAGACCGTGGAGAAAAGTTATCAGGTGATTACAGTGGGCGTGCCCCTGAATGATAAATTCACCGTTGATCTTGTGATGAAGGAGGATGAAGGCCGGCCTGGGCGGATGTGTGTCGTCAAGAAACACGGTCAGATCAGTTTAACGGAATTTACCGTGCTCGAGAAATTTCCTGCTCCAGCTGGACGGGAGAGTTTTGCCTACGTTGAGTGTCGCCCCCAGACGAGCCGCCCCCACCAGATGCGGCTTCATCTGGCGGAGCAGGGCACCCCTATTTTGAATGATCGGCTTTATGGAACAGAGGCCGTGCTGATGCTTTCTGCATTAAAGCGCGGCTATAAAGGCCGCGCCGACGAGAAAGCCTTGATTGCGCACCTTGCTCTTCATGCGAGTGGGTTGACCTTTACGCATCCGCTGAGCCGCACAAAATTAACCTTGGCGGCGCCGTTACCGAATGATTTTGCCGTGGCCTTGAAGTATTTGCGAAAATTTTCATCGGCGCCGCGCCGGATGGTGCCTTAGCTTTACTTCACCCAACGAGCGCCGTTATGTTGATCGCTAACTCAGGTTCATGAGCAATCTCTCTCCGGTTACGCACAGGGTTGATGCAGAAGGCATCGGCTGGATCAGTTTCGACGCCCCCGCAGAACGGGCTAATATTTTCAATCGAGAGACCTGTAGCGCCTTGCGGGTCGCGATCGCTGCTTTGGCTGAGCAACCGTTGCGCGCGGTCATCGTTCAGAGTACCCATAAAAAAATATTTATCGCTGGGGCCGACGTGAAGGAGTTGGTCCAAATGACCGATAGTCAGCACGCGACGCAGTTTGCGCGCGATGGCCAAATCATGCTGGCGCAATTGGCCAGTCTCAAGGTGCCCGTGGTCTGCGCGATTCACGGGGCTTGTGCGGGGGGTGGTTTTGAGTTGGCGCTCGCCTGTCACTGGCGGTTGGCCAGTAACGCGCCCGTTACCGTCATTGGTTTAGCGGAAGTTAGTTTTGGTTTGATTCCGGGCTGGGGTGGCACGGCTCGGCTCGCGCGTTTGATCGGGGTGTCGGCCGCAGTTGAGCATATGAATAAAGCTGAACTCGTACCCGCGGTTGACGCTTATGCGATTGGCTTGGTGGATGAACTCGTCGCGGCTGATGAGTTGTCGTCCCGCGCGAAAGCCACTGCGTTGCGCTTGGCGGCAGAAGATTTACCGCGCCGGCTGGAGCCGCCGGCCCCGTCGGCAGATTTTTTTACGAATCAACGCACGCTGGCGTTAGCGCGATATCGCGATCGACCGGCCGCGCTGGCCGTTTTGGATGTTGTTGAAAAAGGGTTAGATTTGCCTTTGGCCACCGCGCTCGATCTGGAGGCGGCCTTATTTGGCCATGGGGTGACAGGAAAAATTGCGCAAAATCTCCTGCAGGTTTTTTTACTCAAGGCCGCCGGGCGCAAGGCCACGACAGATCCTTGGTTTCCGGCGGGTCCAGCTGCCGAGCTCCCGCCGCCGAGCCGCACGATTGGGATTGTGGGCGCCAGTGATCTTGGGGTCAGGCTCATGTTTGAGTGCGCGCTGCATGGTTGTGGAGTGATTCTTTGCGATCCGAGTAAAGACGACCTCGCGCGCAGTGTGACGACGGCGCGTGGTTTTTTTAGCGAACTTGTGCAAGCGGGCCGGCTCACGTCTGAGGCTGCGCACAAACTGACTGGGGCCATTGGGATCACGACCGATCTACAAGATTTTGATCTTTGTGATTTGGTGATTGAAACCACTCCTGATCATCTGGCAGCGAAGCAGCGGTTATTTACTGAGCTCGCTAAATTTACTCGCTCCGACTGCGTGTGGGCGACTACGACGGCGGTTTTTCCTATCGAGGATTTGGCGGGGGCGGCACCTCAGTTGCTCGGTTTGCATTTTTCATTGCCGACTGGCCAAGGACCGCTCGTAGAGCTAGCGTTGGGTCAGGTGACCACGCGGGCAGCCGCGGATCGGGCGCTCGCTTTTATTAAAACTTTGGGCAAGACGCCGGTTATCGGGCGATCATCACCGGGTGGTTTTGTAACCCGCCCTTTATTTTTTTATCTCCAAGCAGCGTGTCATTTGTGGCAGCAAGGGATATCGACCGAGGCGATTGATGGCGCCATGCAAGCATGGGGTTGGCCTCGCGGGCCGCTTCAGCTGATCGATGATTGGGGCATCGCTACGGTTGATCAAATGATGGGTCAGCTTAGTGATTATTTTCCTGAGCGACTGGCCCTGACTACTCTGGGGTCGCGCATGCTGGCAGCGGGCCTTACGGGCCGGCCGGGTGGGGGCTTTTATATTTATAGTGACGGGGTCGAAGTCCCGAATCCCGCGATGGCCGTTTTTGCACCCAGTCATTCCATTACCCGAGAGGCGGCGGTTATTGTTGCTCAGCTCAATGGCGTGCTGCAGGCAGAAATGCAACGGGTGCTAGCCGAAGGGGTGCTTAAGACGGCGGCTGAAGCTGATTTAGCCCTCATTTTGGGAGCTGCCTTGCCTGCTTTTCAGGGTGGGCTTATGCGTTAGCGGTCGCTGAAGCTTTTCGGGTGAAAAGAACCGAGCTATTTTGATTACTCGGCGCGGGTCTAAGAGGCCTAGGTTAATTGAAAGAAAATAAAATAAAATATCCCCCCATTAGCCGGCACGAAATGCGTTGCCGTTTGGGGATATTTTCTGGGAAATTTGAGCTGTAAATAAGCCATGGCCCCCGTCGCCCCTCTCAATAAAGAACAGAAGCGCCACTTGCTGCTGACGATGCTGGAAAGCCGTCACGGTGACCTGCGTGAGGAGAGCTTGAATCGGCAGGGCAAGGGGCATTTTCACGTTTCCGGTCGTGGTCACGAGGCGCTGGCGGCCATCGGCGCGCAGTTACGGGAGGGGGATTTTATTTTACCTTACTACCGCGACCGTGGGCTGTGCTCGGGGCGCGGCCTGACCCTGCGCCACCTGGCTCTAGAATATTTTGCGAAGCGCGATTCGGCGTCTCGCGGGCGTATGATGCCTTCGCACTTTTCCTCGCGCGAGTTGAATATTGTGAGTGTCCCCACTCCTCTCGGCGCGCAATTACTGCCCGCCTGTGGTATCGCCTGGGGCTTACAGCTTGATGGCACAGATGGAGTCGTCGTTACCACTATTGGTGATGCCGCGACGCGGCAGGGGGATTTTTTTGAAGCGATCAGTTTTGCGGCTGAGCGGCGGCTGCCGATTTTATTTATCGTAGAGGATAATGGCTATGGCATCTCCACGCCCACGCGAAAAACCAATCCGCTGGTCTTGGGTGTATTGGATCGCGCCCAGTGGGTCGGTCTCGACGGAGCTGATACCATTGCCGTCCATGCCGCTGGTCAGGCTGCTTTGGCCAAATTGCGCGCGGGCGAAGGGCCGGTGCTCCTTTGGACTAAAATGGTACGGCTCGCTAGTCATACAAGTTCGGACGACCACACTCTCTACCGCTCCAAGGAAGATATCGCCGCGATGGAGGCAGCGGATCCCGTGCGGGTGTTAAAGGATAGGATGTTGGCCGCAGGAGAAATTACTGTCGCAGAATTTGCGCAAATGGAGGCGACGGCCAAAGAGTTGGTACGTCGCGAATACGCCGCGGCGGAACAGGCTGAAAATCCGCACGCGGCAGAACTGCTGGCTGATATTACGGGACCGGCCCCTCATTTAACCGAGGAACTGTTTCAGCCCGGCAAGTACCGCATGGGTGATCTGATTAACCGGACCTTGCGGGCCGGACTCGCCGCCGAGTCTAAGCGGATGATTTTTGGGCAGGACGTTGAGGATCCCAAAGGAGGAGTTTTTCGGCTCACCCAAAAACTATCTACTGATTTTCCCGCACAGGTCTTCAATTCGCCATTAGCAGAGTCGACCATTATTGGCGTCGCTGGTGGTTTGGCGCTTTACGGCCGCCGACCGGTGTTTGAGTTGCAGTTTATCGATTTTATTTACCCAGGCTTTAATCAGCTGGTGTCAAATTTAGCTAACTTACGCTGGCGTTCCCATTCGGCCTGGAAAACACCCATCGTGTTGTACGCACCCTACGGCGCCTATTTACCCGGCGGTGGGCTGTGGCATTCGCAGGCTAATGAAGCAGTGTTCGCCCATTTTCCAGGCATCAATATTGTCATTCCCTCTACCCCTGAAGATGCGGCTGGTCTCCTGTGGACTGCGATGCAGGGAGAAGATATCACGCTATTTTTGGCCCCGAAGCATATGCTCTGGGCAGAAAAAGAAACGGTGGAAACGGTGGTGCCCATCCCCCTTGGTTTGGCGCGCCGCTGTTTAGAGGGTAACGATCTCACCTTAGTCGCTTGGGGTAACACCATGGAGAAAGCGTACGAGGCAATTGCGGCATTCAAGGGTGAGGTGAATATTGACCTCATCGATCTTCGCTCAATTGCGCCGTGGGATCGCGCCACGATTGAGGCTTCGGTGCGGAAAACGGGCCGATTAATTGTGGTCCAAGAAGATGGCGAGGCCTGCTCAGTCGGTCAGATGATCATCACCCATATTTTGGGGCAGCCTGATTTATGGGCCGCACTTAAGGCCCCGCCTCTTCTCGTCGCGAAGCCTAATGTGATGATCGGCTATAATCCTATCTATGAATATGCCGCATTGCCCGATGCTCAGCGAATTATCGCGGCAATTGAGCAGACCGTCGGCTTGGATCTCACCCGCGGTCAAGCCTTGGCAGTCCCCGCCGCCGCCGCGCATCAGCTTACCGTTCCCCCCGCCGCTCAGACTCATGGCCCGCAAAACACGGTCATTGCTGGAACCAACGATATTATTGTCCGCGTCCCGATTATGGGTGAGGGGCTGCGTTCCGCTCGGGTCGTGAGCCTAGCGAAGCAGCCAGGGGATGTCGTGCAGCACGACGATGTCTTGTGCGAAGTTGAGACCGATAAAGCGGTGTATCCCATCGAGGCATCCTTTGCCGGTCGATTCAAGGGCTGGCAAATCAAGCTCGATGACACCGTGCTCATTGGCCAAGCCATCGCCATTGTCACGGGAGATACGGCTAGTATCGCGGCCCTACCAGTCGAAGGCGAAGCCGCCGCGCCAGCAGTCGCTAGCCCGCGGGCACCCGCTTCTCCATTAGTCGCCCGCAGTCCGGTCGTCGCACCGGTGGTAAAGCAGACTCCGGTCGTGACCTCGGTAATCTCTACTCCCCCTCCATCCATGACAGGAAATCTTCGCCCGCCGGCTCTTAATCCCGCTATCACGAAGCGTCTGCAATCTGTAGTCGCGACGAACATGTTGATGGATGTCCGTTGGGACGGACTCCGTCGCGCGCGGGAAGTTGCTAAGCAAAAAGAGGGTGCGGCGGCACCTTCGCCTTCGGTCATGATGGCTTGGGGGCTGACGCGTGCTCAGGAAAAGCACGCGGCGTTTCGTTGTCTGGTCGATAAAGAAGGCGCGATTCATGAGAGCATCGATTTCGACGTTGGGGTAGCGGTGGCGTTGCCGGGCGATCGATTGGCGACTGCTTCAATTGCCCGCGCCAATTTACTATCTTGGGCCGACTTCAAAGTTGCCTATCAACGAGCACTCGAGGAAACGCGCAGCGGTAAACTCATCGAGGTGCAAGCGCCGCTAAATATTACTAGCCTCGGGGCTTTTGGCATTGAGAGCGCGACTCCGATTGTCGTCCCGCCATCCATGGCCACGGTCTTCATCGGCGCGGCTCACGAGCGCTTGATCAACGATGAAGGAGTCATTCATCCCGCCGAGGTGATTACGTTGTCGCTCACTTTTGATCATCGCGTCGTTAACGGCGCTGGGGCGGCCGCATTCATGCAGGAAGTTAAAAGCCAATTAGAGAACTTCCAGTTACCTCGTTGAGTCTATCGAGGCTGGGCCCCGGCTGATTCTGGGTAGGGAGCATTCAGCACCGGAGTCATTTATTTTTTATCCACCCCTCCACTCCGTGTCACCTCTCACTCGGCGCCTTTTTCTCGGTAATGTTTCAACCCTCGCTGCCTTGACGTTGGCTCCGCGCCTGAGTTGGGGCGCTGAGCCCCCGCCAGTCGGGCGCAAGCTCGGCGTGGCCTTGGTTGGTTTGGGTGGTTACAGTCGTGGGCAGCTGGGGCCAGCTCTGCGCCAAACACAATATTGCCAGCTCGCTGGCGTGGTAACGGGTGATCACGCTAAGGGATTAAAATGGGCGGAGGATTACGGTTTTCCGGCCGCAAATATTTATAATTACAGCACGATGGCCCAGCTCGCGAATAATCCCGCGATTGATATTGTATATGTCGTTACGCCCAATGGCCTCCATGCGGAGCATTGCATCGCCGCTGCTAAGGCGGGCAAGCATGTCATTTGTGAAAAGCCTATGGCGAATACGGTCGCTGAATGTGATGCTATTATCACCGCCTGCCGCGTCGCGGGGGTGCAACTGACAATTGGCTATCGGTTATTTTTTGATCCTCACCATGCGGAGTTACGGCGGTTAGCGCGGGACGAGGATTTTGGCGCTTTCAACCAAATGTCAGGTGAACGTGGCTTTGTCATGTCTACGTGGCAGTGGCGGGCCGATCGGGTATTGGCCGGTGGTGGGCCGCTCATGGATTTGGGAGTTTATCTTATTCAGGGCGCCTGCATGGCGAAAAATGGGGCGAAGCCGGTAGCGGTGACCGCACAGGAATTGCCAAAAACACGTCCTGATATTTCTCGCGATACGGAGGAGGCGCTGCGCTGGAGGATGGAATTTGCCGATGGGGCCCAGGCGAATTTAATGGCGAGTTACCAACAGAGCGCTGATCGCTTTCGCGCCGACGGCGCGCGGGGCTGGATTCATTTTAAGGAACACGCCTTTACTTATCGGGGCATGGTGGTGGAGACCAGTCGCGGCCCGCTCAAATTTACGCCGCCGAATCAACAAGCATTGCAGATGGATGCCTTCGCTCAGAGCGTGCTCACAGGCACTTCAACGCCCGCGCCAGGTGAAATGGGTCGGCGTGACCTTACTATTATTGAAGCTATTTATGCCTCGATGGCGGCCGGCGGTCAGCGGGTGGTCGTCAAGGCCTAGGCCGAGCGCTGTTTCAAGTGGCCGCGATGGGCAGAACAACGTGAACCGTTGTGCCTTGGGCCGGTTCGCTATCGAACCGTAAATTGCCATCTAAGCGATGTACAATGCGACGCGTGAGGGCTAAGCCGAGACCCAGACCCTGCTGTTCAAATTTTTTACGCTCATGTTGCTGAAAAAGCCCGAGCTGCTGCAGTTGCTTCGGTGTCATGCCTCGCCCGTGGTCACAAATGGTAAGTCGTAATTCGCCTTTATCGGCGGCCAGCGTAACCTGCACGGGCGACTCTTTGCGGGAAAAACTGAGGGCGTTATCCACCAGTTCCTCGAGGAGTGCGGTGAACTCCATCGGCGTTGTGCGCAAGGGGGCCCCGGTGAGGTGGGTGGTGATATCTGCTGTGCGCAGGTGGCGATCCGCGGCTGACTTAATACCGGTAATCGCCGCTTGCGCGACCGCTTCGGCGGGCAGAACGGTCGCTAACCCAGCGCGAGAAGGGGAATCGAGTTCAATGATATGCAGGTAATTTTTAAGCGTGTGGTGCAACCGCCGTGCGGAGGTTAAAATATCCCTTAAAACCGGGCGAATTTCATCCTTAGACAAATCATCCAGTTCCTCTTCTAGCATTTCAGTCAGACCAAAAATGCCGGCGAGTGGGGTGAAGAATTCATGGGGTAGTGTCGAGTGCAGGCTGCTGAGTAATTGCTCAATGATGCGCGTCTCGAGGTGGCGACTCAGCTCCGCTCGCTTCAGGCGGGCCGCGACACAGCGGGTCAGGTCGCTAAGGGAGAATGGCTTGAGCAGAAAATCATCAGCTCCGAGTTCCATGCCAGCGCGCGGATTGGCATAAGTAGGATCGCCAGTCATCAAGACAAACTGCCGATCAGCTAATTCGGGATCGAGACGGAGCTGCTTGAGAAAGCCTTTGCCGTCCTGACCGGGCATATCGATATCGCAAATAATGACATCAGGGAGATGCGTGTGGGCAAGTTCGCTGCCGTGTTTGGCGTCCGTGGCCTGTAGGGTGCGGTAGCCATACGCCTCCAAGCCTTCACTGAGCACTGTCCGCAGGCGACTGTCATCGTCGATGAGTAGAATTGTCTTCAGGCCTGCGCTCGGCGGCAGAGGACTGAGGGGGGTATCGGACATTGCGGGACGGTGTGCTAGAGTGAATTGGGTGCGGACAATATTTCTAGGCGGCGTGGCGCCACTTAAAATTCCGCGGTGCCAGGCGTGCGGGCAAAGGGGATAACATCACGAATGTTGGCGACGCCGGTTATAAACATTAGCATGCGTTCGAAACCGAGGCCGAAGCCGGCGTGCGGGACGGTGCCATAGCGTCGCAAATCGAGATACCACCAATAATTTTTCTCCTCAAGATGATGCAGCATCATCCCCGCGCGAAGTTGCTCGAGTCGCTCTTCGCGCTGACTGCCGCCGATGATTTCACCAATCCCGGGAACCAGCAAATCCATGGCAGCCACAGTTTCGCGGCCGACGGCGCAGTCCTCATTTTGGCGCATATAAAAAGCCTTAATCGCGCGCGGATAATTATAGACCGTCACCGGGCACTTGAAATGCTCTTCTGTGAGATAGCGTTCATGTTCCGATTGGAGGTTGTCGCCCCAGGCCACGGGATGCTCCCACGTTTTCCCGCTGTTATTTAGGATTTCTACTGCCGCAGTATAACTGCAGCGCTGGAAGGGTCGCTCGAGGACAAAGTTGAGCCGGGTGAGCAACTCGGGATCGACGAATTTGCTGAAAAATTCGAGATCTTCCGCGCAATGTTGGGTGGCATCGCGAATGAGATATTTCACAAACTCTTCGGCGAGGTCCATGTTCCCGGCCAGATCGCAGAAGGCCACTTCGGGTTCGATCATCCAAAATTCAGAGGCGTGGCGGGAGGTATGAGAATTTTCTGCACGGAAAGTAGGCCCAAAAGTATAGACGTTGGATAGCGCCGTAGCAAAAATTTCTGCTTCGAGTTGCCCGGAGACAGTGAGGAAAGTTTTTTTCCCAAAAAAATCCTGCCGGTTGTCGATTTCGCCCTGCTCATTTTTAGGAGGCGTGGCGAGATCGAGGGTGGTGACACGAAACATATCCCCGGCGCCCTCTGCGTCACTGGCGGTGATGATGGGCGTATGGACATAACAAAACTCTTTGGCCTGAAAAAATTGGTGCACGGCATAGGCTAAACGGCTGCGCACGCGAAAGACGGCGCCGAAGAGATTAGATCGTGGTCGCAAATGGGCGATTTCGCGGAGAAATTCTAGCGTGTGGCCTTTCTTTTGGAGTGGGTAGGTGGCATCAGCTTCGCCGAGAACAGTGAATTTATCTGCCACCACTTCCCATTTCTGGCCGCCGCCTTTTGAGGCCACGAGTTTGCCGTGAATTTCGACGGCGGCGCCCGTGCCCGCGCGGGCTACTTGCGCGTAGTCCGGAAGCGTGGCATCGATAATAATCTGCAGGCCCTTGAGGCACGAGCCATCATTAAGCTCAATGAACGAGAACGCTTTGGCATCGCGGCGGGTTCTTACCCAGCCCTGTAAAAATAGAGCGTCGATGGGTGCAGTGGCATTGAGGGCGGCTTTGACGAGAGTGCGTGTCATGAGATGATGTTTTCTGCAGGGAAGCGGACCGGGGGGCTGGAGGCAAATGTAAGATTCGGCCCGGTGGCGGTGCTTCTTTATGAGGGCCGCTGACTTGTTAACGAGCGGGCGGCGCATCTGGAGACTGGAGCGGCTAGTCGGAATCGAACCGACGACACCTGCTTGGAAGGCAGAGGTTTTACCATTAAACTATAGCCGCGATTTCTTTGGGGCAGAGTGCCGCTGGTGAGCGAGCATTCAAGCTTTTGTTCAAAATCTCAGAGGCCGCCACGGCCAATGACAATCGAGTCGCCGTTACAGTTGCACCCTTCTCTGATGGACTCG
The DNA here is from genome assembly GCA_903856725.1 of uncultured Verrucomicrobiota bacterium. Taxonomy (GTDB): domain Bacteria; phylum Verrucomicrobiota; class Verrucomicrobiia; order Opitutales; family Opitutaceae; genus Lacunisphaera. The sequence goes on from CAIOCT010000050.1 coordinate 42,366, forward strand.
GATACTGCTGGCATCACTTATTCTCTTTGGGGACAGCTTTTTATCAGCGAGGGCATCAGCTTGCGTTAAAGTTGGCCTGCTTTGATCCGATGTTGGTGCCTTGGGAAGGCTAACCGTAAGACATTGGCGTGGCCTGATCCTCCTTTGCTAAACCCCGCCCCCCAGATTTATTATAATAATTTTCGCGCCCGGCTCATGCCGACTAACGATGCCCCCAAGGGGTGTCGGGTCCTTTCTGAGCCCAATTGAGATCAGTTCATCTGGGGTGAAAATGAATTGCTGCTTCAACTAAAACTTACCTATATCAAAAACCTATGGCGAATCCTTCGACAATGAAACCCAAGTCCATGGCTAAGGTCGCACAAGAGATGGCCAAGTTGAAGGCCGCTGAGAAAAAAGCAAAAAGCTACAAGCTCGATCTTGGTGAGCTCTCGATTTTCACCGGTCAGTTAGCTTCCTTGCTGCAGGCTGGTTTACCGCTCGTCTCCTGCCTGGAGGCTTTGCAGGACCAAACGGAGGATCAGGTTTTCCGGATCGTGATTCGCGACGTGCGCAATGACATCTCTACCGGCACTTCCTTTTCGGCGGCAGTAAAAAAATTCCCCAAGGCTTTCCCCAATCTCTTTATCTCAATGGTGGAGGCGGGCGAAGCCTCCGGTGGTCTTGCAGAAATTCTCAGCAAGGTGGCGGGCTATTTCGAATCGACGGTTAAATTAACCAAGAAGGTTAAGTCAGCGATGACCTATCCGGTCGCGGTTATCGGATTGGCGGTGGCACTCGTTAATGTGCTGCTAATTTTTGTGATCCCAGTGTTTGCGGCCATGTTTGCTGACTTCGGAGCTAAGTTACCGGCTCCGACGCAAATGCTCATCGATTTGAGTGATTTTATGAAAGCATGGTGGTGGGCGGTGGGGGGTGCTGCCTACGGGGTATTCTTTTTCACGAGCAAGTATGTCGCCACCCCTAACGGTCGCCGCCAGAAAGATCATTTTCTCATCAATGCGCCGATCTTTGGTAATTTGGTTCATAAAATCGCTCTGTCGCGTTTCTGTCGCACTTACGCCACACTGATGCGTTCCGGCGTGCCTATTTTGCGCACTCTGGAAATCGTCGCTTCAGCTAGCGGCAAGGTGCAAGTTGAAGACGCCTGCGTAGCCATCGCAAAACATGTCAGCCAGGGTGGCCAAGTCTCCGATGTTATGGCAGTGAATGCTTTCTTTCCGCCCATGATGAAGCACATGGTTAAAGCTGGAGAGACTACCGGCAATGTTGATGGCATGATGAACAAGATTGCTGATTTTTATGATACGGAGTGCGATGCGACTGTCGGTGCGCTCACTTCCCTCATAGAGCCCTTGCTCATCGTCTTCCTCGGCATCGTGGTTGGCGGCATCGTCATGGCGATGTTTCTCCCTATCTTCCAACTAGGTGCAGTTGCAGGCGGCTTGCAGTAATAGCCGGCCTGTGCTGTTGTCGCGGTGGTCCCCTGTAGGTGCGGGGTGATCACTCTCCTTATTTATGGCTTCCCTTCTCATTGTCGACGATCTGATTCCCATTCATGAGATGTTGGGCGCGGTGTTGCATCCGACCGGCCATCAAACCGCTTTTGCGACCGATGGTGAGAAGGCCCTAGCCACATACAAGGCGGGTCAATTTGATCTCGTGTTGGCCGATATCGACATGAAGCCGATGGACGGCATCACGCTGCTAAAAAAATTAAAGGCCTATGATCAGACTGCGGTGCTGATTATTATGACCGCTTACGCGAGTACGGAGAGTGCTATTCAGGCCCTGCAATATGGGGCATTTGATTACCTGCAAAAGCCGTTTAAAGTAGATGAATTACTCCAGGCGTTGCAGCGGGGTCTCATCTACCGGCAGGGGTTGCTGGCTCGGGCGGCCGTCGTCGAGGCCTCCCCTGGGGTGATCGCGGCTGATTTTGAATCGCGGCTCGTGGGTGAGAGTCAGAAAAATAAGCGACTGGTGGCTCAGTTAAAAAAATTAGCGGGCGCACGTACGCCCATTTTAATTACCGGCGAAATGGGGTGTGGTCATGAAATCGCCGCCGAGTTGCTTCACGCCGCTGGTCCCGCCGCCGCTAGTCCGCTCATTTCGATTGATTGCCAGCTCAGTTCGATGGCCAGTCTCCGCTCTGGCCTGCTTGGGGAAAATGGCCTAGGTGGTACTTGGGTCCAGCAAGCTAAGGGCGGCACGCTTTTTCTCCAGCACTTGCAGGCTTTGCCCGCTGAGGCTCAAGCAGAGCTGGTTTCTGTCATCCGGAACAATGCTCATAATTTTCACCTGCTATGTGCTACGGAGGTCGACTTGGAGAAATTAGCTGAGGATGGCCGCTTTAACGAAGAGCTTTTTTATCGAATCGCTGCCCTCTTGGTCCAGTTGCCTGCCCTGAGAGAGCGAGTCGAGGATATCCCTGCTTTGATCAAGGATGCAGCTAACCAGACCACCAACCCGCAATTCGATGCCCGCCAAGTGGAATTTTCTGAGGAGGCTCTGCAGGTTTTAGCTAACTACGGTTGGCCAGGCAACCTCACGGAATTCCGGCAAGTCATCGCTTCCCTGCTCACGACAACCGAAACCCGGTTGATCGGCGCAGCGCAGTTGCCCCTGCGCATCCATGAGCTGAAGCACTGGCCTACGCTCGCCGCCCACCTCGCTGTCCACGAGAAACAGTACATCGCCCGTCTGCTTAATGCGAGTGGCGGGGATAAAGTGCGTGCTGCCGAAATCCTCGGAATCGACGTTAGCCGCCTGGGTTAAGGCGACTGCATGCGACCTGGAGCTCATGCGGTCATTATCAGTAATGATCCTCATCTGGTGAGCTGTTCTGGATAAAGAGCTAAGCTAATCCGTGCCGGTGGCCATGGCTTGCTGGGGTTGATGCCCTAGCTCCCGCTCGCCGACATCTTTTTAGGAGTTTCGGGATTTTTTTAATTCCCTCTTGCTCCACCATAAGGGCAAAGCAAATCTCCGGAAGCTTACGCTCATGCCAAAACGCACTGACCTCGAATCCATTCTGATCATCGGCGCTGGGCCTATTATTATTGGCCAAGCCTGCGAATTTGATTATTCTGGCACCCAAGCCTGCAAAGCGCTGCGTGAAGAGGGTTACAAGGTCATCCTCGTTAACTCGAATCCGGCGACCATCATGACGGATCCGGAGTTTGCCGATGTCACTTACATCGAGCCACTCACAGTTGATATTCTGGAGAAAATTATCGCCAAGGAACGTCCATCGGCACTGTTGCCGACGCTGGGTGGGCAGACCGCCCTTAATCTTTCCCTCGAACTATATAAGGCCGGCATTCTCGATAAATATCAGGTCGAAATGATCGGCGCGAAACCTGACGCTATCAAGAAGGGGGAGGATCGCGAGCTCTTCAAGCAGTGCATGCTCAAGATTGGTCTCGATGTGGCTAAGTCAAAAACGGTGCATACGCTCGAGGAAGCCCGCCAAGCCGCGGATTATATCGGGACGATGCCGCTCATTATTCGCCCCAGCTTTACGCTCGGCGGCTCTGGTGGGGGGATCGCCTACAATCGGGAAGAATTTGAGCAGATTGTGCACGGCGGCTTGGAAATTTCTCCGGTCCATGAGGTGCTGGTTGAGGAATGCCTCCTCGGTTGGAAGGAATATGAAATGGAGGTCATGCGCGACCATCAGGACCAATGTGTGGTCATTTGCTCCATCGAGAACTTCGACCCCATGGGCGTACACACGGGTGATTCGATCACGGTCGCGCCGGCGATGACGCTGACTGATAAAGAATTTCAGGTGATGCGGGATGCGTCGTTTGCGGTCATTAGAGAAATCGGCGTCGCGACCGGCGGTTCCAATATTCAGTTTTCGATCGATCCCCAGACCGGCCGCCAAGTGGTGATCGAAATGAATCCGCGCGTATCGCGTTCCTCGGCACTGGCCTCGAAGGCCACGGGTTTTCCGATCGCCAAAATTGCCGCAAAATTAGCCATCGGCTATACCCTTGACGAATTGCGCAACGATATCACGCGGCTCACGCCAGCGAGCTTTGAGCCGACCATTGATTATGTCGTTACCAAGATTCCTCGTTTTACTTTTGAAAAATTTCCTGGAGCCAACACGACGCTGACCTCTGCGATGAAGTCCGTCGGCGAGGCCATGGCAATCGGGCGCACTTTTAAGGAATCTTTTCAGAAATGTCTGCGCTCACTCGAGACCGGGGCGCGCGGCTTTGGTGGGGGTGGTAAATTTGGCGGCGATGAGGCCGTCGATGATGCGACTATTCGGCAAAAATTAGGCACGCCTAACGCGGAGCGCGTTTATTTTATCCGGCATGCTTTTCGCGCGGGTTACACGATCGATCAGGTTTTTGATCTTACTAAAATTGATCGGTGGTTTCTCCATCAGCTCCACGAAATTTATTTGATGGAGGAAGCCTTGCGCCAATTCACGGCGCAGACCCTCCCGGTAGCGACGTTGCGCCGCGCTAAACAATTCGGCTTTGCCGACGCTCAGTTGGCGCATTTGTTGAAGATCGATTTCGATACCATGCGCGCCCTCCGTAAAAAAGCGGGTGTCAACACCACGTTCCGCTTGGTCGATACCTGCGCGGCTGAATTTGAGGCTTTCACGCCGTATTATTATTCTAGCTACGGCGATGAAAATGAGGTCATCCCATCGCGGAAAAAGAAAATTATGATTATTGGCGGCGGCCCTAACCGCATCGGCCAAGGCATCGAGTTTGATTATTGCTGCGTGCACGCCTCATTCGCTCTGCGCGAGATCGGGTATGAGACGGTAATGATTAATTCGAATCCGGAGACGGTTTCGACCGATTATGATACCAGCGACCGACTTTATTTTGAGCCTCTGACGTTGGAAGACGTGCTCGAGGTTTATGAGCAGGAGAAATGCGATGGCGCCATTGTGCAATTTGGCGGACAGACTCCGCTCAATCTCGCCGCTCCGCTCAAGGCGCGTGGGGTCAATGTTATTGGCACCACGCCGGAAAGCATTGAAGTCGCCGAAGACCGCAAGTTATTCGCGGCAATTCTTGAGCAGTTGCAAATTAGGCAACCGCCCAATCGCACGGCGATGAACGAGACCGAAGCGCTCGCCTTCGCGCATGAGATTGGTTTTCCCGTGTTGCTGCGGCCCTCTTTTGTATTGGGCGGGCGCGGCATGTTTATCGTCTACAGCGAAGAAGAATTTAAAGCCGTCATTCGCCAAGCGTTTGAGGTTATGCCTGATAAGCCCGTGCTCATCGATAAATTCCTCGAGGACGCCATTGAGCTGGATGTGGATTGTATCTGCGATGGCGAGACGGCCCTGATTGGCGGCATGTTGGAGCACATTGAGTTTGCTGGGGTGCATTCCGGTGATGCGGCCATGGTGATGCCTCCCCACACGCTATCGGCTGCAATGTTGCAGACGGTGCGACAGGCGACGTATGCTTTGGCGAAGGCGCTGAAGGTGGTGGGGCTCATGAACATTCAATTTGCGATTAAAGATCAGCAGCTCTTCGTGCTCGAAGTGAACCCGCGCGCCTCGCGCACCGTGCCGTTTGTGGCTAAGGCGATTGGGGTACCTCTCGCAAAATTAGCGGCCAAGGTCATGGCGGGCAAAAAATTGGCGGAACTTGGCTTCACGCAAGAAGTGAAACCAAAGCATTGGTGTGTAAAGGAAGCCGTCTTTCCCTTCGCGCGTTTTCCCGGCGCGATGATCGTCATTGGACCTGAAATGCGCTCCACCGGCGAGGTCATGGGGATGGATGACGATCTCGGCATCGCTTTTGCTAAAACTCAGATGGCAGCCAAACCGGGTTTACCACTGAGCGGGAAAATCTTCTTGAGCGTTAAAGATTCTGATAAACCGAGCGCGGTGGAGCTTGCTAAGAATTTTGTCGAGCTGGGCTTCGCAATTGTTGCAACGGGCGGCACGGCCCGACTGCTGCAACAGAGTGGTGTGCCGGTGCAATTTGTTAATAAACTCCTCGAAGGTCGTCCAAACAGTGTGGATATGATCAAGAACGGTGAAATTCAGATGGTCATCAACACCCCAAAGGGGATGATCCCACGCTTGGATGAGAACGCCATCCGCGCGGCCGCGGTGGCTAACTCAGTTTGTATTATGACGACCCTCACGGGCGCCCAAGCAGCGCTCGGCGGGATTCGAGCGATGAAGCAGAAACGCGTCGATGTGCGCCCATTGCAGCAATATCGCGGCAATGTCGTGCCGATGTGAGTAGGCTTATGTCGACGCCCGCTACGCTCGTCGCTCTCTTGCACGGTCCTGATCAGGCCGGGCTCGTCGCCAAGACGGCGAGTTGGATTTTTGCTCGCCGCGGCAACATTCTGCACGCTGATCAACACCGTGACATGGAGGCGGGTGAATTCTTTCAGCGCATCGAGTGGGTGCCTGCGGCCGACAGTGCTGCCGCGGAGCCAGCTGAATTTAAAGCCTTTGCCGCGACTCTTGGAATGGTTGCGCAAGTCGCCCGCTCGTCGCATCGCCCCCGCGGGGCTTTATTTGTGTCTCGGGCTACACATTGTTTTCATGATCTGCTCTTGCGCGGGGTCGCCGGGGAATTTGCGGGCGACTTCACGTGCGTGCTTTCCAATCATGCTGAGCTCGCCTCCGCGGCGCAGCATTACGGACTCGCTTTTCATCACGTGCCAGTGACGGCCGAAACCAAGGCTCGCGCCGAAGCACAACAACTAGAAATTCTCCGTGCGGCGGGCGTAGAATTTGTAGTGCTCGCCCGTTATATGCAGGTCTTGTCGGCTGATTTCCTGAAAAATTTTGGCCGGCCGGTGATCAATATTCATCATTCTTTTTTGCCTGCGTTTGCCGGTGGTCGACCCTATCACCAAGCCCACGAACGGGGGGTCAAATTGATCGGCGCGACGGCCCATTATGCGACCGCCATACTCGATGATGGCCCGATTATTCAGCAAGATGTGGCGCGCATTACTCACCGGCATAACGTTGATGATCTGATTCGCAAAGGCCGTGATTTGGAGAAATCAGTTTTAGCTCAAGCCGTGCGCTGGCATTTGGAAAATCGTATTTTGGTCTACGGTCACAAGACCGTGGTCTTCGATTAAAGTCGCCGCCAGGCTATGGGTTGGGGCGAAGCGGGCCTATTTCAGGCATTTACAGGCGGCGGAGCATTTGCTCTCTTTCATGGCTCTATGAGTCAACTTCCCCCGACCACTCCAGATTCTCCTCATGCTGATGCTGCAACCGCTCCCGTGGCTGCGCCCAGCTTCGAAGTTATCGTGCATGCCTTTTGGGAGAAGAATCGTAATTTCATCTTTGGGGTATGCGCCGCTGCCTTGGTCGCCATTGTGGTGAGAGAGGGTTGGCAATATTTTGCGGCCCAACATGAGGCTGAGGTGCAGGCAGAATATGCTCGGATTGCCGAGCAACCGACTCGTTTGACTGCCTTTGCGGAAGCCCATGCTGGGCACGCGCTGGCTGGAGTGGCTTATCTCAAACTGGCCGATGATAAATTCTCTACGGGTGATTTCGCCGGTGCCGCATCGACATACGTTAAAGCCGCTGGCCAACTCAAAAATGAAGCCCTCGTTGGTCGTGCTCAACTCGGCGCTGCCATTAGCCAATTCAGTGGTGCTGACAAAACTGCGGGCGAAGCTGCACTTAAGAAATTGAGCGCGGATGCGACTTTATTGAAGAGCGTGCGGGCCGAGGCTACTTATCACCTCGCCTCCATCGCCTCAGCTGCTGGCAAGGCTGTTGAGGTGAAGCAACTCGCTGAACAGATTAGCCAGATCGATGCTACTGGCGCTTGGGCGCAGCGCGCGATGATGCTCTTGAGCACGCTCCCCGCTCCCGCTGCGGGCAGCCCTGCTAGTCCCGCGGCCGAGCTTAATTTTAAAGCCGGAAAATAAGCGCGCTCGGCCAATCTGAAAAATAAAAAACCACCTATGCGAATAGGTGGTTTTTTTTGATTGGTCGGGGCGATAGGATTCGAACCTACGACCTCCTGGTCCCAAACCAGGCGCTCTACCAGACTAAGCTACACCCCGTTGCCAAATCGAAAGGTCATGGCATGGTCTTTTCGGCGGCGAGTCAACCTCTCAGGCGGAAAAGGTGAAATTGGCTGTAAACTCAGTCGCTAAAAGGATTTAAAATCCTGCTTGCCTCACTAGTGGAGCCTCCACTACATACTTCTCCTCAAACTCTTAAACAAATGGATACTCTTTCTCGCGATAGTAATAACTCCGGCAGCATTTTGCCTCTCGTCGGCGTGATCGCCGGCGGTCTCGCCCTGGTCCTCTCGATCGTGGCACTCGTTAAACTTTCCACGCTCCAAAAGACTGTGGCCGCGCAAGGCGACGAAGTCGCCAAAATCGCCACCATCGAAGCCGAGGTGCGTACTGCCGCTGCAAAATCTGAAACTGATATCAAGGGTATCCGCACGGGTATCCAAGGCGCTCTGGACCAAGTCGGCGCTGAGATCGGTACCATCAACGGCAAGATCACCAAAATTGAAGAGTCCCTCAAGGCTCGCGTTGCCGGCCCTGCTGGCAAGGGTGCCGGCGTGGCTACCGGCACGGTTGATGCCAACGGTAATTATGCTGTCGCTCCTGGTGACACGATTTCGAAGATCGCCAAGAAATTCGCCACCAAGCCCGATCATATTCTCGCCGAGAATCCTGGTCTTGATGCCGCTAAGTTGCGGGTAGGTCAGAAGATCAAGATTCCTAAGAAGTAATTTTACTTTCAAAAATTCTTGCCTCCAAGACCTTGTGTCCTGGAGGCATTTTTTTTGGCTAATCCCATTTGTTTCACTGGCTTTGCCCATGAGTCCCGTTCACTGCGCATGACCTCTGTTCCTCCTGAGCCGCAGCGTTGGCGAAAAATTCGCACGGAGCCGCATGCGACGACTCGAATTTTTGATGTTACGCGCGCCATCTTCCAACATCCACAACGCCCTCGAGAGCAGGATTTTTTTGTGATTCAAGCCCCTGATTGGGTTAATGTACTCGCGCTGACCCCTGATCAACAATTGGTGCTGGTGCGACAGTTTCGTTTTGGGACTAATGATTTTTCTCTAGAAATTCCTGGGGGGGTGATGGAGCCTGGTGAGGATCCTGTGGCAGCGGGGCTCCGTGAATTGCGCGAAGAGTCTGGCTATGTGGGGGCCCGGGCGCGCTTACTCGGCAGCGTGCGGCCTAATCCTGCGATGCAAAATAATTACTGCCATTTAGTGCTGGTGGAGGCCGCGCAGCGTTCAGCTGAACTGGCGTGGGATGCTGATGAGGAATTCGCCATCACCACCCAGGCCGTTGATGAAGTCTATGCGCTCGCTTATCGGGGCGGGATTACTCACGCCCTCGTGCTTGACGCGCTCTTATTGTTTACCCCCGTTTGGGCCGAATTAAAACAGGCCAAATTAACGAGCGGCGTTTGACTTTACCCTCGCTGGAATTTCACTCAGGTTTCGCATGAAAACTACGGCCGTCGCATCCTTGTTTGCCAACGCCCCCGCGGCCTTGGGCGCAGGGAGCCATGGAAATCTACCGACAGCCTTGGAGCAGGAAATTCGCGCAATATATCGTCGCAGCCCGCTCTATGGCGAACGCTTTCCGCTGCATCCGGCGGCGTTGCAGTGGTCTTGTTATCGCGAGCTGCCTATTCTGACGAAGCAAGAGATTTTAAATCGCGGGCATACGGCTTTTTTTGCTGATTACACTATTATTGAGCGTGGCTTGCAGGAGAAAAAATACGAATACGAGCACACCTCGGGTTCAACCGCTCAGCCGATGACGGTGGTAATGGAGGAGGGTTGGTGGAATGCTCAAATGCGGCGGGCTTATCTCGCTCATCCGCAGCTCGCTCCTTACGCTAGCCGCCCTTATCGTAAGGCCGTGCTCGCGCCGATCGGCTGTTCAAGTAATCTATGCCCCTATGAGGATCACCCTTTCCCGCACCGCTATTTTGATGGGACTGTCTATTTGAATCTCTCCAGTGATCCTTTTGTTTTCGCGGAAGCGGAATGGGATCGTATCGTCTTAGAGTTACAGGCGCTCCAGCCCGAGGTCTTGGAAGGTGAGCCAGTTTATCTCTCGATGCTCGCGCGCGCGGTGCAGAAACGGCGAGTCGTCGTGCCCAGCGTGCGTACAATCATTCTCACTTACGGCAAGGCCAGTCGCCAGCACAGCCGGCGGATTGCCGAAGCTTTCCCGGCGGTGCAAGTCGATCTTTATGGGTCGACGGAGGCGGGCTATATTTTTGTCGGCGATGCTTTTGGTGATAATCTGCGGGTCATTGACGATAACGCGTTCGTCGAGCTGGTGCCTTGGCGGGCGCAGGTGCCGGATATTTTTCAAATCAACGTCACGACGCGGGATCGCGAGGCCATGCCGCTGTTGCGATATTTCACAGGGGATATCGTGCAGCGCACCCCCACCGGCTATCGAATTCTTGGCCGTGAACGGGATTTATATTTTAATGCTGCTGGGCAGATTATTTCCTCAAGTGATATTGATGCGGCTTTACCCGAGGTCTTCGCATGCTGGCACTGGAGTTTAGTCCAAGTATCCGACCTGCGCTGGGATTTTCAGTATGTAGCTGACGTCAGCGCGCCGCGAGGCATGGCGGAGGCAATCGCCAGTGCGTTAGGTGCGGGGGTCCGCGTGAATCTCTTTCGACGCAAATTCATTCAGCCGGCCGCAAGCGGTAAGTTTTCCCTGCTTAAGCCGCTAGTCCGCTGAGGGTGCACATTAACTTCTCCCCCTCGGTAGGTTCGCTAATAAAGAAATAGGCTGGATGATGTTACATTTACATCATTAAGGTTAGTTGGTTCACCTTTGGCCCTTGTAACTACCCCAGCTCGCCCGTTTCCCCCTGCGCATTTATTTGTAATGAATATCCTTGGTTCCCTCTTTAATTCCTCCATCGGCAAGAAATTCTTAATGGCCCTAACGGGACTGGTGCTCTTCGGGTTTGTGACCGGTCACTTGCTGGGTAATTTGCAGATTTTTCTGCCGCCGCAAAAAATTAATGCTTATGGCCATATGCTGGAGTCGCTCGGGGCCGGGCTCTGGTTGGTGCGGCTTTTTCTCTTAGCTTGTGTGCTCATCCATGTATGGGTCGCCATTCAGCTGACCCGGGAAAATAGCGCCGCACGACCCGTGAATTACGGCGTGGATCACACCAACCGAGCTAGCTTGGCTTCGCGGGTCATGGCACGTACGGGGCTCGTCGTCTTGGCATTCTTAATCTATCATTTGCTCGATTTTACCTTGCGGGTGCAGCACCCCGAGTGGAGTCAGCGTTCATTTGCCTTAGCGGATGGCACGCTGGTGCGCGATGTCCATACCATGATGGTGCAAGGTTTCAGTCGCCCTGGCGTTGCGCTTTTCTATATCCTCGCGGTCGGTTTACTCAGCTATCATTTGGCCCATGGGGTGGTAAGTTTGGTGCAGACCCTCGGTTTCAAAAATGAACGCTGGACGCGTGGCCTTGAGTGCTTTGCTCGGGTATATTGCTGGGGCTATTTTCTCCTTAATGCGGCCATCCCTCTCGCTATTCTTGGCGGTTGGGTTAAGGCCCACGTTTAATATTTTTCGCCATGGCCAAACTTGATTCTAAGATTCCTTCCGGCCCGCTCGCCGATAAATGGCAGCAGCATAAGACCCAGATCAAACTCGTAAATCCGGCTAACAAGCGGAAATACGAAATCATCGTCGTGGGGGCTGGTCTCGCGGGCTCATCGGCAGCTGCCACACTAGCGGAGCTGGGTTACCGCGTGAAAAGCTTTGTGTTCCACGATAGTCCGCGTCGTGCCCACTCGATTGCGGCGCAGGGCGGTATTAATGGCGCTAAAAATTATCAGAATGACGGCGACTCAGTGCATCGCTTATTTTACGACACGCTTAAGGGTGGTGATTATCGAGCGCGTGAAGCGAATGTGCACCGCCTGGCTGAGGTTTCCACTAACATCATCGACCAATGCGCCGCGCAGGGCGTGCCCTTTGCGCGTGAGTATAGTGGGCATTTGGCGAATCGCTCATTTGGCGGAGCCCAAGTTTCGCGAACCTTTTACGCTCGGGGCCAAACCGGTCAGCAATTGCTGCTAGGCGCTTATTCGGCGCTCTCGCGCATGGTGGGACAGGGTGGCGTCGAGCTGCATCCTAATTCTGAAATGCTTGATCTGGTGATCGTCGATGGCCACGCCAAGGGCGTGATCGTGCGGGATCTCAACACGGGGGCGATCACTCGCCACAGTGCGGACGCCGTTATTCTCGCCACGGGTGGTTACGGCAACGTGTTTAACCTTTCGACCTATGCCCGGCAGTCCAATGCCACGGCCATCTGGCGAGCTTACAAACGCGGGGCGTGTATGGCGAATCCATGCTATACTCAGATCCATCCGACCTGTATTCCCGTGAGCGGGGACTACCAGTCGAAACTCACTTTAATGTCTGAGTCGTTGCGCAATGATGGTCGCATCTGGGTGCCAAAAAATAAAGCCGACGTTAAGAAAGAGCCGAGCGCGATTGCAGAGTCTGATCGCGATTATTATCTCGAGCGAATTTATCCGAGCTTTGGCAATCTCGCACCCCGCGATGTTTCCTCACGAGCTGCGATGCGCATGTGCGATGAGGGACGCGGTGTAGGCGAAACGGGTTTAGGTGTATATCTCGATTTTGCCGATGCGATTAAGCGGCTGGGCGAGCCGGCTGTCCGCGAGCGTTACGGTAATCTTTTTGATATTTACCACGAGATCACCGCGGAGAACGCCTACCAGGCCCCCATGCGGATTTTTCCAGCAGTGCATTATACTATGGGCGGATTGTGGGTGGACTATAACCTCATGTCGAACGTCCCCGGACTCTTCGTGCTCGGGGAGGCTAATTTCTCAGATCATGGCGCCAATCGCCTCGGGGCTTCCGCTCTCATGCAAGGTTTAGCTGATGGCTATTTTGTCATTCCCTATACCATCGGTGACTACCTCGCGCAGCAAAAGCCGAGTGCCCGGTCGAATGTCGATCGACCAGAGTTTAAACAAGCGGCGGAGAGTGTCAGCGCCCAGACGAAGCAGTTGCTCAACAATCCCGGGAAAGAGCCGGTGAGCCACTTTCATAAGCGGCTCGGCAAAATCATGTGGGAGCATTGCGGTATGGCGCGGACGAAGCAGGGGTTGGAGACTGCCTTGCAGAAAATTCCGGCCTTGCGGGAGGAGTTTGTTGCTAACGTCAAGGTGCCGGGCTCTGCCGAGACCCTGAATCAATCTTTGGAGCAGGCCGGACGCGTGGGCGATTTCCTCGATCTTGGTGAGCTCATGTGCCGTGACGCCCTCACGCGGGAAGAAAGCTGCGGTGGCCATTTCCGCGAGGAATATCAATATCCTGATGGAGAGTGTAAGCGCGACGATGAGAAATTTGGCCATGTCGCGGCTTGGGAATACCAGGGTCCTGGCCAAGCGCCGCTGCGCAACGTTGAGCCGCTCAACTACGAATTCACTAAGATGTCCGTGCGCTCCTATAAGTAAGCCTAAGCAATTCACCATGGTCGCCTCTACTCCTTCAAAAAAACTTTTCTCTGTCACCCTCCGCGTCTGGCGGCAGGCTAACCCTGATCAGCCCGGTAAATTTGTCGATTATCCCGCTCATAATGTCAGCCCTGACATGTCTTTTCTCGAGCTCCTCGATGTCGTCAATGATGGTCTAACGGTCAGTAATGCAGAACCCATCGCCTTCGCCCACGACTGCCGTGAGGGAATCTGCGGAACCTGTTCCTGCACGATCAACGGTAAGCCCCATGGTCCTGGCAAGGGAGTAGCGACTTGCCAAGTTTACATGCGGAGTTTTCAGGCGGGCGATGTGATTGTGGTAGAACCATTCCGGGCGACGGCTTTTCCGATTATTAAGGATCTCGTGACCGAGCGTTCTGCTTTTGATAAAATTCAACAGGCTGGAGGGTTCATTTCTGCGCGCACCGGTGCGGCGCCAGATGCCAATTCAATCTTAGTATCGAAAGCCGACGCTGATCTCGCCATGGATGCAGCGGCCTGCATTGGCTGTGGTGCTTGTGTCGCGGCCTGTAAAAATGCGAGCGCCATGCTCTTTGTGGCGGCCAAAGTTTCCCATCTTGGTTTGATGCCCCAGGGGCAACCGGAGCGGGATCGACGCGTCTTAGCGATGGTCCAGACGATGGATGAGGCCGGTTTCGGTAATTGCACCAACCAATACGAATGCAGCGCGGTCTGTCCGAAAAATATTACCCACGATTTTATCGCCCGTTTAAATCGTGATTATGTTGGAGCTTTGTTCCGTTCAAAACTGCAACCGGTCTCCACGAGTGCCGGGGGTGGCGCTTAACTTTTTCGATCGTAGCGCGCGCGTATAAATTTTAAGGCGTGGCGCGCTAGGTCGTCAGAATCGCTCCAAAGGTTGCGCCAGACGCATAGCGCGTTGGAGAGCGCTGGATCAACTACGGCTGAAGAAAAGGATTCGAAGGCGATCGGCCCTTGATAATTAATTTTTTTTAAGGCGTTGAAGAAGGGGTCAAAATTTACATTCCCCGTGCCGAGATACCCCCGGTGGCTTTCGCCGATATGTACGTAACCAAGGCGGGCGCCGACTGCCAGCACGGCTTGCTCCATACCGTCTTCCTCGATGTTCATGTGATAAGTGTCGAGATGAAGAAATGCATTGGGCCGATTAACCGCGGCCAGAAACTCTAGCCCCTCGCGTGCAGAGTTCATAATATTGGTCTCGTAGCGATTCACGACCTCGAGATTAATATTGATGCCCCTCGCGGCGGCATAGTCAGCGAGGCGTTGCATCGCCGCTACTGCGTTGGCACGATTTTGAGGCGTCGCTGGCCCAGCATATTTTCCGAGCGCGCAGTAGATGACGCCGCATAATTCGGTCCCACCGATGCCAGCGAGCACGTCTGTGGCTTGGCGCAGCAGGGCATCGCCTTGCGCAACGATGGCGGGATTCGGGCTCGTGACATCCGTGATGGGGGAAAGGCCCAAGGAGGCGTGGGCACGGAGTCCGTATTCCTGCAGTAAATTCTTCGTCAGACTGATATCTACTTTCCAGGGATCCAGCAGGGCGATTTCAATATAATCATAGCCCGCGCGCGCCGCGCCACTGATCGCCTGCCGAGCACCGGCGGGCGTCCAATCGCCGGCCCAGACCAAGGCGTGACCACCGTATTCTAAGCGCTTGTTTGCAGGCATCGCACAACTTGGCCGCATTTACTCTGCTTTAACCACAACGGTACCAGCAGCGGTGAGTTTAGATTCCTCGAATGAATCATCATAGATGCAGATAGTAATCTGTGAATCGACACGATAACTTGCTGAGCCTTGGGCCACAGCTGTATCGAGTGCGCGGCTGGCGCCTGCATCACCGCCGATGACTTTTCCTGAGCGGACAGACATGGTATTGGCGGGAATAGCCAAGGGGGTATTATTGGTGATGAGACCGAGGTAAGAGCCATTGAGATAAATTTTAGCCCGGACGCGGGTGAAAAGATAGGCGACGACATTATCGTTGGTCACGCGCCAAGAAGCCGTGACGGAGCCGTCGTGACCTCGCGTAATTGAAGTCACTTCGGCCTTCAGGCCTGTAGAGACTAATTTGCTGGTATTGGTGCAACCGCTCACGAGGGCGACCAAAAGGGCCAGCAGGCAGAAGGGGAGAAAGGCTTTTTTCATTGGGGGTTACTCTGGAGTTGGGTTGAGAGTCAGCAAGGTTACTCGTCTTTAGATTTGGTTTTCTTTTTCAGGTCGGACCCACCTAGTTCGAACTGGGCGATGACGCCGATGACGGCCAAGACCAAGATTGAGGGGAAAAGCCATGCGTGATGATCCAGCAATTCCGGCATAAACTGGGGCCTTTGGAAAAAATCCAACCATGGAATTTGATGGGTGAAATACGCTAACGCTACCATGGCCCGAAATGAGCCGAGGAGGGCCGTTGAAAGAATAATTAAAATACGCTGAGTTTTTACGGCGAGAAAGCCGCCGATTAGACCCAGTACGGCCCCGCTTAGCAGTGCGACCATGTGGTGGTAGTGACTGAGCACAAGCAGCCCAAGGGTCGCCCCAAAGCCAAAGCCCGCGACAAACACCGCGGCGATATAGAGAAGATAGGCCAACCCTGCGCCGAGGAGGCCGCCTAAAATCAGGCTGCCGATAATTCCTGCGGTGCCGAAATCAAGTGCCGTGCCTGCGGCGTGGCCGCCAATCATGCCGAGCAGACCGCCTAGTACGGCGAGCGTTATTTTGAAAACCCGATAGCCAAAAAAACAATCTAACAGTCCCCACGCGATGGCGCCGACCGAGATCCAAGGATAAAGTTCAGCCGAAGGATGCATGGGGATATTCATAAAGTTTATGCCGGAGCTGGCAACTGGCTTCGCGGGGGGAGGCGGGCAGTCAAAAAGAAGCAAAAGCCCAAATGCTTTCCCAAATTATCCAGCCGACCCCGCTTGCGGCCGCTAAAAAAAATAGCGTCTGCGCCCAGCGCCATCGGCGTTCGCGGCGCTCGTGCTGATTGATGGAGAGGCGAGCATGGGATGCTTCCAGATAACTCGCGAATTGCGTATGCTTCAGCGATACCACTTTCAGGCGCCGACCGGCGGTAAGTGGTAATTGATTGAGCCAGTGACGCCAGCGGTAGGACACGCTTAATACCTCCGGAAAAATAGCGCTTTCTTTCAAGGTGATTCTGGCTATCTCGACTGCTTTCCCCCTAACTTTATCTCCGTGCATCATTTTCGTTACACTGGTCAAAAACTTCATTGCGAAGCTGTTGATCTCGCGGTGATCGCGCAACTGCAGACGCTCGGGGAAGGCGAGCGGGTCGCCTTAATGAGCGCCGGTGCGTATGGCTATACTATGACCAGTCGCTATAATACGCGTTCGATGGCGGCGGAAGTTCCTGTGTTCGGCAGTCGATTCGAGCTGGTCAATGCCCGCGAAAATTTTGATGCTGTGATTGCTAGCGAAAAAATCCCCAGCTTCTTCAAAATTTGACGACTTTCTTCATGCCTGAGTCGCGTCCCCTTAATTTCGCGGTCATTGGAGCAGGAGCTTGGGGTACTGCTATGGCGGTACATCTGGTGCGGCGTGGGCAAGGGACAACCCTGATTACCCGTCGGCCTGAGCATGCCGTGGCGGTGCGCGCAGCGCATGAGAATAGAGATTATCTTCCCGGTATTAGTCTGCCGACTGCATTGCGAGTTACCTCGGACTTGCGCGCTGCGCTGCTCGAGGCCGATGTGGCGTTGCTTGCCTGTCCATCGCAATCATTGCGTGAGTGGAGCGAGAAGATTCGGGGCGCGCGGCAGGATACTGCGCGTTTGCAGCTTTTGCTTAGCTTGGTGAAAGGACTCGAGCTCGGCACGCACCTTCGACCAAGCCAGATTCTGGCGCAGATCATGCCCGATCTCAACGTCGGCACACTCACGGGACCCACGAATGCCGCTGAAGTGGCGCGGGGTTTGCCAGCCGCGATGGTCTTGGCGGTGGCGCGTCATGATGCGTTCAGTGAACGTGTCCCAGCCGCGCTGAGCGGGCCAACGTTACGCATTTATCTTAGCCCTGATTTGGCCGGGGCAGAATATGGCGGTGGACTTAAAAATATTTACGCCATCGCCGCGGGTCTCTGCGACGGACTAAAGCTGGGGGATAATGCCAAGGCGGCTTTGCTCACGCGGGCTTTGGCGGAAATGCTGCGCGTCGGGGTCGCCCTCGGGGCCAAGCCGGAAACCTTTTATGGTCTGAGTGGTTTTGGCGATTTGGTGGCGACCAGTCATGGGGCTTGGAGTCGTAATCGTGAGTTTGGCGAACACATTGGCGCCGGTAAAATTATCACCGCTTTACTCGCCAGTCGTAAGACAATTGTGGAAGGCCATCGTACTACCGAGGCTCTTTACGGTTTGTGCCAAGAGCGGAAGATTGCGGCTCCTATTCTCGGAGAAATTTACGCAATTTTGTATCAAAGTAAGCAGCCGGCCGATGCGCTCCATGCGCTGATGACCCGCGAATTGAAACGCGAAACTTAAAGCGGTTGTGCCGCTCCAGTGTCGTTAGAAATTTTCTGAAACGCGGGGAAGGGCGTTGACCTTCATCTAGCCGCTCCGCCAACTCTGACCGTATGGAATTACCTGATGACGAACAATTATTTTTGCGAGATCTAGTCAAAGCCTCGCGGCAAAAAATTCATGCGGTGAAGTGGGTTGATCGCGATGGTACCGATCGCCAAACCACGCTGACGCAAAATGAGGCGGTCCGGCTGAACATCATCGCGGCGCGCCTTAAGATTTCTAATAAAGAGCTTTTGCGCCAAGCGGCGCACATCCCAGTGCCTAAGCTGCCGCCTAAGCCCCCAGTGGCTGAATCCGAACTGCCGGCCTAGTTTTTGGCGACAATTGGAGTGCTTGAAATGCGGCCTTTTCCCGCGGCTGGGTTTCCGCTAGCTTGACGCCATGACCCTGCAGCAAGCCCATCTTGAAAATGTTCGGCAATCAGCGGCGATCATTACGGCTACTTTGGCTGGCGTGCAGCCGCGGATTGCGATCATTTTAGGTTCTGGTTTGGGAGGTTTGGCTAATCAGATTCAGCAGCCTCGCACGATTGCCTATGCTGATCTCCCCGGCTTTCCCCTGCTCACGGTCTTGGGGCACATCGGGGAGTTGATCGCGGGCGAACTCGATGGCGTGCCTGTAATTGTGCTCAAGGGGCGCAAGCATTTTTACGAAACGGATGATGCTTATCCGCTCCGGACCATGATTCGCACGCTTAAGGCTGTGGGCATAGATACTTTGTTTTTATCTAATGCCGCGGGTAGTCTACGCGCATCAATTAAGGTCAGCGAATTGATGCTGATCACCGATCATATTAATTTTCTTGGGCTTAATCCGCTGACGGGTCCCAATGACGAATCTTTTGGCCCGCGTTTTTTCCCAGTCAGCGATGCTTGGGATCCCGCGCTGGCCACTCGCGTCAAGGCAGTCGCAAAAAAAGAGGGCATCACCCTACACGCAGGGGTCTATGTGGCCTTTCGCGGCCCCTCTTTTGAAACCCCGGCGGAAATTCGTATGGTGCAGGGATGGGGGGCCGACGCGGTGGGCATGTCCAGCGTGCCGGATTGCCTGATCGCGCGTCACTGCGGGCTCAAGGTGGTCGGCGTTTCGTGCATCACTAATATGGGAGCAGGCTTATCAGACGAGCATCTGACGCACGCCCATACACTCGCTAATGCTGCCAAGGGGGCGGCCGCCTTTGAGCGCTTGGTCACTGCAGCGGTCAAGGTATTGTAATTATATTTAGGCTAATTTCATCTCGTGAAAGCAGCTGAACTTGATCGAGCCCGCCGACTGCTCTGCCAACTGCAGGATGCTATTCGCAGCTCGGTGCGGAGGGCGCAGCAGCGCGGGGGCCGAAAGTTGACGCGGGCGGTAGGGGTTACTTCCGCAGATACGATCTATGGCATCGATAAAATCAGCGAGCAGGCGGTGCTGGCTTGGTTTAAAACAAACTGGCCGCAACGCTGGCCGGTTGAATTAGTGATGGAGGGTTTGGAAGAATCGGCGGGGCCGGTGACTTTTCCAAAGGGCACGCCGGTGGAGCGGACAATTTTTAAATGCATTCTTGATCCTATTGATGGTACGCGCGGGTTAATGTATGAAAAACGTTCGGCGTGGAGTCTCGCCGCCTTGGCGCCGCAGCGCGGTGCAAAAACGAATCTGCGTGATATTATGGTCGCAGCGATGACTGAATTGCCGACGACCAAGCAGGACATTGGGGATCAACTCAGTGTGGTGCGCGGTGGGCGAGTCTGCGCTGAACGAATCGTTGGTCGCACGGGCCGCCGCACAAAATTTACGCCGCAACCGTCACGGGCAAAAAGCGTGGCGCACGGTTTTGCCTCGTTTGCTAAGTTTTTTCCTGCAGGCAAGACTTGGTTGGCTGAACGCGAAGAGCAGCTTTGGCGGGCGCTCGGCGATGGCGGCGAGATTTTTGATGATCAATATTTAAGCAGCGGGGGTCAGCTTTATGAATTGTTGATGGGACATGACCGCTTGATTGCGGATATACGTCCACTCGCGATGGCTGCATTACGCCAGCGTACGACGCTGCTGTGTCATCCTTACGATATTTGTACCGCGCTGATTGCGCAGGCGTGTGGCTGCGTGATTACTGCGCCTCAGGGCCAACCACTCGACGCGGTACTTGATACAACTTCTCCCGTAGCCTGGGTGGGTTATGCTAATTCAGCTTTAGCGCGGCGAATCGGGCCTAAGCTGCGACAGGTATTGCGCTAAATTTCTAGACTCGTTGGGCCGGAGGATTTTGTTGCCGGCAGCAGTTAGTCTTTTGATTGCTCGATCACCACGGCCTTGCCGTCTTTGAAGACGACCCGGATACGTTCTTCTTTTTCGTTTTTATAGATTTCTGCGTAAGCTGGTTGATAATAAATTCGGTATGTTTTCAGGTAGGGATCGTAATAGACGCGCCGTTGATAGCCGATAAAGGCGGTGCCGTCATAGCGCTGGTAGTCCGTATTATAGATCCAGCTGATGGTGCGTCCAGTGGGGGTGAGCGCCTCGCGTTTTTGGTCCGGCTGGCCCAGCGCTAAGTAGACAAGGTCTTCGGTGAAACCGAGATCGATGATGCCCTGCTTAATTTTGTCCTGAGTCACCTGGTCGGCTTTCGCGAATACTTCAGGTTTTTGTTTAATGCGATCGTTGATCGACTGGCAGCCAGATAAAATTACTAGGGCGGCTGTCAGCAGCGGAAGAATAGAATGTTTCATCAGGAAAGGGAACCGTAGTAAGCAGACTGAGTGGCGGTGGGGCATGATCTCAAACTGAGTGGGGCTTATTGGGTGGTGGCAGAGCGCTTGCGGGAGTTTTATTTTTGGTGGCCGTGATAATCGCGACGCCAGCGATAATGATGGCCGCAGCGACAAAAAGCCGCGGGCCAATCGGTTCGTGCGCAATCCACCAACCAAGAAAAACTGCGACAATTGGGTTAACGTAGGCGTAGGTGGCGACGCGTGCTGGGGGGCAATGCTTCATGAGCCAGACAAAGGTGGTGAAGCCGATCAGTGAGCCTGCGATGATCAGGTAAACCCAGGCGCCCCAAGAACGAGCGGAGACATCCGCAAAATGAAAATGGGCAGGTTCGCCATTAAGTACGCTGACGAGAAAGAGCCAGAGGCTGCCCGCGAGCATTTGCATGGAGGAGGCGGTGAAGGGATCGGCTGGGTTACGTGCATAACGCGTATAGAGTGAGCCCGCACTCCAGGAGAAGCAGGCGAGCACAAGAGCGCCGACACGCCACGGATCAAGATGGGTCGCGCCTTCACCTAGTTGTGGGCCGACGAGAACGAGGAGGCCGATGAAGCCAAGGCCAACTCCCAGGAAGGTCGCCAGCGACGGTTTCGTGCCCTGATTCTGATGGCCGCTGATGGCATGGACCGCCCAATCGAGGAGCACAATAAAAAGGGGCCCGAGTGAAATGATGAGCGTGGCGATACCAGAGGGAATTTTCTGTTCGGCCCAGGAAACTAAACCATTGCCACCCAGCAAGAGCAGCCCGCCAACGATGGCGTTGTCGAGCCATTGGCGACGAGTGGTGTGAAAGCCACGGGTGAACGCAATCCAGCCGGCGATTAAGCCACCAGCCACGAGGAAACGCGCACTAGCCATCAGGAAAGGCGGCAAAGTTTCTACCGCAATCTTGATGCCGAGATAAGTGGATCCCCAGACGAGGTAGATGGTCGTAAAACCGGCGATCAGCGCAGCTTTGGTCGGAATTTTATCAGGGGCGGTCACAGGTTAAAAGGTTATGAAGTCTCGGCCAATGGCCTAGCTTAAGAGCAGAGATGGCATCGGGTTGGCGGCAATTATGCGACTGATTATTTTCAAAAGGATTGATCGTCTGTGGAGGGTTTCCCTCGACCTGCTTGTGATTAGAAATTAAATTTTTGGATCGGCGAATTTTTTAGATCAGCTCAATTTATTCTACTTTCTCCTTATGCTGCTTACCCTCGCGCTTTTTTCATTTAACTTATCCGCTTATGAGTTGCCGCGTGTCGTGTCCCTAGCGGACGCGGCGTTGGGGGTTCAGCCAATTTCTATTACGGCGGTCGTGAACCCACGCAGTCCTGGTGGCGTGCATGATTTCTCCTCGGAGGGTGATTATTGGTGGCCCGATCCTAAAAATCCGACTGGGCCATACGTGCGCCGTGATGGGGAGACTAATCCGAATAATTTTGTGGCTCATCGCCGGCTGATGTTTGCCTTCGCGCGAGACGTGGGTGCGCTGGCCGCCGCGTATGAACTTACGCACGACGAGCGCTACGCTGTCGCCGCGGTGCAGCAATTAAGAGTGTGGTTCATCGATCCCACAACCCGCCTGAATCCCAATTTGCAATATGCGCAATCAATCCAAGGCGTCTGTACGGGGCGGGGGACTGGGTTAATTGATACGGTGCATTTAGCCGAAGTGGCCCTGGGTTTGCGCGCACTCCACGGAGCGAAGGCACTCGATGCGGCGACGGAAGCGGCCGCGCATGCTTGGTTTCGCGATTATCTCCATTGGCTGCAGACGCATCCTTACGGTCTAGATGAACGCAAAGCAGATAATAACCATGGCACCTGCTGGTTATTACAGGCGACCGCTTTTGCGCTGCTGCTCGATGATCAGGGCACGCTCACTGATTGTCGCCGGCGTTTTAAGGAAATTATCTTGCCGCTGCAAATGGCGCCCAATGGCAGCTTCCCGCGCGAACTCGCGCGGACGAAAGCCTACGGGTATTCCATTTTTAATTTGGATATCATGACGAGCCTCGCTGTGCTGCTTTCCACTCCGGGAGAAGATCTGATAAAATTTAAACTCGCTGATGGTCGCACGATGGTTCGAGGGGTGGAGTTTCTCGCTCCATTTCTTGCGGACAAATCGAAATGGCCGCTCCCTCCGGACGTACTCCATTGGAGCGATTGGCCTGTACGCCAGCCCGCGCTTTTATTCGGGGCGGTGGCGGAGGGGCGAGAGGATTGGCTAACTCTATGGAAAGGCTTGCCCGCTGATCCCGCGGATGAAGAGGTCCGTCGTAATTTCCCCATACGTTTTCCAACCTTGTGGTATGCCGCCACGCGTGCCCATCGGCGTTAATAGATTGAATGACCAAAACTCACTGCCCGAATGCAATTAATTGATAGAGAGTTGATTGCATGGATTTCAGATTAATTTTTGAGAGATGGGGGGATGAAGCTAGAGCCGATCAAAGATTGGATGGGGCCAGATGATGAGTCGGGCCGACTTGATGTATGGGCGCGGGCTGGGCTGACTGGAGATGCGGGATTGCAATGCTCTCGGAGGGACCCGATACCAACACTCTACTTTTTCATGCTCCGTAAGCTCATTTCAAAAATCCGGCAGACCTTTACGAAGGACGATCAGCGTTCCGAGAACAAGCCGGCTCATAAATCAGGGAGACCCGTTCTAAAAAGTGGCGAACCTCGCCATGACAAGCGGCCGACCGCTCATCCAGCGAGATCTTCTAGTCCGACGCGGTCATCGGCCCCGATTCAGCATCGATCGACTTCAACGAAACCTGCCCAAGCTCCGGTTGCGGCCCGTCTTCCTCAAGTTGCTAAGCCCCTGCCTGAGGTGCCTAAGCTTGATACGGCTTTCACCCAATTGGGGCTGAGTGATCGGATTGCCTTTGCCGTACAAAGCATGGGCTACGAAGCGCCTACGCCGATTCAAGCACAGGCCATTCCTATTATTTTAAGCGGTCGCGATGTGATTGGTTCAGCCCAGACAGGTACCGGGAAAACCGCTGCCTTTGCTTTACCTATTTTAAATAGGCTGCAGCAGCATGGTAAGATGCGGTGCCTGATTTTGGAGCCCACTCGCGAGCTAGCGGTGCAGGTAGAAGAGGCTTTTAAGAATTTTTCAAAATATACCGATCTGCGCGTGACTGTGGTGTACGGCGGCGTTGGTTACGGTAAGCAGCGGGAAGATCTTTCCCACGGAGTGGATATCCTCGCGGCGACTCCTGGACGTTTACTCGACTACATGGAGCAAGGCGAAATCCGTCTCGATAACATTGATATCCTCGTACTCGACGAGGTCGATCGGATGCTCGATATGGGATTTCTGCCTGATGTGAAGCGCATCGTAGCCAAGGTGCCGCGCGAGCGGCAGACATTATTTTTTACCGCGACACTCCCGCCCGAAATTGAGCAGCTCGCCGCCTGGGCGCTCCGCTCTCCCGAAACTATTTCTATCGGCCGGCAGCGCTCTACGGCCGAGACGATCACGCACGCCTTTTACCCGGTGGTCCAAGCGCAGAAATTTGACCTCCTCGCGCACCTGCTGGAAGAGACTCAGTATAAGAGCGTCATTATTTTTTCACGAACTAAGTCAGGGGCGGACTACGTAGCTAGCCGACTCAAGCAAGAAGGCCATACCTGTGCAGTGATGCACGCTGATCGCAGCCAGCAAGAACGGACGGATGCGCTCAAGGGCTTTAAATCAGGTCAGTATGAAGTGTTGGTCGCTACCGACTTGGTCGCACGTGGTCTTGATATTGCAGATGTGTCGCACGTGATCAATTTTGACGTCCCCGAAAATCCAGAAGATTACGTTCATCGCATCGGGCGCACGGGTCGGGCGCACAAGACAGGCGATGCCTTCACATTGGTGACGGAGGAGACGTGGCGTGATGCTCGTAGTATTGAGCGTTTTATTGGCCAGAGCATCGAGTGGAAGAAAGTTGCGGGATTTAATTATACCTATTCTGGCATTTTTGATGGTGGCGGTATGCCCCAGTTAGCCCCAGAAAAACCGAAGAGCCGGCTCACGCGCGGCGGGCGGCGTTGAGGTGTAGTTTAGTGACAGAGGATTCGGTTGCCAAACTGGCGAGCACTCGCACCGTAGCGGACTCATGAAGTTAGTTATTCCTGACGGTAATTTTGCTGGTTATATTTTTGATCTCGACGGTACGCTCGTTGATACCATGCCGCTGCATTATCAGGCTTGGAATGAGGCGATGCAGCACGCGGGTTTACAGGAGCCGCTGAGTGAGGATTTATTTTATTCGCTCGGCGGAGTTCCGACGCTGCGGGTAGCTGAATTACTAGGCCGGCACTATGGAATCGCTTTAGATCCCCATCAGGTATTTCACCAAAAAGAAGCGCGGTTTGTGGCGTTGCAGGGTGGGGTGAAGTTGATCGAGCCCGTCGTCAATTTTGCTCGGGGGGTCGCTCTACAATTCCCTGTCAGTGTTGCCTCGGGAGGGCCGCGGGTGGTGGTGCGAGGGACGTTAGAGCAGGTCGGTTTAGCCGGATTATTTTCAGTGGTCGTAACCCCTGAAGATGTAACCCACGGCAAGCCCTCCCCAGAGATGTTTTTACTTGCCGCCAAAAAAATGGGAGTGCCGCCAGCCCAGTGTTTAGTCTTTGAGGATGCGGAACCCGGCATCCAGGCGGCTGAGGCGGCGGGGATGCAATGGGTGCATGTCCCGAGTCGCGGACCGCGCTGACGCAGGCTGCTTTTGATTTGAGTCAAAGCCGTCAAGCGCGTGGGCTAGGCGCATGACTTTTGCGGACCTTGCGAATCAGAAAATATTAACCCAGCCGATCTACGAAGCGGGCAAGCCGATTGATCAAGTGGCGCGGGAGTTGGGGCTCGATCCGGCCAGTATCAGCAAGCTCGCCTCAAATGAAAATCCCTTGGGGCCCTCGCCACTAGCCATAGCGGCTGGTGAGCGCGCCTTACGCGAGGCGCATTTATATCCTGATGGTGGCTATTTTTTGCTGCGGCAGAAGTTAGCCCAAAAATGGAATCTGGGGATGGATCAATTTATTATTGGAAACGGTTCCAATGAAATCTTGGAACTGTTGGGTCATGCTTTTCTCGCTCCTGGCGTGGAGTGCGTGATGCACCAATCATCCTTTGTCGTGTATAAATTGGTCACGCTGATGTTTGGGGCCACGCCAGTCGAAGTGCCGCTCCAGCAAATGCGGCAGGATTTAACGAGTCTCGCGGCCGCCGTGACCGCGCGAACACGCTTCGTGTTTCTCGCGAGCCCCGCTAATCCCCTCGGCGGGGCCAACACGGCGGAAGAAATTAATGCGCTGGTGCAAGCTTTGCCTCCGCACGTGATATTAATCTTTGATGAGGCCTACGCTGAATACGTGGCCGCTGCGCCCGATCTTCGGGCTTTGATCGCGGCAGGACGTAAAATTATCTGTCTGCGGACTTTTTCAAAAATATATGGCCTCGCCTCATTGCGGGTGGGTTATGGTTATGCCGCGCCAGAATTGATCGCGATCATTCAGCGAGCGCGGCAGCCTTTTAATGTCGGTGGAGTGGCGGCGGCCGCAGCGGCGGCCGCTTTAGATGACCATGAATTTGTGGCCCATTGTTTTCGTGAAAATCAGGCTGGCTTGATCCAGCTCAGCGCGGGTTTCCGCGCGCAAGGTCTGGAATTTGTCCCGGGGCGCGGGAATTTTATCTTGGTCAAGGTCGGTGATGGCGCGCGCATCTTTAGTGCACTCCAGCAACGCGGGTTGATCGTTCGTCCCGTTAAGCCCTATGGACTACCGGAGTGGGTGCGCATTACCGTCGGCACACAGATGCAAAATGAACGGCTGCTGACGACATTGGCCAGCGTGCTTTAAAATCTGCTCAGTCAGCGCTTAGCCGCTGCGCGCTGCAGTCGGTCATTAATGGCGGCAGTCAGTCCGTCAGCATTTGCGGGCAAGGCTTCTATCCAAATCTGCCGATAGCCTCCTTGATCCGCTTGGCGCAGGACCTGGTAAAGATTTTTGGCCACAGCTTGGCCGGCGCCGCGTTCGCTGAGCCAAAAGCAGTTAGGTCCCAGAATTTTCTTAGGGCGCTGCACATAAATTCCCGCCACGGTGGGCGGCAGGAGGGTCCACGCTGACTTAATCAGCAGGGGCGTATGCGGACTATAGTGTTGGGGCAATAACCCCGGAGCGAGTTGCCCGATCGATCGCGGTTGGTGGGTTGGCTTCGCGGTCTGGAGGCTAATTTTAGCACCAATAAATTTGCGAATATCTGCCGCCGTGATGGCCCCTGGGCGCAAGATTTTCAGCGCAGCCGGGTTCGTTAAATCGAGAATAGTAGATTCCACACCGACGCTACAGGCGCCACCATTAAGGATGTAAGAAATTTTCTTCCCCAAACTATCGCGGACGTGGGCGGCGGTGGTGGGGCTGATGTAGCCAAAAGGATTTGCACTTGGTGCGGCTAGGGGGATGCCGGCGCGGCGTAACAACTGGCGAGTCAGTGGATGCGCCGGTGAGCGAACCGCCACGGTGGCGCGGCCCGCCGTCACAATATCTGGAATGCAGATTTTTTTCGGCAGCACTAGCGTGAGCGGGCCGGGCCAAAAACGGCGGGCGAGACGCCGGGCCAGCGGGTGAAAGGTTGCGAGTTCTTCGGCGTGCGCGAGGTCCAGCACATGGACGATTAAGGGATCTTGGGTCGGCCGACCTTTGGCGCTAAAGATGGCGCGGCAGGCTCGGGTATCAAGGGCGTTAGCAGCCAGGCCGTAGACCGTTTCGGTGGGTAAGGCGACAAGTCCGCCATCACGCAAGACCTTCGCTAAACGGCGGAGGTTAATCGGAGTGGGGGAGTAAATTTTTGCAGGCATGAAATCCAGCGACAAAAAAGCCGGAGCAGATGCTCCGGCTGAAATTGGGGACTAAGCAAGCGCTTAGAGCATCGTCAGCAAATTGCGCGCGCTTTTAATCTTGGAGGTAACATTCCGCTGCTCTTTAGCGGAGAGGTGGGTGTATTTGCGGGGCAGAATTTTACCCGTGTCGGTGATGTAACGGCTCATCAGCTGCGGCTGGGTGAAAGGAATTTCCTGCGGCTTAAGGGTCTGTTGCTTGGCTTCGGTGGTGCTCATGTTGAAAAAGGAGTCGGAAGGTTGAGTTTCCCCTCTCCTCTGTCAACGGGCATTTTTGATTTGCCAATGCCTAGGCCTAGGCATGTCTGGAAAGCGGCTTAGTCCCCGTAGCTCAAATGGATAGAGCAGGCGTTTCCTAAACGTCATATCCCGGTTCAATTCCGGGCGGGGGCACCAGCGGTCGCCCAGCCTGTGGGTCCTAGCCTAGGAAGGCCGAGGTATTGGGTCAGCCCGACTTGGGATTATTTTTTCATACGCGCCTCATCGTGTGCGACGCAGAGTCTTCCTAGCGCTGGTTTGCACGAGAAGATGGGCCCCGCGTGCTAGTTGATAGACTAGCAGCCTGCACCTAATCCATTTGAACAACAACAGTCCAAAGTTGCTGATAATTTATTAGGAAATCATTTAAAGTACCTTAACTCCTGAGACTTCAGGATCCCGCGCTAGGAGCTTGCCTGCGGTCGGGGTTGGTTTAATTCTCTGCGCCGTGCCTAATTCTTTCGGCAAAATTTTCCAGATAACCACTTGGGGCGAAAGCCATGGCTCGGCCGTGGGCGTGGTGATCGATGGCTGCCCGCCACGACTCCCCCTAACGGTTGCTGATCTTCAAGCAGATCTTGATCGTCGTCGCCCAGGCCAGAGCGACATCACGACTCCACGAAAAGAGTCTGATAAAGTGGAGATCCTGGCCGGAGTCTTTGAAGGCCTGACAACGGGAGCGCCGCTCTCATTTTTAGTACACAATAGCGATCAACGATCGGAGGCTTATGATGAGATGCGCGAGAAATTTCGCCCATCACACGCTGATTATACTTATCAGGCTAAGTACGGTCATCGCGACCACCGTGGCGGCGGACGTTCTTCTGCACGTGAAACGATCGGTCGCGTTATCGCGGGGGCCGTTGCTAAGAAAATCTTGTTCTTGGCGGGTGGAGTAGAAATCCGCGCCTACGTTACGCAGATTCATGATCTTGCCGCGCCGGCCATGAGCAATTTTCCCAGTTTAGCTGAGGTGGAAGCATCGGCGGTGCGTTGTCCGCATGCGACTACCGCGGCCCAGATGGTCGAGCGAATTAAACAAGCGCGGAGTGAGGGCGACTCTGTTGGTGGCATCATCGAGTGTCGTGCTCGACGGGTGCCGGTTGGGCTGGGCGAACCCGTCTTTGATCGGCTCGAGGCTGATCTGGCTAAAGCGATGCTTTCGCTGCCGGCGACGAAGGGTTTTGAAATTGGCAGTGGTTTTGCAGGGGCTCAGCTGAAGGGCTCCGAACACAATGATGCTTTCGTGTCCCGCGCGGCAGGAATCGGCACCGCGACCAATCGTTCCGGCGGAGTGCAGGGTGGCATTAGTAATGGTGAGGAAATTATCTTCCGCATCGCGTTCAAGCCAACTGCCACAATCCTCCAATCTCAGAAAACGGTGGATCTTCACGGAGTCGCTACTGACTTGCACGCCCGGGGTCGCCACGATCCCTGCGTGGTGCCGCGCGCGGTGGTCATTGTTGAGGCCATGACAGCGCTCGTGCTGGTTGACCACTGGATGCGTCACCATGCACAAACCCAAACTTTCAAGTTTTGATCCAACCTGCGCTTAGCTCAAGCCGGTGCCGTTTGTAGGCAGATTGACGGACTGAGCATGGCGGTGATCTTCGTTTAACTATGATTTCAGTTTATTTTTTAATTGGCTCGCCGAACTCGGGACGCCGGGCGGTGGTGCGCGATTTAGTAGAGAATGGGCTCGCGGCGGAAGCGCCGGCGCTGGTGCTGCTGGCTGCGAGCGAGCTCGCCGATCCCATCGATGCTAAGTTGGCCGCGCTAAAAAATCTGACAGTGCGCCGCTGGGAGTGGGTCGCTCCGGAGTTACCGGTTATGGAAATTGCTCCTGAGACCACCGTTTTTTTTCTAGCCGACTCTCGTGTTAGTCCGATGGATCAGTTGGAAGCTTTAAAGCCTTGGCTGGAGTCCCAAGGAGCCGAACTTGCGCGGATTTTATCCTTTGTTGATTGTCAGTTAGCAGAAAAGCACCCCGTGCTGAAACAATGGTTTTCGGCCTGCATTCATTTTGCGGACGTTGTTTTCCTGACCAAGCGCGAAGGCGTGGCCAATAAGTGGCTCAGTGATTTTATTAATTCTTATAAAGACGAGTGCTTCCCTTGCCACTTCGTTCAAGTGAAGACTAAGGGTGAGCTCGCGCATCCTCTAGTGTTGCTCGACCCGACGCCCCGGCGGGTGTCGCAATATTTTGAGGAAGGAGAAACTTATGTGATCGAGGGACTCGAGACGGATGATGAAGAGGACAGCGAAGAGGATACTGGCCTGCTGCCACCAGAACCTTATTTTATCCGCAACCTCAGTGGTCGCCGTGAGAAAGAGCTTCCGGTGTTAACCGATTATTTGGACCGCCCTGCCTCAGGCGAGGAATGATTCTGTCCCCGGACCGTCCGGTGCGTGCATGTGACCGCTTTGTTAATTTATGCTTTTAGGCTGAATTAAGACTCGACGAAATAATTAGCTCAGTTGCAGAATTAATTAGTCCCCCCACTATAGATTTCATGGGTTTGCCCAAATTCACGCTAGTATGTCTGGCCGTTAGTTTAGTCGCGCAGTTGGCTGCTCAGACCGTGTCGCCGGACAATGGGTTGACGGCCGATGAGCAGGCTTCGCGCTTTCTGGCACAAGCCACGTTTGGTCCTTCGGCTGAATCGATTGCCGAGCTCCGAGCTTTAAATTATAATTATAGTGCGTGGATTGATCGCGAGATGGCGAAACCCGCGACACTCGCTACGCCGCTGGCGGTCGCCGCCAAAACTTCGGGGCAAATTACCTCGATTACGGCGCCCTACAATCGACGGGCGCGTAATCAGGTGATGATCTCAGGAAGCGACCAATTGCGTCAGCGGGTCGCTTATGCGCTGAGTCAGATTTTTGTCATTTCGGACAATACCTCGACGATCTATAATGCGGAAGAAGGCTCCAGCAGTTACTATGACATGTTGGCGCGCGATAGCTTCGGGACTTTTCGTCAACTCGTGCTTGATGTGACTTATCACCCGATGATGGGTCGCTACCTCACGCATTATCAAAATCGCAAAGCAAACCTTACTACGGGCACGCGGCCCGATGAGAATTATGCTCGCGAGATCATGCAGCTTTTCACCATTGGGCTTTACCAGCTGGATGCTGCAGGGAATTACATCAACGACAGCACCGGTCGTCCCCTGGAAACCTATACTAATGTGCAGATCATGGAAATGGCGCGGGTGTTCACGGGATTTACGACCGAAGATTTTAATCCGAATGCGGTCGGGACGGGTACAGGCCTGCTCGATTTCCCTCGCATCACGACCCAGAATTATACTGCCCCGATGAAGATGTGGGATAAGCAGCACGATATGGGCGCCAAGACGCTGCTTGATTATCCAGGGGTGCGAAAGCGCGATCTCCCAGCTAACCAGACGGGGATGCAGGATGTGAGTGATGCGATCGATAATCTGGTCGAGCACCCGACAGTGGGCCCTTACATTGCGCGTCTGCTCATTCAGCGTTTAGTGACCTCTAATCCTTCCGATGGATACATCACGCGCGTCGCTGCTATATTTGCGAATAACGGCCGCGGTCAGCGCGGCGACTTAGCTGCGGTGATCAAGGCGATCTTGCTCGATACCGAAGCTCGCAGCCTAAGCATGATTTTGGATCCAGCGCATGGTAAGCTCAACGAGCCGTTTTTGCGGGTTACTGGGTTGCTGAGGGCCTTTAATTATAAAGTGCCCACCACGCTGTTGCCGTTTGATTTCACCACCGCCGTTACCGAAAATACTTTGGGGCAATATCCGCTGTCGGCTCCCTCCGTCTTTAATTTTTATCTCCCCGATTATGAGCCGCAGGGGGTCATCAGCACTTACGGTCTCGTTGGACCTGAGTTTCAAATCTTGAATGCGGTGTATGGCATCACGACGCCTAACGTAATTTATAATTTAATCACAACAACAGCGGGTAGCTTCAGCCTCGATCTTACCTCGCAGGCCGCGCTGACCACGGAGGCGATGGTGGACAACATCGACCTCTTACTCACGCATGGCATGTTGAGTAGTGCAACACGGGCTCAAATTATCACGGCGGTTAATGGCATTACTGCCGCCATGGTTCCAACGGGGAGTACGCTGGCGCTGACTAAGGTGAGGCAGGCGATCTACCTGATCGCGGTATCGCCTGATTGTGCCGTGCTTAAATAATTATACGTCATGAGCACTTCCGCTGATCGCCCCCTCAATCGCCGCGAGTTTATTAGCCAGGCTAGCTGCGCGGCGGTCGGCTCGAGCGCCCTTTTCTCGACGTTGCTCACTCTGCGGTTAGCTAATTCATTGGCTGCGCAGACGGTTGCCACCAGTGGGGATTACCGTGCCTTGGTTTGTCTCTTTCTCGCGGGTGGTAACGATTCTTTTAACATGCTCGTGCCGACCACGTCGGGCGAGTATGAGGCTTACGCGAAGAAGCGTGGGCTGCTTGCGTTGACGAAGGATACGTTACTGGAGATTACGCCGAGTAATCTGGGGGGGCGCACGCTCGGTATTCACCCAGCGATGCCTGAAGTGAGAGATCTTTTTAACGCGCGTCGCCTCTCCTTTATTTCGAACGTAGGCTCCTTGGTCCGCCCGTTAACGCTGACTGACTACCAAGCTGGTCGCTACTTGCCGGTCTCACTTTATTCTCATGCTGATCAAGTAAAGCAGTGGCAAACTTGCATGCCTGATCAACGCACGGCGATTGGTTGGGGCGGACGGGCGGCTGATATTATCAAATCGCTCAATAGTCCGAGTTTGGTCTCGATGAATATTTCGCTCTCCGGGCAAAATGTATTTCTAACCGGCAAGCAAGCGTTCACCTATGCGGTCGGAGCTAACGGGGCGACGGCGTTGACCGGTTATAGTCCGACCGCGGTTAATAATCTAACAGCGCTGCGCACGAAAGGGGTCAGCAGTATTGTGGATCAGAACTACCGCAATCTCTTCGAGCAAACTTACGCGCAGAGCACCAGCGATGCGGTTGATTCTTACTACAGTTTTGCCGCCGCGTTGAGTGGCGTCACGCTCAAGACGCCGATTCCCACCGGCAATGCTTTGGCGACTAATCTCGCGACGATTGCCCGCGTGATTTCATCCAATCAAGGCTTTGGTGCTCGCCGGCAGATTTTCTTCGTGCAGATCGGCGGATGGGACAATCACACTGACTTGTTTAGCAATCAGCAGAATAATTTGGGCATGGTCAGCAAAGCCATCGACACTTTTTCCTCGGCGCTGACGGAGATCGGGATGGCTGATAAGGTCACCCTGTTTACTGCTTCAGATTTTGGCCGGACACTCAGTTCCAATAGCACGGGTTCCGACCACGCGTGGGGCGCTAATCACCTCGTCATGGGTGGGGCAGTGAATGGCGGCAAAGTCGCTGGAGATAGTGCCAATGGTTATTATCCAGATTTCCAGAAAATCTCCGAGCTCGATACGGGCGCCGGACGCATTATCCCCGGCATCGCCGTTGATGAATACGCCCGCGACTTGCTGTCTTGGTTTGGTATTTCCAATGGAGATATGGATTATGTGCTTCCCTCATTTAGCACGCGCTTTAGCGGCCGCCAGGCCCTCGGGCTTTTTCCGTCACCGATCACGGTGGCACCTACGGTGGTTACGACCCCGACTGTAAGCAGTGGTGGCACGAGCAGCGGTGGTGGGGGCGGTGGAGCCGCGAGTCCGATTTTCCTCGGCGCCATGAGCGCGCTAGCGTTGCTCCGGTTGCGGCAAAAACGGCTCGCCAAACGCAAAGCCAAGGACGTTCCGCCGTCGACGACTTGAGGGCGGGTGGGTGGCGTGAGGCAAAAGCTTACCAGTCCCATTCATTGAGGTGCGCCGCGGATTTTTTCTCCTCGCGGTCAGCCTAGGGATTTAGCTGAATTTGGTAAAGTTCACTCGCTTATGTGTGAACTGATGGAATTCAGCTCCTCTTCCACCCATGAAATACCCGATATTATCTTTAGCCCCTGGGGCTGGCGGTTTAAGCGACAAAGCTCAGGGGGGCCGCGCGCGACGGAAGAAACGGGGGGCAGGCTTCACGCTGTTGGAGATCTTAGTAGTCTTAGCGATTATTGGTCTGCTGGTTGGGCTTGTTGTCAGTAATACCGATAAAATTTTTGGCCAAAGTCAGGAAGCGATCACGCGGATTTTTGTGCGGGATTCGCTCAAAACCCCCTTGGTGCGTTATCGAATTGATCTCGGAGATTATCCGACGACGAGCGAGGGCCTCGGGGCGCTGCTGGTTTCAACCGCTAACAATAGCGACCGGTGGCGCGGCCCTTATTTAGATGTTTCGGGCGGAAAATTGCCCGTCGATCCTTGGGGGCAGCCTTACGAATACCGCTACCCGGGGGTAAAAAATACCGGAAGCTACGATTTATTTTCCAAGGGGCCCGATAAGGCGGCCGAGACTGCTGACGATATCGGCAATTGGTGAGAGGGCGGAGCGGCCGCGCAATCCGCGCACTCGATCTGTCAACTTATAGTGCCTTATGGCTACCGTCGCAGAGCGCGCCTTTTTGGCTGTGCTTGCATGCGCAAAAATAGACGGTGCCATCTTTTTCAGCGGTGTAGGGAGACGGGGCAAATGTCGATCCCTTGTGTGCGCCATCACAAAAAGGTTGGGTTTTGCTTAGGCCGCAAGTGCACCAATAATAAGTCTTACCGGCTTCGACGACGACAGGGATAGGGGATTTTTGAGGAATATGGGGTTGGGTCATGGGGCGAGTATCGTTTGAGCGAGGGGGACTTCGAGATAATATTCTGCGGTCAATTTGTTTACGGGGCGAGGCATGAATCAGGGAAAGCCGGCCGATGCTGCAGCCAGCGCACGAGGCAAAGACTGTTGGTCAGCGCTTCGTGGAGGGCTGAGCCAAAATCGTAGGCGCGATCATCCCAACCTGCCGCTTCTAAAGATTCATCCAAGCCAAGCATGACCGCAAATAATCGAGCGCGGAGCGCGGGGATATAATTCTTCTCAATGGGCGTGGTGGAGTCCGCGGCATGGGCTGCACAGGCGGCGGCATTATTGGTATGATGCGCTCGGCAGGCTTCGGGTCGGCCCGCGTAGATGGAGCAACGATCATCTTGGAGCAAGGCGCAGGGTTGTTGTAAGCGGGTGCGCTCCTTGTGGGTGAGGTTGAGAGCGCGTGTGCGATGCGCGGCTGCGCGCGTGATGACGGCAGCCAAGTCGGTCGGAGTAAAATGGGTCTGGATATACTCCGCCGCGAAAAAAACTTCATGGGCCTGCACCTCTACCGGCACACTGCAGCAATGGCCACAGCCGGCGCGGCAAGCGACGGTCGCCCGAATTTTAGCGGGGGTGGTGGCGTAAGCTTGATCGAGCTCCTCCATGCCCCAGCGCAGGGCGGTGAACATGCTGGCCGAGTCCGTCACCGTCGCCAATTTGCTCGTCATGCCGGTCACGGTTTGCGCGAACAATTGCTGGCGCTGTTTTTCGAGGGCAGGCGTAAGCATAGGGGGCAAGATAGCCACAGGCCGTGAGCTAAAGCGCGATATAAATGGTCGCGCTAGCTAGTCGTGTGATCGAGCGGTTGCCCGCTGATGCGTGCAGCGAGCTCGCTCAACGCAGGGCCGCTGCGATCCGGGCGAGAGCCGTCGTGACGTTGCTGCGAGAGTTGAAGGCGCTGATGCGAACGTGGCCTTCGCCACATTTGCCGAAGCCGGCGCCTGGGGTGCAGACCACCTGGGCTTTATTGAGGAGGAGATCAAAGAATTCCCAAGAGTCGCGGCCGGTGTTAACCCAGATATAAGGGGCGTCATCGCCACCGATACAGGTCATCCCGAGTTGCTGCACTGCTTCGCGGATGAGTTTTGCATTACCGAGATAAAAATCAGTCAAGGCTTTGGTCTGGGCCTGTCCCTCGGGGGTATAGACGGCTGCGGCTGCTTTTTGCACAGGGTACGATACGCCATTAAATTTGGTGGTGTGTCGGCGATTCCAAAGAGCGTGGACGGAGTGTTCCTGGCCGGCTGCGTCGCGGGCTTGGAGGTTTTTTGGAATGACGGTGTAGGCGCAGCGGAGTCCCGTGAAGCCGGCTAATTTTGAAAAACTGCGAAACTCAATGGCGACATCCCGCGCGCCTTCGATCTCATAAATAGAGCGGGGTATTCCCGGAGTCCGCACATAGGCTTCGTAAGCGGCATCAAACAGAATGATCGCGTGGTTTTTTTTCGCATAAGCCACCCACGCGGCCAGCTGTACCCGTGTGGCTACGGCGCCGGTTGGGTTATTCGGGAAGCAGAGATAAATGAGGTCAGTCGCTACGGCGGGTGGGGCTGGGACGT
Source organism: uncultured Verrucomicrobiota bacterium (assembly GCA_903856725.1). Lineage (GTDB taxonomy): Bacteria > Verrucomicrobiota > Verrucomicrobiia > Opitutales > Opitutaceae > Lacunisphaera. The sequence continues at coordinate 78,686 of CAIOCT010000050.1, forward strand.
ACCCGTTCGCCGCAGTGGATTCGAGGTAGGTGATCCCAGCGTAGCGTCCGTCATCATTTACCCCGGTGCGGCCCGCCATGACGTTGGTGTCGACGTAAACGGGATAGACGGGATCGGGAATCGCGAGGCGCGTATCAGCGGCGAAAATTTCCTGGATGTTAGCGACGTCGCATTTAGAGCCATCGCTCACGAAGACCTCATCGGCTTCGACGTGAGCGCCGTGGGCTTTGAAGTCATGCTGGGCAATGGCCTCACGGAGAAATGCGTAGCCTTGTTCTGGGCCATAGCCCTTGAACGTCGCGCGGTTGGCCATCTCCTCGGTGGCCGCGTGGAGTGCGGTGATACAAATAGGGGGCAGTGGCTCGGTCACATCGCCGATGCCAAGACGGATGATCGGCTGATCAGGATGGGCGGCGACATAAGCGTTCACGCGCTTGGCGATGTCGGCAAAAAGATAGGAAGCCTTGAGCTTGGTGAAGTGTTCGTTGATGCGAATCATGAGTGATGGGTGGGCTGAGCGCTTGAATTTTTAGAAACTGAGCTCGCGAGTGAGGCGAGGAAGTCTTGATAAAGGTAATGGCTTCTGGATAGATCAAGTCCGATTCGGGTCATGCAAAAAATCGATCAAATAAGTGCGATGCATCTGGCGGCCGGCGCCCTGCAGCGCGGCGGTCAGCGCCTTGCCTTAATTCCCACCTTAGGCGCCCTGCATGCTGGTCACATCAGCTTGATGAAGCTCGCGCGGGAAAAAGCGGACACGGTGATCGTGTCGGCCTTAGTTAATCCGCTGCAATTTGGACCAAGTGAGGATTTTGCCCGCTACCCTCGTTCGCCCGCTGCGGATGCGGCTCTCAGTGAAAAAGCGGGAGTTGATTTATTGTTTACCCCGCAAGCGGAGGAAATGTTTCCACGAGGATTTTCTTCCCACCTCCAAGAAGAGGCGGTCAGCAAGCCATTGTGTGGGACAGTGCGGCCTGCCTTGTTTCGCGGGGTCCTGACGTGTTGGTTGAAATTATTTAATATTATCCGGCCGGAGGTAGTCGTGATGGGTGCAAAGGACGCTCAACAAGTAGCCGTGGTGCGCAAAATGGTCACCGATCTGTGTTTGCCGGTTGAGATTATAGTTGGGCCCACGGTCCGCGATCCTGATGGCCTCGCGCTGAGTGCGCGTAACAGTTACCTTACTCCGACGCAGCGGGAGGAGGCCCTCGCGGTCATCAGTGCCTTGCGCCGCGCTCAAGAGATGGTGGCCGGTGGGGTAAAAAGTGCCGATCGACTCGTGGCCGAGGTTACTCACCTCATTGCCGCCAAGCGTCGACTCCGGGTAGTCTATATTTCGGTGGTGGATCAGCACACGATGGAGCCGTTGCGGGAGATCATTCCTGGCCAGTGTTTGTTGGCTATTTCTTATTGGGTAGATGAGGTCAGGCTGACGGATAACTTACCGCTGTAAGGGCGGCTGGGGGTTGTGAATAACTTGTCAGCCCAGTTAAATTGTCCCTCGCAAGCTGGCCTAGTCCTGCGCTGGCGGTGAGCTCATGGATATTATGTAAAGAGTAAGCCAAAAGATGACCGGGTGGCGGGTGGAGGGAGGATTATATAGGGCAAATTGACATGGCCCACGGTCGATTCGCTAATCGTAATGCATTAGCATTAGTAAATTAGAAAGATTCACTCTTTGCTGAAATTAAGGTGATCACCCTATAAGTACTGAAACGGGGCTGATATTCATGGCCGGCAGCGCGGTAACTTAGGTCTTTAACTCAGGTCAATTAACTGTGCCTCTGGAGCGCCTCTGGCCGGTGAATTTTGACTGTGAAGAAAGCGAGATTTTCTCCCTTGGTCGGTTGGGACTGCGGGATTGTCTTTTTCGTGATATTTTAGAGTACTCAGCCTTGTGAGCACACCTTTTCCCGCTAAACCCCGCATTGCGATTATCGGTACCGGCGCCCTCGGTTGTTATTATGGGGCGTTGCTCGTTAAGGCGGGCTTAGATGTTCATTTCTTGGTGCGCAGTGGGCGGGCAGCCGTGATGGCGCGAGGGATTCGGATCAAAATGCCCGCAGAGCGGATTCATGTGCGCAAGGTGCAGGTCTATGGTTCGGCCGCGGAGATTGGGCCCTGTGATTTGGTGATCGTGGCGATCAAGGCGACGGCTAATGCGGAGCTTAAAAATTTGTTACCGCCGTTGCTCGGGCCTGAAACCATGGTGCTCACTTTGCAAAATGGTCTCGGGGTCGAGGAGCCCGTCGCTAATATCGCTGGGGCGCATCGAGTGTTGGGGGCAATTTGTTATATTGGCTGCACGCGGACTGCGCCGGGCGTCGTGCATTGTTCTTTTCCTGGACTCATGACGATTGGCAAATTTGGCAAGCCGGCCAGCGAGCGCACGCAGGCTTTGGCGGCCTTGTGGCGGCGAGCCGGCGTAAAATGTACCGCCCTCGATAACCTTGAAGCTCAGCGTTGGCATAAACTCGTTTGGAATGTGCCGTTCAATGGGCTCGCCATCATTGCCGGTGGACTCACCACCGATCTGCTCTTGGCGGACGAAGGCCTCCGGACCTTGGCGCGGCGTTTGATGGAGGAGATCGTCGAAGCGGCGGCCAAATTTGGGCACGACATCCCCCGTTCGTTTGTCGATTTGCAATTTGAGCGCACCGCCAAAATGGGCGCTTATCGGCCATCCAGCCTCATTGATTTTGAGGAGGGGCGCGAAGTTGAGCTCGAGGAAATTTGGGGCGAGCCCGTGCGACGGGCGAAAGCGGTCGGTGTTTCCGTGGCGCGCCTTGAAATGCTTTACTGGTTAATTAAGCGCATGCTGGCCGCGCGAAAATTGCCGAAGCGAAAAAAATAATTTAGGAGCTTGGGTCTGCACTGGCGCGCCAGCTTAATCCAGACGGTCGGGTGCGGGAAGATACTCAGCCAGCATCTACTCGGGCATTGCCCCGCGGTCGTCCATCGGCAAGCTGGCGAAAAAATAAATCCCCATGGCCACCCCTCCGTCTGCTCCCTTCGAACCCTTCATTCCCGCCTCGGTTAATCTCCGGGAATTTACTTTTCGGGCCGTGTTGACCGGCATTGTGCTCGGAATTGTTTTTGGGGCTTCCTCACTTTATCTGGTGCTTAAGGTTGGTTTGACGGTGAGTGCATCGATTCCCGTCGCCGTGATTTCGTTAGCGATGTTCCGGGCTTGGTCAAAGACGGGTGGGCGCGATGCTACGATCCTCGAGCATAATATCACTCAGACGGCTGGCTCTGCGGGCGAGTCGATCGCTTTCGGGGTCGGGGTCACGATGCCAGCCATTCTTATTTTAGGTTTCGATCTCGAACTCACACGCGTGATGCTTGTGGCGGTTTTAGGCGGACTGCTGGGAATCTTAATGATGATTCCTTTGCGCCGTGCGCTCATTGTGAAGGAGCACGGCGTATTGAAATATCCGGAAGGTACGGCGTGTGCCGCGGTGCTCAAAGCCGGGGTCGATGGGGTTTCTCGCGCCGCTGCTTCCCCCGCAGCCCAGGCAGAAATGGCCGCCGCCGAGGCGGCGGGTCTTGGTCAATCGCCCGGCGCAAAAATTATCTTCACCGGCTTCGGCCTCGGGTTGCTGTACAAGACGCTTAACGTTGCGCTGAAGGGCTGGAAGGACGTTCCCGAAAAAATCTTCGGCGCACCTTTCAAGGCTGGTTCGATCAGCGCGGAGATTTCTCCGGAGCTCGTCGGCGTTGGTTATATTATTGGCCCGTATATCGGGGGGATTATGTGCGCGGGTGGGGTGCTTTCTTATCTACTGTTGATCCCCTTGATAAAGTTTTTTGGGGAAGGCCTGCCCGGACCGCTGGCGCCGGGCTTAATTCCGATTGCGGAGATGGGCCCTGGCCAAATTCGGAGCGCCTATATTCTCTACATTGGCGCTGGGGCCGTAGCCGCGGGGGGAATTATTAGTTTAGTCCAAGCCCTTCCGACTATCTGGCATGGCTTCAAGGGCGGGTTGCGTGATTTAGGCTGGGGTGGTCAAGTTGATCAGGGGCCTACGCTGCGCACTGATCGCGATATTTCGATGAAGTGGGTGGGGATCGGCATTTTTGTGCTCATTGGCACCATCATGCTCGCCCCGTCGCTGCATATGAATTTTCTCGGCGCTTTACTGATCATCGCCTTCGGCTTTTTGTTCGTCACCGTTTCCTCCCGTTTAACGGGTGAGATCGGTTCCACCTCGAATCCTATTTCAGGCATGACCGTCGCGACACTCTTATTCACTTGCTTGATCTTCTTGCTCGTGGGCTGGACCGGCGGGGCGCATTACGTCACCGCGCTCACGATTGGCGCCATTGTTTGTATCGCCTCTTCCAACGGCGGCACGACCTCGCAGGATCTCAAGACGGGTTTTCTGCTCGGTTCGACGCCGAAGCTGCAGCAGTACGCTATTCTCCTCGGGGCGTTTGGCTCAGCTGTGGTGCTCGGCCCGATTTTATTAAAATTGAATGATGCGGCTACCGTTTATGTACCCGTAGCCCAGATCGCTTCAGCGGGATTGCGCACGGATCCAGCCTTGTTGACCAACCATGAGTCATTGCGTGGACCTCAGGCGCGTGACGATGGCGGCTCTTATTTAACGTGGCACAAGACCGATGCAGTGGGTGGTCCTGCCGGAAAATATTTAGTTAACGCGGCGGGTGCGGCGGTGTGGCTAGTGGATCCCGGCATTAATGGGGCCTACGACACGCGACCTGATGGCTCCCACGTCCGCAAATTTGATGCACCGAAAGCGACGCTGATGTCGTATATCATTAAAGGTATTCTCGATCGCAAACTTCCGTGGGCGCTCGTGCTGCTTGGCGTGATGATCGCGGTTTGTCTGCAGATGTCATTTATTCCGGCCCTCGCCTTTGCGGTGGGCGTCTATCTGCCGCTCTCTTCTTCTTCGCCCATTTTCATCGGGGGCATGATCCGCTGGTTGGTAGATCGTAAATTAAAACAAAACCCCGCGCACGCCAAGTTGTCGGTTGATGAATTTAACGCGGAGAGTGATAAGAGCCCCGGGGTGTTGTTGGCCTCCGGCTATATCGCCGGAGGTGCGATTGCGGGCATCGTCATCGCATTTTTTGCCGGCGTGCTGAGTGATTTTGACTTCGCCATTACGCAATGGTCGGTGGCGCATAATCCCTTTTTCGAGGGACCGCACTCGGACTTGCTCTCCCTGATTCCCTTTATCGCGATCTGCGGCTTCCTCTATCTTGTCGCTCGCGAAAAATTGCTCCAGCCGAAGAGGGAGTGAGGAGCGGAGTACAATTAAGATTATTTCTTCGCGCTACCGATCGCTTCAAATCGGCTCGTTGATCACCGGATTGGTCAGCGTGCCGAGGGCTTCGATTTCAATACTGACGATGTCGCCCGCTTTGAGCCAGACCGGTGGGGTTCGCGCGAAGCCGACGCCGTGAGGCGTGCCGGTTAAGATGACCGTGCCGGGCAGCAGGGTTTTGCTCGCGCTGAGAAATTCAATTAAAGTGGGAATGTCGAAGATCATATCACTCGTGTTCCAGTCCTGCATCACCTCGCCGTTGAGGATGGTTTTAATGCGAAGATTATTGGGCGCGGGAATCTCGTCTTTGGTTACAAGCACGGGACCAAGTGGGCAGAAAGTGTCGAAGCTTTTGCCCTGACACCATTGACCGCCACCGCCATCGCGCTGCCAGTCACGTGCGCTAACATCATTGGCGCAAGTATAGCCGAGAACATAATTAAGGGCGTCGGCCTTGCTAACGTTTTTGCAGCGCCGGCCGATGATGACAGCGAGCTCGCATTCGTAATCTACTTTTACGCTCGGCAGTTTAACGGGAATTTCAATGGGGTCATCGGGGTTTTGGACGCTCGCGGTATTTTTAATAAACAGCACTGGGTGGGGCGGTGGCGGGCTGTTGCTCTCTGCGGCATGCCGGCGGTAATTGAGCCCAATACAAAGTAAATTTGTGGGGGTGAGGGGGGCCAAGCGTCGACCGAGGCTGACGCTTTGATCGGTGATGCGGTAGTCGCTTAGAATATCGCCAACGATTACACGGGCCGTGCCGTCAGGTTGGAGGGCGGCGTAAGCCGGGCCGGCTGGGGTGAGGTGGCGAATGATTTTCATGGGGTAGAGGGCGGTGAAACGTTACGGCGAGGCGTTGATCGATTCTCTAGAAAGAATCTGGAGATTTTAAATATTCACCCCAAACTTTCAAGCATGCTATCGTGATCAGTAAACCTCTGATCGTCCACCCCTATGACTCCCTCCCATTCATCTCGTCGTGATTTTTTAAAAACTTCTACGCTCGCTGGACTGAGCGCCTCGCTCGCGGGGCTCGCGCTGAGTGGAACCCAGGCTGCCGCGCAGTCGGCAGCTGCCTCAAAGAACACGGGTAATTTGAGCGAGGTCTTGCCTCGTCCGGCTGGACAAAAGCCGGTGCATAATCTGGCGGCGGCACCGCTGGCGCGGGTGCGCGTCGGGGTCATCGGTCTGCATCGCGGGATGGGGCACGTGAAAGATGCGCTGGGGATTGAATTTGCAGACGTGGTGGCGGTGTGTGATATCGTCGATGAGCGGGCCCAGCGGGCCGCGGCTCTCTGTGAAAAAATGCGGGGCAAGCGTCCGGCCGTGTATAGCGGTAACGAAAACGTTTGGGAGCAGATGGTAGCGCGGGCTGATCTTGATGTCATTTATATCGCGACGCCGTGGGATTGGCATGTGCCGATGTGCTTGCGGGCGATGGAACTCGGCAAGCACGCCTTTGTGGAAGTTGCGGCCGCCGTAACCGTGGATGATTGTTGGCGCTTGGTGAATACGAGTGAGCGCACGCAACGGCATTGTGTCATGTTAGAGAATTGCTGCTATGGTGAAAACGAGCTCTTGGTGCTCAATCTGGCGCGGGCCGGAGTGTTGGGTGAGCTGACGCACGCCGAATGCGCTTACATCCATGATTTGCGCACCGTGCTCTTTGAATTACAGAGCGAAGGGGATTGGCGGCGTAATTATCACTGGCAGCTCGATGGTAATCTTTACCCGACGCACGGCCTCGGGCCCGTCGCTCAATCCCTGGGGCTGGGTCGCGGTGATCAATTTAAATACCTGGTTTCGATGAGTTCACCCGAGCGCAATCTGACTCAGTATCGTGATCGGGTGAAGCCCAACGGTGGCCGGCATGCGGCGGAAAAATATGTTTGTGGCGATATGAACACCACGCTCGTGAAGAGTGAGCGGGGGCGCACGATTATGATTCAGCATGATGTCGTGAGTCCGCGGCCCTATAGCCGCATCAATGCGGTGACGGGTACCGGCGGGACCTTTTTTGATTATCCCGCACGCTTGGCGCTTAATGATCCTCAGCAGTACGGACTCGAGGCAAAAACTTCGCATGCATGGCTGAACGCCAAAGATTTGGCCGCCATGCGCCGGCAATTTACGCATCCGCTCTGGAGTAAACTGACTGAGCGCGCGAAGGACGGCGGACATGATGGCATGGATTATGTGATGAATTGGCGGCACCTTGATTGTCTGCGCCAAGGCATTACCCCCGATAGCGTGGTTTATGATGCGGCGGCTTGGAGTAGTCTCATTGAGCTTTCGGTGCATTCCGTCGCAACCGGCAGCATGCCGGTTGTAATCCCTGATTTCACTCGCGGGCTCTGGTCGGATCTCAAGCCGCTCGGGATTGCCGAGGCCGTCGCGGTTTAAGTCAGCGGCTGGCGGGTTGCGAGTGGGTCAGAGCTTAGGCTGGGGTTGCTGCGTAAGCCTTAGGCTTGCGCGGTCGCATAAGCCTTAGGCTTGCGCTGCTGCATAAGCCTCCATCCCCACGCAGCTACAAATTAAATTCCGATCCCCATAAACATTATCCAC
>CAIOCT010000051.1 GCA_903856725.1 uncultured Verrucomicrobiota bacterium
CGAAAGTACTGGCTTGGCGCCTTGCCAGCCGCGGCGCCATTGGGCCATGAGTTGCTCAACGAGTTCGGTGTTCGCAGGATCTTTAGCGATACTCGTATTCTCCAGCGGATCATTTTGGTGGTCGTAAAGTTCGATAGCGTCAATTTGCGCATGATCTTTTCGGTCGACCCAGACCGTGAGGCGATAGCGCTCGGTCCGCATCGAATAACCCATCAACTCACCGCTCCGGGTTTTGCCACCTTTGCGTGGGTACTGGCTAAAAGCGGCTGATTTCCACGGCCGATTTGGTTCGTTAAGCAAGGGCTGGAAACTGGTGCCCTCGAGATGAGTAGGGAGCGGCAGCCCAGCCAATTCCGCGAGACTGGGGTAGACGTCAACAAATTCGACTAAGGCATTGGTGTGGGCCCCAGGGTTCTTCATGCCCGGCACCGAAATGATTAAAGGCGCGTTCGTATCATTCTCTGAATTGCTGTGTTTGCACCAAGCATCATGTTCGCCAAGTTTCCAGCCGTGATCGCCCCATAGAATAACGATGGTGTTATCGCGTAGACCGAGGCGGTCGAGTTCTGCCAGGACCATGCCGACTTGGGCATCCATATAACTAATGGCGGCATAATAACCATGCTTCAACTGTCGGGCGAGTGCCGGTGGAATGGAGTCTTGGGGAATACCATAATAGGCACGCATTTCCTGGCCACTTAGAATGGAGTAATCGGGAGCATTTTTTGGCCGAAAATTATTGGGTGCTAGCTCGATTTTTGCGGGGTCGTAGAGGTCCCAATATTTTTTGGGCGAAACAAAAGGGAGGTGTGGTTTAACGAAACCCAGCGCGAGAAAGAAAGGCTCCTTTTGTTTGCTCATCGCCTGCAGGGTCTGCACGGCCAATTCGGCTACTTTCCCATCCTGGAAGGTATTGTCGGGTACATCCGCACCTTCGAACGCAGGCCCACGCGAATTAAATTTAGAGGCGGCGGTGCCGTCGGCAGCATTCGGTATCTGGGCGTTTTTTAGTTTTTTAGTTTTTTTAACTGGGCCGATATCGTCGGGATCGACTTCGAACTGCCGTTGGTTGAGTGCAAGATTCTCGGGTAAGCCGTAAGCAGCAGCCTTGGGTGTGCCCCAGGGCACGGACCAAGAGGGGGCATCGTCATAGCCACCATGGTAAATCTTGCCCATACCTTGAACAAAATAGCCGTGATTTCTGAAATGCTGGCTTAAGGTGATAACGTTAGGGATGGCCTGACGAAAATGAGTGACGAGATCCCAGACCTGAGTGGTGTCGGGTCTCGTTCCGGTCAGCAGGCTTGAGCGGGTAGGTGAACAAACGGCTTGCTGACAGTAAGCGTGATTGAAAGTGAGGCCGGACTTCGCGAGACGATCGATATTGGGACTCTTGATGTGGTCAGCCCCGTAAGCTCCCAGTTCTGGTCTTAAGTCGTCGACCGCGATGAACAGGATATTGGGGCGCTGCGGCGCTGGATCAGCAGCGAACAGCGCGGTGGTCAGCAAGCCGAGCAGAGTGGTGAGTGTGAGTGAGCGATGGAGATAATTCATGGGTGGTGAATAGTGAAATTTTTAATAACGAGATGGCTGCGCACCGTGCGAAAACCAAAATATCCGGAGCTGAGGGGCTGCGGATCATGGTGCGAAAATATTTTCTCACCATCGCGCCAAAATTCTACAAGCTCACCACGAGCGACGAGTTTGATCTGATAGACGTGATTGGCTTTGAGTAAAAAATGCGGGCTCCGGAGATCATGGGCGGGTAGTAAAGGACGTTCGCTGGTCCCGTCATAGCGCCGAAATCGCGTGGTCGTATTGTTGTTGCCGCCGTAACCAACATAATAAGTCAGGAGATTATCATAATCTTTGAAACGGCCCGAACGCCCAGTTGGTAAGGCGCCGTCGGGTTGAGTGGGATCTTGTGCCATCCAAAAACAGTTAAGATCTGATAAGCGATCGTGCGCGCCACCGCGCACAACAACTTCGACTTCATAGTTAATTTCGATCGGAGCATGCAGACGTGAGCGAAACCACAGGGTCGTGCCGCCGGCATCCTCAATGACCAACGAACCCTGTTCAACGGCAATGCGACCGCCGGGCATTTGTTCGGCGGACCATTGTTCGAGCGAGTGCGTGAAATTATCGGCGAACAAAATAGGCGCGATAGTTTCTGCCGCAGTTAAAAACAGTGGGGAGCTGAACAGGGTGGCGCTGAGTAAAACCGTTTTTAAACTGGGATGAAGGACGATGGTCGTCATCGGAAGAAGGCTAGGCTTTAAAAAAAAGCCCGATCCCAGCTTTGGGATCGGGCCGGTGTTCATTTACCTTACCGAGCTAAATGATCGGCTCAAGCAGGCCGCACGTATTAAAACTGGCTACCTTTGTGATTGATCGTGTAGGTAATAAAAAACGAGCGCTCATCCCCAGCGAGAATGCGATTCGCGCCACCCGAGCCAGGCTTGAAGTAAACCTCGTTCGCTAGATTGTTGATATTAAGCGCAATGGTGTGGGAGACCGAGGACTTGCTCGGGAGTTTATAACGAAGACCGACACTCCAGATGGAGTAGGCGGGGGCCGTGAGTTTCCATTGCTCAGTCGAACGGGAGATTACCGTAGAAGTTGCACTCAAGTGAGTGTCGCCTGCGATAGGGTCTTCCGTTGGGGTCTCGCCCACAAACGTTACGCCAATGTTAGCCGACAGGCCTTTGAGGGCACCGTTGCTTGGCGTATACTTGAGGCTCAAGCTGCCGTTGTAAGGGGAAACATACTGCACCTTGCGGCCAATCGCTTGAGGGTTGTAAGTTCCGAAATCGGTGTAGGTCGAGTTGACGTCGCCGTAGCTGCCCAAGAAGGAAAATTCTTGGCTGATATTCCAGTTCACATCGAGTTCAAAGCCCTTCACGCGTTGATCACCATCGCGCCGATTGACGGAGAGACCGGTCACCTCATCGATATCGGCGACGGTCACATTTTGCCGATTAATCGAAAACCCACTGACCGTATAGTTGATCTGGTTGTTGAGAATGGAACCCTTGAAGCCGTAATCCCAGCCATCCGCGGTTTCAGCTTTGTAGGTGGGATTGGCGACCTCGACCGGGTTATCACCTTGGGCCATATAATAACTTTCGCTGTAATTCACGAAGAGGCGGAAGTTTTCTTTGATCTTATAGTTTACTCCCATGTTCGGCTTCAGCGCTGTCACTGTCTTTTGGATCAGATCGCCGACGACATAATTAGGAAGGAAAGAGGTGAATGATGACGCCGCCGTCAGATAGTCATGTTGATTATATTTTACGGAATCATAACGCGCGCCGGCATAAGCAAGTAACTTGCCGTTAAAAAGGGCGGTTTGCTGACGCAGGAGACCACCTGTAACCGTCGTGCGGCGTTTCATTTTGCGGGACGGGACTTGCCCATTGATCGGGTCGTGCTCTTTGGTGAAGTACGACAATGGACCTACCGGACTATAGTCAGAATTTAACGTAACGGTCCGGAAAGCATTCCAGGCTACGATATCGGGATTGGTGGCTGCAGCATAACCGATGGTAGGATCCCAGCGTTGATAATCGTTGTAGTCGTAGGTCAACAGGGTGCGGTGTTCCATCGCCTTATTATTGGTGAAATAATGAGCGAGTAGGTCGGCTTGAAAGCCGCCGCCATCTTCGTTGATCCGACCCCATTGGGGTACAGAGGTAGCGCTGCCACGTTGTGAAGTGGGAGCCAGCCCGGTGGACTTGTTGATGTTGATGGTGCTCCAACCTTGGTTGGAATTGTAGTCATCGCGGCGAGCCATGTAGCGATTGGCGGAAACGCGGGCGCTTAATACGGAATTAATTCTCTTATCATAGATCCCTGAGAAAGAGGTGTTGCCGCGGTTGAGGCGGCTGTTCGGGCCGTAGGCACTGTAACGGCCGAGATTGAGGGCGTAACCGATCGCACGATCATCGGCGGTATCGACCGTCCCTTTTTGGTCGATAATTACAGGGGCGGGCGCAGGTGGCGAATTGCGGATCTGGGTAAAATCTTCGACCGAGACGCTGAGCTTGGAGCCGTCATTAAATACATGATCAACCGCGAGCAGGTATTCTTTATTCCGCATCAAGGAGAACTCCATGTCAAAGTCGCGTTGATAATCGCTGGCCGTCAGTAGGTAATTCGTCTTGCCCAGCACGCTTTGGAGCAATGGGCCGGTAGCTTCTAAGGTCATGCGCTTCGTGCCGTAGTCACCATAGTTGTAGGTGAATTGTTGGTTCGCATTCGCTTTTGGTTGTTTGGAAATCATGTTCATCATGCCGCCGGCGGCGGACCGACCGTAGATGGCTGCGCTGGAGCCCTTGATGATCTCGATACGATCAACATTGCTCGAGCCGTAGCGGCCGAGACGGAAAAAACCGTCGCGCAGTTGGTTCGTGGAAATAAAACCGCGGAGCAAGAAATTGCCGCCGACATCTAAGCCGGTGAAACCGCTGATGTGGGTGACGTTATCGGCTAACTCAAAGAGGCCAAAGTCCTCCAAAAATTCGCTGGTCATGACATTGACGGTGTAAGGCAGATCGATGATCTGCGTCTTAACACGGCTACCGGTCATCGACTCAGATACATTGTACCCACGATCAGGATTTGTGGTAACGGTGAACGGCGACAGGGTAACCGTTTCACTGGCAGGCGGCGTTGCGGCCGTTTGGGCAAACATACTGGTCGAGACCAGCAGCCCAAGGGCAGCGAGTCGGAGTTTGGAGCGGAGTAGCTGGGATATCATAGTGTGGTGTTTGGTTCTCAAAAAATTATCCGCTAACTTTAAAAGTTTACGGTTTACCCTGAAGGCCGGGTAGGAGCAGGGGGGGTATAAGACTAGGAGTGCAGATAAACGATGATCGCCTTGCAAAAGAAAGATCAGCCTTATTTATATGCTTAACCTAATCGATGAGCGACTTTGTTACCATGAAGACAGTGGCGGCGCAGGCTGGGGTCACGCAGGCCACGGTCTCGATGTGTTTGGCTAATAATCCCCGCATTCCAGTCGCTACCCGCGAACGCATTCGGGCTGTTGCGGAAAAGCTTGGTTACCGGCCTAATCCTTATGTAGCCGCTCTGATGCGGGTGCGTCGACAAGGCCGGGAACAACAAGATAAACCAATTATCGCGCTCATTAATGGTCTGGAAAGCGCCACGGCTTGGAAAGATTCGGCCGCAGAGACGGTGCGTCAAATGCGAGCGGGGGCGATCCAAAGAGCATCAGATCGTGGTTATCGCGCAGAAGAGTTCTGGCTCCATGCGAATGGCATGACGGCCGAGCGGTTGAGTAATGTACTGCAGGCGCGGGGTATTCACGGCTTATTGTTGGGGCCTTTAAAAATCGGCGCACCCACTCCCGATTTGAAATGGGCGAATTTTGCGGCTGTGCGATTGGGCGTCCCGTTACCAACTTTAACGGTGGCTACTGTTTGTAATGATCATTTTTTTTCTAGCCTTCAGGCCATGCGCGAGTGCTGGCAGTTAGGTTATCGGCGACCGGGTTTGGTGATGCTCGATACGCATGCGGTTCGCTTTCAAGGGCGTTGGAATGGCGGCTTGCTCGCGGCCAGCAGCTTGCTCGATGGACTGACTTCCGTTTCACCGCTGCTGCTGAAAGCTTGGACTGATCTTTCCCCATTAGCCGCATGGCTGCGTCGCGAAAAACCAGATGTTTTAATTTCTCCTGCTATTCAGGAAATTCAGCCTTACTTGCGCGCTCAGGGTTGGAATATACCCAAGGATCTCGGGCTCGCTTCACTCGCGTGTTCACAACTGGGTGAGCCAGTCAGTGGTATTTTTCAAAATGGCGCCCTGATTGGCGCAACCGGCATCGACACGGTGATCAGCATGCTAGAGCGCAATGAACGTGGTCTGCCCGCTCAAGCCCAGACCGTGATGATCGAGGGAATCTGGAATGCCGGCAAGACGCTGAGATCAGTCGCCGCGAAGTGAGCCTGCGTTAGGCGTGGGCTCCCCTGGCTTTGCCCTAAGCAAATTAAATACCTAGCCGCAGACCATGGCCGATCGTTACCTGGTGCGTCCACTCTCTTGCTGAATCCGCAGTTCTTCCATCGTCGCCAGGGCGGCAAAGCCAGTGGTGTAGGCGCACGTGATGGGGAAAAATGCGCGATGCCCTGCGCCCACAGCGGAGTGTTCCGTTATGCCCACTAAACCTCCCCGAGCCTCGGGGTCGGTTCCGCAATATTGGTTAGCAATGCACCAAGTGAGCGCTCGCCGAGCAATCGCGAGGTATTGCTGGTCACTGGTGGCGTGGTAAAGTCGGTAGTAAAGTAAAGCCCACAGCGCGGTTCCTTTTTCGCTGATACCATAGCGGGCGACCGCTTGATCGGCGATGAACACCCAACTGCCATCGGGGCGCTGCCATTTCGCCATTTGGTCTGCCATGCGTTTAGCGGGCTCCAGATAATTTCCCTGTGGCACCGCCGCATGCGCAGCGAGAAGACCTTCCATCGCCCAACCCAGTCCGCGAGTCATGCGGATCGTGGGCATAACGCCGGTCCGGCGGTGCCAGCCTCGTTCCCACAGGCCGTCTGCCCGCGCCAGTTTGGCCAAGTGCATTTTCATGTAGTCATCAGCTTGCTGCTGGTAACGCACTTCTCCGGTGCATTCATAAAGTGCACGTAGGCCTTCGACGCCAAAGCCGGATTCATCGATGGTGTGTTCGGACCACTCGTGACGATCGACATAATAGTCCTGTGGTACGAGTGGATAGTCCTTCATCAACTGCGCAGTTGAGGCCGCCAATAATTTTGCGGCCTCGAGATATGCCGGATTACCCGTTGCTCGATAGAGCGGAATCCAGGACCAGCCAGCCAAGAAATTAGCATCGGAAGGTGCGGCGCACTGCTCGAAGCCAAAGGGTAAATCGATCGCGCGGCGCCACCGAGAAAGGGGAATCCCATAAGCGGGATGACTGGGTTCCATGATGCGCAGCGCCAAACTGCTGCGGCCGATCTCATCAGCCGTACGAGTCAGTTGATGGAGCGGAAAGTGTTCTGCGATAGCCGGAATTTTATCGGCCTCAAGCAAAGCCGAGACAGCTGGGCCCGCTCCCCAGATCCAGTAGGATGATCGATAGGTCTGCGCCGCGAGATCGTAAAAGAGGTGGAGGCCTCCGCTTGTCGGGCTCGCCGGGTTACGATTCTGCGATCTTAAAAGATAGCGCACCGAACTGAGGAGCGACCGTTCGAGATTCTCTTTCGTTAAAGCGGTTGCCGCGGTAATAGGGCCGAATTCCTGGGGTGTTGCTTGAGGCGCAAATCGCGCCACTGCCGTTTCTTCTCCGGTGGCGGCATTTACCATGGTTATCTGGCCCGCCCAATTCTCCACCAAGGGAATTATTCGATAATGGAGTGCGCCATTAATGACAGGGACAGTCGCGGTCAGATAAAAATCCCTAAGCATCGTCGCTGGCTCGCAATAGATATTATTTTCCCAGCTTTCCCACTGCGCTGCCGGCACCGTCATCTCCCGCTGACCTATTTCTGATTGGTTATGAAAGTGGTGGTTAATGGCAACCAGGCGCGGTGATTGCTGCCAGCGAAGCACACCGGACATGCCCGCGTTTAAGGTTAAATCGACTACGGGATACCATACTTCTCGATCTGGCCGCGGAGAGGGCAGCACGGATTTCGGCGCCGGATGGAGCGGCGAAATATCTGTTATTTTACTGATGACGGTGTTGCGCGCGCTGCGGAAACGCAGCTCAACGGTTTTGACTGCTAGCGGCAGCGTCAGCGTGATTTCGATGCCGGGAGATTTTTCAGCAGGCATCGCGCCGGCGCAGGTTCCCGCGAGAAAAAGCGCGACGAAGGCACTCCGGAATTGTGGGGCTGACGCCAAGGTGAGCCAGGGAAAAGATAGTTGCATCGGGGAGATGGCTTCGCGCAACCGGCGGATTTGCCTGCGTGCGTGCGGGGTGA
>CAIOCT010000052.1 GCA_903856725.1 uncultured Verrucomicrobiota bacterium
CCGACCGAGCAAAAGTTAGCGTAGCATTATTAATCACGTTTCCGGCAATTGAGCCGATCGTGCCGTTGTTGCCGATCTGGAGCGTACCAAAGCTGATCGTGGTGCCGCCACTGTAGGTGTTGGCGCCGGTCAGTGTGAGCGTGCCTGTACCTGCTTGCGTCACTGAGCCGGTGCCAGAAATCACATCCGCATACGTCACGACGTCGCTGCGGGCAAAAGACAAATTGGCATTATTGACCACTCCCCCTGCGCCCAAGCTGCCACTCGTGGCACCTTTGCCTACCTGAATACCGCCACTGCCAGAAATGATCGTGGTGACGCCGGCGTAGGTGTTCGCTCCCGTAAGAACGAGCCGACCAGAGCCCGATTGCGTCAATTCGCCGATGCCAGAAATGGCGTTGCTTTCCTCCAACAGATCCAGGCGATCGTATTCAAGGATAGAATTATTGATGACCCCGCCGGTGCCGAGCGAACCGGTGTTTCCGCCGCTACCCACCTTTAACCGACCGCTATTGATAGTCGTCCCGCCGCTGTAGGTATTGTTGGCAGTGAGGATCAGCGTCGCGGGTACCCCCCCACCTGGATTACTATCCGATTTGATCAGCTTCCCACCCACGCTCGTGAACGCGGTGGCAAAGGTCACTGATTGGCCATTCACATCAATGCGCCATTCTTGGCCAGCGGCCTGACTCAATCGACTGGAGTAATCAGTAGAGTTGTTGGGGCTATATTGCAGCGTACCGCCACCAAAGCTAATTATACCCGACGTCCCCAGCGCACCGGCCGAGTACAAATTGAGCACACCAAGATTGATGGCGGTCCCACCGGTGTAGGTGTTGGTGCCACTAAGCGTCAACGTGCTCGTACCAATTTTAGTCAAACTACCGGGGCCGCTCAGCACGCCCTCGTACAGCGTGGATGCCGTGGCCCCCAGGCTCAAATTGATCGCCGCCGATGCTGTATTTTGCAGGCTGATATTATAACCCGTGCCTGACTGGACTTCCAAACCGCCAAAAGTGAAAGCGTTACTCGTCTCAGCGCTGGAAAAGGTCAGGGTGCCACCGGCCATCGTCACTGTGCCCGTCGCGTAGGCAGTGGTAGTCGGAACCTCCACGGCCGTTGTAATAGTAAACTGAGCGATGAGCGAAGCTGGCGCGCTCGCCAGCGCTAAGACCAGCGTAACCATGAATCCGAGCCGTTGGGAGAAAGTGAAAAACATGATTGCCAGTAACCTTTCTGGTGTGGCTGGTATACTGCCCAAGACAACGCAAATTTTGTTCAATAATCGTAAGCGGAAAAATGCATCTGCGCCGACCGCTGACCCGCAGCAGAAATTGCGCCTCAATTTTTATGTCACTCAATCTTTTTAATCAGCGTAAATTTCAATTCATTGGCTTGGCGCTTAGCGCCGGCAAAATTCGCGCGATCGGCACCTCGAACTTCACTGCCCCGCGTTTGGCCCGTGCCTTACAATTGAGCCCCAAGGAGCAACTGCCGCCTACCAGACGCTCCAGCGCAAATATAATCTCTATGAACGCACTGAATTCGAAGGCTCGCTCGCGGCCCTGTGCCAGCAGGAGCAGCTTGGGGTCATCTGCTACGGTTCACTCGCTAGTGGTTTTCTCACTGGGAAATATGGTGCCGACGCCACGCTCGTGCTAAGTAAACGCAGTCCGGAGGTAGAAAAATTTCTCAACCCCCGAGGCTTTCGAATTATCGCGGCATTGCTCGATTTGGCTGCACGTTATGAAGCAACGCCCGCGCAAATTGCCTTAGCTTGGCTGCTTACCCGCCCGGGGCTCACCGCGCCGATCACCAGTGCAACGAGCGTCGATCAGCTGATCAGTTTACTCGCTGCTACGCGTCTTCATTTAGATCCAGCGGCACTCGCGCAATTAGAGAAAGCCAGCGCGCCGTGAGCGAGCGCCGCCGAAGCTCCGCTTCAGCCTATCAAGGTGGCGACGGCGGCCATGCTCCCTGTGCAGCGCTTACTCCCGAGCGAACCTAGTATTTGCCATATTTCTCCACCAATTCCGGCAACAGGGCGATGCGGTGATACGAAGCATCCGTCGGCACTTGGTCGCCGGCGGCCATGATCAGCCGAGGCGAAGCGAGCCGGGTATCCAGCCACCGCCTCACGCAATCGATAAATTCTTGATCGCTAGCCAAGGGACCAAAAATGGTCGCAGGAATCCCCCCCGAAAGAATGAGATCAGGCCCCGCCGCCGCGCGCATTTCTGCAGGGGTAGCAGAAAACATCGGCTTAGGTGTTACGGCATCAGCACAATCCACCCCGCATTCTGCTAACCACCGTAACACCCCCCGACTTTCCCCATCGACATGTACCGCCAAAGTTTTCCCATGCGCGTGAAGTCGGCGCGCGACTTCCGTATAATAATCCCGCACGTAGGCATCAAAGAACTCCTTCGTTTGCACGTTGCTATCATAATTATCACTGATGATTAAGGTCTCAAAGGGACCATCCATAATCGCATCAAGAATGCGCAGGTTGCACCCATTCACGGCATTGACCAAGCGCCGCACCTTCTCCGGCTCATCGAGCACTGCGTAGACCGCAGCCTCCACTCCCATGTAACGGGCCATCAAATACCCCGAACCCGAATACGGCAACTGCGCGTACTGGTAGGCCAGATCACCGAGACTCTGCTGCCAGGCTCGATAATAATCCCACTTGGGTCGACACGTCAGCCGCTCCATCAAATATTCCACAATTGCAAATTCATCGGGCGACTCGAGCAGGTACTTACGAATACCATATGAGTAGGTGTCAGGATTAAAAACGCGCTCTTCGTGCAACGAACCGAGCGGCGTCACGATGCGCGAAGTAAACACTCCCTCAGCGGTACTGGTCGTCAAACTAACGGTAGGATCTTCAGACTGCAGCGTATAGTATCCCCCCATCTCGCAGTAAGAGACTGCCCCGATCTCTTTATGCAAAGCCACTAAGCCCGCCTCCACCTGGGTAAAGCCCGCGAGGTTGAACGGCACGTGACGATTTTTTTTGTACCAATGCGACAGATCTAAAATCAGTGGCACCTGATCGGTAGGCTGACGGTGATAAACAGCGCGAACGCGCTCATTTGGTTTCATGCCAGCAGAAGAGAAATTATAGCGTAGACCTTTAATTGATTTCTTTGCTCATTTATTTCAGATCATTACGATGATCTGAAGCGTTCATTATTGATAATTTCGATTATTTACTGATAAATCAGAAGTTCTGCTTCCGTGAGCTGCGCAGTGCATGCAAGCGACGGCTCTATCATGAAATTACTGATTAACGGTGTCGGGACTTACGGAGCTGACAGCAAAATCGGTCCCGCCTGTTGGCCCCACTTTGATTTAATTATTTTAAGAGAGGGAAATCTGCAACTGAGCTGGGGGCGCCACCAGGCCCTCCTCCTTGCCCACGACGCCGTATTCATTCCGCCCCAGACCGCTTTTGTCGGCACCACGGGGGCGATGGGCTGCGCTACTTGGGTGCAGCATTTCTCGGCGGCAGCCACGGAATTACCACCACCGATTTCTCGCCGGGGTCCGCCGCGCATCTTGCGCGGTGCAGCGAGCAGCGAGGTAGTGCTCGCGCTTTTGCGGCGCCTCCATCTTTTGCGTGAGCACTCGAGTCGCACCGAGCTCCGACTTCGTCATATTTTATTCCAAGCTCTCTTGCTGGAACTAACGCAGGCTCCGCAGCGGCCGGAGACGGAACGCCCCGCAAGCGCCCGACTGCAGCCGGCCATCAACTGGGCGGAAAATAATCTGGGACAAGGCCAAGGCCTACCAACGATCGCCCGCTACGCCCAACTGTCGGCCAGTCACTTTCGCACGCTGTTTCGACAACTGCGCGGTCAAACCGCCGGAGCGTGGCTCCGCGAGCGCCGCATGCAAGAAGCACGTCGCCTGCTCACATCGACTGATCATTCCCTCAAAGAAATCAGTGCGCAGACCGGTTTCGGCGATGTCGTCAGCTTTAATCGATCTTTTCGGCAATTTCACGGCCTGCCACCCGGAAAATTCCGCCAGGCCAACCCGCGGCTAGTCTGATGCCTCCGATGGCTTAACCCGACTACCTCGCATAATAAAAATCTAAAAATATATTTGCGGCATCCACTGTGGCGGTTGAAGCGTAACTTGCAAAACTGCTTATTCCCGATGCTGCACAATCATTTAAATTATCGCAAAATTACCCTCATTGCCCTGCTGGTTAGCGCCACCCTTTCGCTATGTGGACAATCCCGCGAACTCGCGCCAGCCAGTGGCCGCCCCGCCAATGCGCTGATTTCTCTCAAGCTAGATGCCGCCACGACCGGTCATGTCTCTCTGAGAGTTGGGGGCTTCTCGGTCGTGCAGACCAGCGCGAATCTTTCCCTACCGCTGCCACCGATCGGAGTCGGCACCTATCTCAGCGCAGGGCTTAATTATCACTATCATGCGTTAACTCTCGATTCGTCCACGCCGCTCCCAGCTCAATTGCAGAGCCTCAAGGCCAGCCTTACGGTAGTTCGCATCATAGACCCCGCCTGGACTTTCATTGGAAGCGTTAGCCCGGGGTTACATGATGCCGGCACTCGCTTCACCTCGCGCGGCTTTGGGGTCGGCACGCTGGCCGTCGCCAATCGCAAATTCAGCAACGATTTTAGCGCCGGCTTCGGAGCCGTCTATAATTCGTTGTCACGTGATCACGGCCGCGTCCTCCCCGTCGCCAGTTTCGAGTGGCAGGCCTCGCCCGAGTGGAAAATATTTCTGGGCTTTCCGCGCACCGGAGCGAGTTGGCAGATGACCGACAATCTCGCCGTCGAATTTATCGCAGAAGCGGATTTCGGGACCTATTACGTCACCACTGACCCCGAGCCCAGTCTAGCAAAGAAGCCGGCGCTCAACCGTACCCGCCTTGATTATCAAGCCTTCCGGCTCGGGGCCGCCGCGGCCTGGCGCTTCAGCCCCCACACCAGCCTGCGCGCAACCCTGGGCGCCGTCGCCATGCTCAAAGCTGATTATCATCAACGGAACTATGAGCTCAAATCCGAGCGTGCCGCCCCTTTCTTCAGCCTCGCCCTCGAGCAAAAATTCTAAAACGCGTCGGATCTTCCTAGGGGAGTATTATTTTATCTCGTGACTTGAGCGGAGACTGCGGCGAGTTCTTGCCTTGAGACACAGGCTCGCCAAGCTCCGCCGCAATGTCAGTCGAGCCCCCTCCGCCTGAGTCAGCCCCGCTCCCTTCCGCCGCGCGCAACGCGAAAGGGGAATGGCGCCCGCCCTACCCGATTCGTTACGCACCACTCTTCATTTGGCCGCTGCGCCTCGCTGCCGTCGGCCGCTGGTTGGTGAGCTATCCAGGATTTCTGTGGCCCATCAATGTCCTCCTGCTCGCGATCTCGGCCGTTTCGTGGTTCCTCACGCAACCGGATATCGCGCGCTGCACGCAATTTTCCGCCGACTGGATCGGTCAGATTTACGTCAGGAATCTGGTCCTTATGTGGCTCTACTACGGTGGCTACTACCTGCATCTTTATATTCTCAAACGCGAAGGCACGCAGGGAAAATATGACGCCAACTGGCCAGCTCGTAACAGCCGCCTGTTCCTTTTTCGCGACCAAGTGTACGACAATATTTTTTGGACTTGCGGCGTGGCCGGCCTCATCTGGACGGCTTATGAAGTCGGCACCCTCTGGCTCTACGCCAATCACCACATCCCTGGCCTCGAATGGAGCCGCCACCCGGGTTACTTTGTGCTCTGGCTTTTCTTTATCCCTTTCTGGCGCGAATTTCATTTTTACTGGGTGCATCGTCTCATTCACTGGAAGCCGCTCTACCGCTCCGTGCATTATCTCCACCATAAAAACATTAATCCCAATCCCTGGTCGGGCATGGCCATGCATCCCGTGGAGACGATGCTCTATTTGAGCGTCGTGCTTATTCACTGGATCGTACCGTCGCATCCGTTTCATTTCTTATTTAATCTGCAACACGCCGCGCTCGGGCCGGCCGGAGGCCATCATGGGTTCGAAGGTCCGATCTTAAACGGCAAACTCCCGACAGGCTCTTATTTCCACTATCTTCACCACCGGTACTTCGAGTGCAATTACGGTGAAAGCACGATTCCCTTTGATCGTTGGTTCGGCACTTTCCGCGACGGCCTCCCCGAAGGTGAAGGCGCCAAACTGACGGAAGAGCAGCGCGATTAAATTTTGCCGGCGACCGATTTTCCCCTTCTTACCTTTCTCTACTAACTCCTCACCCCTCATGCGTGCATCTCGTTATTTCTTAATTCTCCTCGCCGGGCTCAGTCTCGCCCTCGGCGTTCATGCGGCCCCAGCCAAAGCCTATACGATCGCGGTTGTTCCCATGGGCACGACGCATGAATATTGGAAAATGATTCACGCGGGGGCCTTGCAGGCCCAAGCTGAACTGCGCGCTTCAGGATTGGCGGTTGATATTATCTGGAAAGGCCCGCTGCGCGAAGATGACCGCGACCAACAAATCCAGGTCGTTGAGAATTTTATTGGCCGCCGAGTCAGCGGGATCGTCCTCGCCCCCCTCGACGCTCGGGCCTTAGTCGCCCCCGTGGAACAGGCCATGAAAGCGGGCATCCCTGTTGTCGTCGTAGACTCTGGGCTACAGTCTGCTTCCTTGGTCAGCTTTATTGCGACCGATAATCGCGCAGGAGGTCGACTCGCCGCACGGCGCCTCGGGACCTTGCTCCATGGTCGCGGCAATGTTATTCTTCTGCGCGTGCAAGTCGGCGCTGCCAGTTGTGAAGAACGCGAGGCCGGTTTTCTTGAAGAAATCCAAACCGCTTTCCCTCAGATCAAAGTCATCTCCTCCAACCAACATGGCGGCGCTACTCGGGAAACCGCGCTCGTTGCTTCGCAAAATTTGCTCAATCGCTTCGGGGCGCAAGTGAATGGCGTGTTTGCCCCCAATGAGTCCACCATGGCGGGCATGCTGCTAGCCTTGCACGATGCCGGTCTCGGCGGCGGTAAAGTACAGCTGGTAGGTTTCGCCAATAGCCAAACTTTCGCCGCGGCGCTAAAACGCAACGACCTGCACGGTCTCGTGCTACAAGACCCCGTAAAAATGGGCTACTTAGGCGTGAAGACCATCATCCAAGTCCTCCAAGGGGAAAAAGTTCCTGCGTTGGTCGATACCGGCGTTCGGATTGCGACCGCTGAGAATCTTAACGATCCCGCTATCGCTTCGCTCCTGCCACCGTCGCAGCCCTAACTGGCTCTGCTCGAAAAGCGAGCAGAGGGTCGTCCAACCGCGGGTATGCTTCCGAGCGGATGGGTGATCGCCGAATTAAAAGACGATTTGGTTACCATAAGGCCAGCCCAGCCTCGCGCTGCGGCGGACTACAAACTTATCCACTCCTCGACAACGCGGCATGAGATGACGCTCAAAAAATATTTCTGCGGTGCGGCTGAAATCTAGGACTTACAATCAGGCCAATGCGGTCACCGGCTACTTGTTATATTACGGTCAGGAGTTCATCCAGCTCGTCGAGCCGTGCATGACTTGTATCAACGCATAAGCAAAGACCCACGACACACAGATATTATATTTTTAGGTGAGAACCACATCGCAGCGAGAACCTTTGCTGATTGGAACATGGGCCACCTCTATTCTGCTCAGCAAAATGAGTTCGCTAAACCAATTTTCGCCAGAGATATGCTGACGCTCAGACAGTCGATATCTGGGAAAACCCGCGGAACGAAAGCTTTCTGGTATATGGCGAAGGAATTGCTTCAAAGATAGCCCGCGCGCGAGGCTACTTCCTGCGCAAGATGAGGGTGACCTTGCCGAATATCTGAGGAGAGAAAGTAGGCAAGATGTCTACTAGCTGGGTCATTTTTACGACCCCGCGCTATCCGCGCAGGTAATCATCCGCTATGATAGCAGACGATTACCTGTCAGCGCGACCGCTCAGCTTCTGGCGGAAACTTGAATGCCGTCGATGATCTCTCGTGCCTTGCGGCGATTAAAGTCATCGGCGCGACCAGAGGCGGTGAAGAGGTCAATGAGCCACCAAATTCCGCAGCCCCCGAGGGTCAGGTATTTCAGAACGCCCAAGGTAATATCCCCTAGCCAAAAGCGGTCGTAGCCCAAGATAGCCAAGATAACAACGGTGCCGCGGTCTTTTTTATCAGAAGAGTATTGCTGATTAAAAATCATTCTTTGGGTGTCCGTGAGCGACTTGGACATTTCTGCGAGTTCGAGAGCATTGAGTTCGGCCATAGGATTTATTTTTTAACTGAGGTTATTATTTTTGATACAAATAAAAATGGTTTAGCCAACTGCCAAGTAATAAGCCCGGCCACTGGGATAATGAGCCAATTCATAGTCAGAGCTTCCGTAAAATGTCCGCGGATGAGGTGAGCGCCAGCCCGCGAGAGCCCGCACCCCCAGCATTCGTGTTTAAAGAGCAGAGTCCACAAACAGGGCAAGCCCCCCGACCCAGTTGACGGGTCGACAATCAATCCATACACGACCAAAACACTGAGCAGTGCCACAGACGTTAAACGGCGAGTTGTTGTGAACCTGATGATGACCAGCAAGAAATTTTGAAGTCAGCGCCGAGGCAATTCATAATTTATTAGCCGTGAGTTCCATCGCACAATTTTTGCAATGAACTTAAGATGACCCCAGCGTGGGGGTGACCAACTAACATTAAAAGCGGCGCCCCAACCCAAGACCGAGCAAAACCCCCTGGCTCAAATTGAGTCGAGCCGACGCTGCGCTGGCCCCTATCGTAAAATGGCCTACATTGAGCAAATCTGCGCTGGCGGTAATCTGCCATTTTTTTTGCAATCCGGAGCGGATAGCTAAACCGGCATAATAGCCGAGCGCAACTTTGTGTCGGGTACCTTGCACCACTTCGCTCAGGGGAGCCGTGATTGCCTGCGTCGTGAAACGTTCCGCCAAAGCGAAAGAAGCCGTGCCGTTCAACAAGGCCGGACCACCATGCAATTCAAGTCTGGTCTGCTTAGATTCAACAATCCTCACGACCCCACCCAATCGCACTAACCACCCGCGCAAAGCCAACTGCCGAATACCTACGGTCTCGCCGGTCACCATACTTAAGGATCGCTCGGGGACATCACCAATGCGCGACGCGTATGGGACGACAGCATATCCACCAGATAGCGGAGCGCTCGGCGGTATGATGCCACCTAACTTATAACTGTCGGTAAGCAGAGTGAGCGGGACCGTCAGAATATTCTGGTTATCTTCACTGAAAATAAGGCGAACTGCCCGCAGCTCTAGACCGTAAGACCGCGCGACTTTCTGTCGTATAATCTGATAATGCAGCCCGGCCGCTTGCTGACTTTTTTTCACTCCTGATTCATAATATGGCTCCAACGCGGGTTGCAGCAGATGCATTCCGATGGTGCCGGCGGCAATATTTACCTGATTGTTGTAACTATACCCCCAATATCCTGTACGGTTCAATAACCCAGGCAATCCTTCCCCGATATTACCGGAAGAATCAGGACGATTGTAGCCATCAAGATAAGTACGACTGAGTCCAGCAGCCAGGCCTGGCGCTGCCGTGCGGGGATCATGCAGCGTAAACGAGCTACGAATGTTAATGAGCTGCAGTCCCTCGAGCCCCAATGTTTGCTCATAATCAGAGGCCAACAAAATACTGCCGCTCAACGACAGACAGGCGGCCCAGACTACACCAAAAAACCTGGGGAATAAAAATCTCATACCGCGCTTATATAAATTAAATCTTTTAGACGAAAGAGCGTGATCGATCATAGCGACTACGCACTCCCCAGAGCATGAAGAGCATACCGAGTGACCAGAAGCTAATAGAGCCACCACCGCCTGAAGATCCAGTGGAAGTTGTGTTCGCAACAGCTGTTGGGGTTGTCGCCGCAATAGTCACCGTAGGAGTGGTGGGCGAAACGGCTGACGGTGATAACGCGGGCGGATTATTGCCAACGGCAATACTGCCGGTGCCGGACTTAGAATAGAGCACTTGATAAATTCGTGCATTCGTCGGTTTAGTTTTTGTTCCCGGGGCTCCATAATCCATCCATGAAATGGGTTGGCCGGTGCCTAAAATTGGCATGGTGCTAGTGGTCCAATCAGCCGAAGCGTCGTCGCGATACATAACCCAATAAGTATAGCCAATTATACTCGGAAATTGCACATAATTGCGTCCAGCATAACCAACAATCACTTTAATTTGTCCGCTGGGCAATAGAGTGCCAGCTGGCTTGGGGATAGTCTTAGCCTGAAACATTAACAGCTGTAGCGCAGGACGGGGAAAGGGCTGCATGTTAGCGCTGAAATACTCTAAAACCAGATCGAGCGAATCCCCCGGCAGCAATTCCGCGAGGCCGGAAATGAAGGGGGTACCATCATCATTATATCCCGAGGCCGACATCATAGTTACTCCTGCCGGCAGAGCAGGAGCCGTAATCGAAAATGAAATCATTGGAAATACAGTGGTATTGGTGAGCCGAATATATTGCTCATACAGACCCGTCTGCGGATTAAGGCTAGCCGCCCCCCAATTGGGCGCGGTGTCTGCCTTTAATTCGGCCAATAGTGGATAATAAATAGTCGGCGTTGCGGTAATATTTTCGCTCGAGCCATCCATGTAAGTAACGCGAAACATAACCGCTGTTTTTATCGTCGAACCATCTTCACGATCAACAATCAGGAGAGACAACTCGCCTTGCGCGGTGATCACTGGCGGCTGGCTAAAAACGGCTGCATCCCAGCTAACCATCTCTAATTTGCTTACATTAGTATTCGGGCGCAATAATGGCAGCACATCAACCTGCTGCGTAACCCCACCTAAAAGCTGGCGAGTCACAAATAAACTAGTTGTCGCTGTCGCGCTCAGACCAGTTTCGCCGGTAACTTTCGCCATCAATGTATCCAGACTGAATGCTTCAGCGCCGCTGGAGTTCGCATTATAAATCAATCCACTGAGAGCCTGATTAACAAAATCTACCGATCCACTAACGGTAATAGTACCCTGATCGGTAACGCTGGCCGAATTAAGACTAGGAATACTTAAAGTTCCCGCTGCGACAGAGAGTTCCACCGTAACGCGCGCCGAAGCAGAATCAGTGATCATCACCGAGCCAGCTAAACTGGTGCGAATTGGGGCGGCATTGAGGGGGGTGACGTCAATACTAACAGGGGCGGTAATACTAGGCGCGGCTAACACCCGAACTGTCACCGTTGCATTAGTCGTAACGTAGCTAGAATTAGTTGGGGTCAACGTAACCGTCAGCGTGTGCGTACCCGACGCCAAAATGGTGCCGGCGGCAGGAGAATAAGTCAGCGCGCCAGCCACACTGCCTATCGCGTTAAGCTGCGTTCCACTCAATGCCGTACCCGCACTCATCGCGGCAGGATTGCTCCAGGTGATCGTCGCTCCACCAGAGCCAACCGCAAAAGCTCGCTGCACTGCTGGCGCCGCCGCATAAGTAGTGCTGCCACTTGTACCGCCTATTTGATTCGCCTCCACTACCACCGTACCAGTTCCGGTAATAGTTAATGTGTTACCACTCACTGTCGCTGGGCCACTCGTTACTAGATACGATATCGGCAAACCAGAATCTGCCGTAGCCGCTAGCTTCAATGGAGCGACCCCATACAGCTGATTGTTAATTATGGGAAAAGTAATCGCTTGGATGGCCCACACCAGAATGGTTACGGCAGCACTGGTGGATCTATAACCTGAATCTGTTGGGGTTAGCGTAACGGTCAGCGTATGAGTACCTGCGGATAAGAAAGAACCCACTGCTGGTGAATACGTCAGGGTGCCAGCCACGCTTCCTGTCGCATTAAGCTGCGTGCTGCTTAATGCGGTAGCCGTGCTGATCGCGGTAGGACTGTTCCAGGTAATTCTCGCGACGCCGGCACTTACCGAAAATGTTCGCTGCACCGCAAGAGCCGCCGCGTACGCGTTGCCGCCATTCGTACCGCCGGCTTGATTTGCTTCGACGACCACGGTGCCGAGGCCAGTGATTGTCAACGTGCGACCACTCACCGTTGCTGGACCACTAGCCACACGGTAGGTCACCGACAAACCGGAATCTGCCGTCGCACCAAGCGGAATCGGCGCGACCCCATACAATTGATCACTCAGCACAGGGAAAGTAACAACCTGTGACATTGTTCCACTGATGACCGAAAATGCCGCCGCGCTTGAAGTTGCCGTTTGATAATTATTATCAGCCGCGATTGTAGCTGTTACCGTATATGAGCCAACGGCCGTAGGGCGCGTGGCACCCGGTCCGTAGCTCGTACCACCGGTGCCTTCATAACTGTAAGTTACCGCACCGCTCGAACCTGTCACACTCGCACTATTGGGTCCTTGAGCAGAGCCATTGTACGTGTAGCTACCACCGGTAACAGCGATCGATGAACTTGCTGGTGCAATCGTAAATGCGGTGGGGGTAGATGAGGCACCTGCATAGGATCCACTCGGGGCGACCGAAGCTATCACCGTATATGATCCGGCGGAGGACGGTCGGGTCGCACTTGGCCCGTAGCTCGTACCACCGGTACCTGCATAACTGTAAGTCACCGCTCCCGTCGAGCCCGTCACGCTCGCACTATTGGGCCCTTGAGCAGAGCCATCATAAATGTAACTCCCCCCAGCGACGGTCACTGTCGAAGAAGCTAAGCCAATGGAAAATGCTGTCGGGCTCGAGGAAGCTGACAGATAGGCGCCATCAGCTGCCACCGTCGCAGTTACCGTATACGAACCAGCTGCCGTAGGCCGCGTGGCACTAGGTCCATAACTCGTGCTGCCGGTGCCCGCATAACTGTAGGTCACCGCACCGGTTGAGCCCGTCACACTTGCACTTGTCGGCCCATGCGCAGCTCCATCATACGGATAATCTGCGCCCGTCACTGATATCGTCGAGTCATCACTAACAGCGGCAACAGCGATGGAAACGGTCGCGTTACTTGCCGAGTCTACGGTCCCATCATTCACTTTGAACGTAAAGCTGTCCGCCCCGTTGTAATCAGGATCCGGAGTATAGGTCAGAAACGCCCCAACACCACTGAGCGTGCCGTGGATCGGTTCTACAACGACCGTGTATGTCAGCCCATCGCCATCGGCATCCGTGCCCGCAAGCGTGATTGCCTGATCACTATCTTCGGTGGCACTAACGGACTGCGCTGTTGCCACTGGAACATCATTCACCGCGCGCAGTGAGATCG
The DNA here is from genome assembly GCA_903856725.1 of uncultured Verrucomicrobiota bacterium. Classification (GTDB taxonomy): domain Bacteria; phylum Verrucomicrobiota; class Verrucomicrobiia; order Opitutales; family Opitutaceae; genus Lacunisphaera. The sequence continues at coordinate 13,222 of CAIOCT010000052.1, forward strand.
AGATCACCGCATTCGCCACTGAGTCCACCGTTCCATCATTCACCTTAAAGGTAAAACTATCAGCCCCATTATAATTAGCCGTGGGTGTGTAGAGCAAATTGGGCGCTACTCCACTTAGCACGCCATGATTAGGTTCTGTCACAACCGTGTACGTCAAAGCATCCCCATCCACATCCGTGCCCGCTAGCGTAATAGATAAATTGGTATCTTCAGCACCATTGAGCGTCTGAGCGCCAGCGACGGGAGCATCATTGATTGAGACAACGGTGATGGAGACGGTCGCACTTGTACTCGAATAGGTCAGGCCGTCATTAACGCGAAAGGTAAAACTATCCGCGCCATGAAAGTTTCCCGTCGGCGTATAGGTAAGATTGGGTATAGTGCCGCTCAATACGCCGTGTGCAGGACTGGTTACCATGGAGAAGGTCAAGGCGTCACCATCTTCATCAGTACCTGCCAGCGTGATCGCCTTACCCGTATCTTCATTAGTGCTGATCGTTTGTGCCGTGGCCACGGGAGCGTGATTGGAGGAACTGACCGTGATTGAAACCGTAGCATTACTGGCAGAATCTGATACTCCGTCGTTCACCTTAAATGTAAAGCTATCGGCCCCGCCGTAACCATTGGTTGGGGTATAAGTGAGATTAGGCGCGGTGCCACTAAGCGCGCCGTGACTGGGCCCTGAGACCACTGTATAGATTAAAGCATCTGCCTCGGCATCACTGCCACTTAATGTAACGGCGGTCGGTGTATTTTCTGCAGTCCCCAATGATTGAGCACTCGCCAACGGCAGATCGTTTACTGCCGCCACGGTAATAGAAACCGTAGCGTTACTTGCTGAGTCAACGGTGCCATCATTTACCTTAAACGTAAAGCTGTCTGATCCGTTGTAGTTGGCCGTTGGACTGTAGGTAAGATTCGGCGCTGTCCCACTGAGGGTGCCGTGGCTTACACCAGCCACCACCGTGTATGTGAGCGCATTACCATCGACGTCGGTTCCCGCTAACGTGATTGCTTGATTAGTATCTTCGGTGGCACTCACAGCCTGAGCCGTCGCGATCGGCGCATCGTTGACTGCATTTATAGTGATGCCCACCGTGTCGCTGTCCGTTAGCGCGGGAGTTCCACTGTCAGTGGTTAGCATCGTGAGCGTATCGGCTCCATTATAATTGGATGAACCACGATAGCTGAGCGAAAGCAGCGCATTATTAATCTGCGTTTGAGTGCCGGCCAGAGTGAGTGTTGCTGAGCCATTAGCTCCAGCCGCAATAGTGGCGCCACCTGAAATGCTCACTGTCACCGTACCGTGAAGGACAGTCAGCTGCACCGTCGCAAGATTGCCGTCACCGTCAGTGGTGCTGATTCCCGTTACGGCGAACGCTGTATCTTCGTTAACTGTCTTGCTCCCTGGTACCGTATTCACCGGAGCAGAATTAGAATTAATCATCGTAATCGAGATGACTGCTTCACTTGAATATTGCGTGCCGTCATCGACGACGAAAGAAAAACTATCCGCGCCCACATAATTTGAGACCGGCGTGTAAGTCAGATTAGGCAGCGTCCCACTTAAAGTTCCGTGGGCCGGATTGACTGTAATGGTATAACTTAAACTACTCCCTTCGACATCTGTACCCGTTAGGGTAATCGCTTTCGCTACATTCTTGATGGTTGAAGTATTTTGGCCGTTAGCAGCAGGCGCATCATTAACCGCATTGATGGTGAGTGAGACCGTGGCGTTAGTACTGGAATCAGCGGACCCATCATTAACCTTAAAAGTAAAACTATCGACCCCGTTGTAATTGGAACTTGGGGTGTAAGTGAGATTAGGCGCTGTACCGCTAATCTCACCATGACTAGGACCCGCCATGACCGTAAAAATAAGACTGGAGCCTTCCACATCGGTAGCCGCCAAAGTGAAGGCTTTGGCCGTGTCCTCATTGGTTGTGACTGATTGGTCAGTCGCCACAGGAAGATCATTCACTGCTACCACCGTAATATTAATTGAGGAAGAAGTGGTTAATGCTGGTGTGCCACTGTCCACCGAAGCGACCGTCAGCGTATCACTCCCATTATAGTTCGCGCTGCCTTGATAGAATAGTGTCGCCAACGCGGCGTTAATTTGGGTCTGCGTACCGCCGAGCGTTAAACTGGACGACCCATTCGTGCCGGCACTGATCGTCGCTCCCCCAGTCAGACTTACCGTTAGCGTGCCTTGCGATACCGCGGCTCGAACTGTCGCTAGATTCCCCTCAACATCGTTCACTGAAATTTGCTGAGCACCCGTAAATGCAAGCGCCGTATCTTCATTAACACTCTGAGTCCCAGGCACGGTATTGCTTGGGGCATCATTTACCGCGCTCACCGTCAATGCAATGGTGTCAGAATCAGTCAGTGCCGGCGACCCGCTGTCAGTCGAAAGCATCGCCAAGGTATCATTTCCATTATAATCGAGGCCGCCTTGATAAACCAAAGTCCCGAGGGCGGCGTTGATCTGCAGCTGAGTTCCTGTGAGGGTGAGCGTGGCCGATCCGTTGGCGCCGGCCCCAATACTAGCCCCGCCAGTGACAGATACCGTCAGGGTGCCGTGCAACACCGTGAGTCGGGTGGAAGCGAGATTGTCATCGATATCATCGACGCTGAGCGTCGATGCACCCGTAAAAGTCAGCAGAGAATCTTCGTTAACGGTTCGCGCACTCGAAACTGTATTAACCGGATTAACGTTCGCTCCCGTGTTAAGCGTAACCGTGATCGCGACCGTCGCCGTGTTAGAATAGGCTGTGCCATCCCAAGCACGAAAAGTGAAACTATCTGCCCCAGTATAATCAGCCGTCGGCGTGTAGGTAAGATTCGGGATAGTTCCGCTCAAGCTACCATGGCTCGGATTAGCTACAACAGAGTACGTCAAAACGTTACTCTCCGCGTCAGTGGCCTGCAGAGTGATCGCTTTACTTTGATTGCGAAAAACCGCAGGGGTTTGGGCGCTCGCGACCGGCGCATCATTCACGGCTGCGACGGAAACGGTCTTAGTCCCCGTGTTGCTCGAAGCGGTACCATCACTGACCGTGAAACTTATTGTACGATTAGCCGTCGTCGGAGTATCCGAATTCGCAGTATAAGTCACAGCGCGCAGCGCGATTTGCCATTGAGCTAAGGTGGCCGTTGCACCTGCCGAACTCAGTGCCAACACCCCAGTTCCCGCGGTATAGGAACCAGCGATATTGCCCATCGTGGAGCCATCATTTGTAAAAGCTAGCACGTCCTGCCCACTTTGAAAATTACCCGTGATCGCAATCGTCGCGGAACCCAGAGTCGTATTATCGACATCACTCACCGTAACGCCCGCATCGATTGCCACCGCAACTTGCTCTGTGGCTGCGGTTGTACCTGACGCTGCCACTACAGCGGGCGCATCATTAACGGCGGTGATACTAATCGTAACCGTCGCATTGGCTGAGTAAAGAGATCCATCATAAGTTCGGAAAGTAAAACTATCAGCACCATTATAATTTGTGTCGGGAGTATAGGTAAGATTAGGAGCCGTTCCCGATAGCATGCCATGCGCCGGATTCGTGACGGTACTATAGGTAATCGAATTTCCATCGGCATCAGAGCCCGTCAGCGTAATCCCCTTGGCGGTATCTTCTGCGGTCGAAACACTCGGCTGTGCGTCAGCGACCGGAGCGTGATTGCCAATGCCAAATCCATCCGTATTCGAGAGCGTCAACGAATAATCATTCGCGAGAATATAAGAGTCGGTGATTAAACCGGTGGCATTATTGCCAAAAGGAACGGTAATGCCGAAATTTCCTGTGCCACCCATCAAATCTCCCGCGCTTATCGCCGCTGGCGTGGCTGCCAAATTACCCGTGTTGGTCACTGGCATAAAGCGCGCCGCATCACCCACATTCCATTGCACATTGGGAGTTCCACCCGAACTTCCATAAATTGTCGCAAGGGCGGTATTAATTTGCGCCAAAAGTGCGCCAAAGGTAATGAAATAATTCGTGGCATTAGCCGCATTCAGGTAAGCGAGAGGACTGCCTGTTGTAGATACAAGGCTGGCATTAACGATCGTTTCGGCTGTGGCTGCGACTGAACCATCAGCCTTGAAATACTGGGTGGCGCCAATCAAAGCGGCATCGGCGCCCGCTATTTTACCGACAATAATATGATTAGGCCCTTCATTAACATTGCCGACAATGGAAGTGACTGTGCGAGGCGCGCCTGAGATAAATACATACGCTACTGGGGCCGTCGTCGTGCCTGGAGACGCGGTACTGAGGTAGATACCGATATAAAAATCGATATTCGCCTTGCCGACTGTCCCGGCCGAGGGGTTGGCGGCAACGTCGTCACGTTTCACTAAATCAACTCCGATTAAAAGTGATCCTGAAGCAAAAGCCGCCTTAGGCCAACCGATCCGAAAGGCAATGGCTGCATCGCTAGCTGAAGCGGCACTGCCAGCGGCTGAACTCTTACCGCCCGAGACCCAAAAACTTGGTGAACTATAAACTGACCCGACCGAAGTATAACTCACTCCGCTAAAAACCACCGGCTGATACCCAGCGGTAGCTGTACTTGTCGTGCCAGTATAATTTATGCCACCATAAGTATAGTTAGAATTAGCCGTGCCTAAAACAGGGGGCCCACCAGCAGGCTGATCGTTCATGAAGCTGGTCCGATAAGTAGTCGTAGTAACACCTCCAGTCGTAGTCTGACCTGCTGTGGTGGTAGCCTGCGCTCCCAACATATTCGCATTACTTTGCCCCACCAAAGTATCAGCTCGGGCTATACACACCCCCATATTCGTGAGCAGCGCCACACTTGCCAGCCACCAACTAAGCCGCCGCCATAAAGGGCAGATCACGGCTGAATCATCTAGCTGGTGATTATCGCAAATCACCGGGCTGATTTTTGAAGCCTAAAGGTATCAGCGCAGCTAAGCATACAGGGATTCATCGTAAGGATTTAGATAAATAAGCCGCACCACTCAGAGCAAATGATTAACATATATTAATCATCGTAAGTTATTATAAATGAACGAATTTACCCAATTATTAATGGGTAATAACCCCCAGTAATTGACCCTAAATCTACTAATTAAAGAAATTAGACCCAGCAGCAGGAGCGGCGCATAAATCATCCCGCCTACTTGGAGTTACACTTATGGACGCTTTAAACCATCAAGCGAGATCGGAAGAGCACAC
>CAIOCT010000053.1 GCA_903856725.1 uncultured Verrucomicrobiota bacterium
CTGGTAGGCGCACTTGGCGGCAGGCGACGCGCTGAGTTACGCTGAAGCGCGGGGACTCATGCCTTTGGCGCGGGCGAATAATCGTGAGTCGATGGCCACGTTGAGCGAGGCCGTCCACAAGGCGACCTAGCGTCATGGCAACACCGTTTATTTCTGGAGAGTAAGTTTCTGTGACGAGAGCAAGGTTCACGCAGGTTAGCTCGTTCGTCGGTCACTGACCCCCGATCGAGTTATTACCAGCATGTGCTCGTAATGTGAATTCAGCGTGGCGAATTCGTGACAATAATGTGAATTAAGGGCGATAAAGCCGTGAGGTAAAAATGCCAAATAGGGGTTGCACGTCTTGGGCGAAAGTTTCTAACGTTTCCTCTTTAGCTTGATGCAAACCCACGGGCCCAAGCGCATCTATACTCCGCAATCGCTCGAATTCTGGTTCGGCCGCCTTGAGGCCGACTGGGAAGGACATTTCGACGCCGCCCAAGTGGAGCGTGGTCATGAGATGTACCGCAACGGTGAGATTCGCGAAGTAGAATTAGGAGCGAAGGATGCCATTATTCATCGGAAGGTTGAGAAACGTGAAGAATATGCGGTCATCGAATGGGACGGGGAGGAGCTCAAGGTGCGGTCCTCGTCAACTGACTTAAGCTTAGCTCACGCCATCGCGGTCGCTGGGCTGCACGAGATTGAAGAATTATTGGTCGATGAAATCGCGGCGCTGCTGCCGGGGACCTCGGCTAAGTCCAGTGTGGGCCCAGGGACCAACGGTCACGGTACCGTTAATAACCAATCAGCCCCCAAGCATGATCCTAATCAGCCTCCGCGGGATCTGCTTTTAAGTTTCACTACGACGGCAGATGGATTGGTTTTCCTCGCGTACTGGAAGCAAGGGCGGAGTCGCATTCCGGCGCTCGGCAATACTTTGAATCATCCGACGGCGGCCGAGCGAGCCAAGCTCATCGCGCTGGCGACCTATGCGCGCAAAGCTCATTTTCGCTATAACCAAAGTACCCACGCCTATGCGCTCGATGCGCTCAGCGATATTCCCGGTTTTCTCCGCGATCTCTTGCCGCATTGGAAGAAGCAGTTCGCCATCGAACTCGATGTGAAGGTTGGCAATCTCAAGCAGGGCGCCCGGGTGATCGAGATCGAAGCTGTGGCGGATCGCCACAGCGGAGGCGGACTCAATTTACGTTGGATTTTCCGAGCGGGCGAAAAACTCCTGACAGAAGAACAGGCAGCCGCATTGCTGAAGCATGGGCGAACGCCGATGCTTTTGCCCGATTTAGGTATCGTGACGATGACGCCGGAAAAGTGGGAGAGCTTCAACCAGTGGCGCCGCAATTTTGAGGAAACTTCTATCGATGGGACAATTCCTCCTTATTTAATTTTCTCCCTCTTCAACGACAATCGCATCAAAGTCACGCTCGGCACAGAGCTAGACGCGTGGCGGCAGAAAGTTTTGTCGCCATCCCCAGCGCCACCGGCTCTCCCAGAGTTTTTGCGCCAATATCAGTGCCGTGGAGTGGAGTGGATGCACCATTTGTGCGAGACGGAGTGTCACGGCCTGCTCGCTGACGAAATGGGGTTGGGCAAGACGGCCCAAGTTATCGCTTTGCTGGAATCGCGGCCGATGCTCGGGCGGCGGCATTTGGTAGTCTGCCCTGCGAGCGTGGTGCCGGTTTGGCGCGAGGAGCTGGCACGCTTTTATCCCGGAGCCAAAATTGATACGCTGAAATCAGGTAATGATTTTAAGACCAACCCAGCGCCCTGCATCTGGCTCGCGAGCTATACCCAACTCCGCAAGCATCGCGCGCTTCTGGATGGCCTGGAATTTGGTTACGCGATTCTTGATGAGGGTCAGTTTATTAAAAATCCTGACGCTAAAGTAACGCAGGCTTGTTTTGCTATTCGCACCCAGCATCGCTTAGTGCTCACGGGTACACCGTTAGAGAATCGGCAACTCGATCTCTGGTCAATCTTCCGCTATTTACTCCCGGGTCTCCTCGGCTCACGCACAGCCTTTGAAACTGCGTTGCTGCATGATCGAGACGGTACGATGAATCGATTGCGCCAGCAGGTGGCGCCATTTATTTTACGACGGACAAAAAATGAAGTAGCCAAAGAGCTGCCGCCAAAAGTGGAAATGGATTTGCTGTGTCCTTTAACGGATGTGCAACGCGCTGAATACGCCCGCATTTGTACGGAAGGTTTAGCGCGGCTTGGCGAGGACATCGGGTTGGCATTGCGAGAAAAATCATTTGGATTCCTCGCACTCCTCACTCGGTTGCGCCAGGTGTGTTGTGATCCTGATTTGCTGCCGTGGTTGAATTCTCCCCTCACAGACAGCGGCAAACTGCAGCTGCTGATTGAGAAATTGGCCGAGGTGGTCGGGAGTGGCCACAAAGTCGTTATTTTTTCACAATTTGTTACGTTGCTGGATCGGGTCCGCGCGGCGCTCATTCAGCATTATCCGGAACTGCCTCGTTATGAAATTACAGGCATGACGGTTGATCGGCAGAAGCCCGTGCGAGATTTCCAGACCGCGCAAGGCGCCGCCGCCATGCTCGTTAGTCTGAAAGCGGCCGGTACGGGCATTACTTTGCATGCGGCTGACTATGTTTTCCTGCTCGATCCTTGGTGGAATCCTGCGGTGGAGGATCAAGCCATCGACCGAGTGCATCGGATTGGCCAGACGAATACAGTTTTTGTCTATCGCATGGTAACTGCGGGCACCATTGAAGAGCGCATCCAGGCCCTTAAGATCGAGAAGAAGCAGCTCTTTAATCAGGTTATCGACGGGCATGGCGGTGACTTTGAATGGGCGAAGCATTTCAATTCGCTGCACAGCCTGATTCAGCTCAGCGCCGTTGAGACGGGTGAAGCGGAGCAATTAAATGCGGTGCTCGCCGGCCCACCAGCTCCCGTTATTCCCTCGGTCTAAATTGTTTTAAGGCCGACTGTGCTTAGCGATAACCCAATTGGGTGCAGATCACTTGGGTGAGGTAGCCCATGAGGCCACAGGCTGGCAACGTGAAGACCCATGCCCAGATAATGCGTTCGACTACGCCCCATTTGACGGCGCCAAAACGTTTCGCTACGCCCACTCCCATAATCGAGGTGGAGATGGCGTGAGTCGTAGAGAGGGGAATGCCGAGTGTAGAAGCAAAGTGGATGACCATGGCCGCGGTTGTCTCAGCGGCGAAGCCATGCACGGGCTGAAGCTTCACCATCTTATGCCCCATGGTGCGAATGATGCGCCAGCCGCCAGCTGCCGTACCCGCTGCCATCACGACAGCACAGGTGATGACCACCCATTTATCTACGACGAATTCAGGGGTGCGAAGAAAGGCTAGCCAGTCGGGCAAATCTTTGAAGGCGCCCGATTTTGTGCCGGTGAAAAGAGCGAGGGCGATGATGCCCATCGTTTTTTGTGCATCATTGGAACCATGGCTGTGAGCCATAAAGCCAGCGCTCACGAGCTGTAGCTTTCCGAAAATACCATTCACAATTCGCGGCCGAAGGCGGTGCACTAACATGGTGAGCAGAAACATCAGCAACGCCCCGCCCAGAAAGCCGATGAGCGGGGAGGTGAGCATGGGTAAAACCACTTTTGGCCACAGTCCTGCGGCGGCTCCCTTCGCGTCGGTAGTGGCCCAGTGCATCACGTTCCAATTGCCACCAGCTGAGGCAATCGCCGCGCCGCACAGACCACCGATGAGAGCATGACTCGAACTTGAGGGTAGTCCCAGCCACCACGTGAGCAGGTTCCACACGATCGCGCCGGTGAGGCCAGAGAAGATCGTGATCATGGTGACGTAATGCGTGTCCACGAGACCCTTGCCAATTGTGCTGGCAACGGCGGTTCCCATGAGAGCTCCCAGCAGATTGAATACCGCCGCCAGTGCGATCGCTTGGCGAGGCGTCAGCACTTTGGTTGAAACTACCGTAGCGATGGCATTCGCCGCATCGTGAAAGCCATTGATATACTCAAAAGCTAACGCCGCCAGAAGAACGATGAGAAAGATAGTCATGGGCTCGGTCGCGATGAGCGGTCGGGCTTAGGAATATTTTAACATGATCTGAAAGACCACAAGACCGGCGTCGCGGGCGCGATCGACGGCTGTCTCCACGAGATCATAAAGTTCCATTAAAATAACCACTTCCTTGGCCTCGTAAGGGCCGTTGTAGAGGTCTTTGACGAGAGCGAGCATGACTTTGTCGGCCTCGCCCTCGGCGAATTGGAGTCGCGAATGTGCATCTTGGATGCGTTCAATCTGGGTGCCCTTGCGCAATTCTTTAACCATGAAGACAACCGAGTCGACCGCTTCTTCCAGCAAGACAACTTGGCGCTGCATGCTGTCACGGGGCACGCGGGCGGGACAAATGGTCAAACGCTCGACAATTTTTTCAACAGTCTTGGGGATACGATAGAGGGCGAGTGAAAGGGCCTCGATATCCTCACGTTCGAATGGGGTGACAAAGGTTTTGCAGAGTTCCTCGGTGATTTGTTGGGTGATGCGCTTATCCTTGCGGCGGGTCTGGATGATATCGTGAATACTCCACGTCTGGGCCGCGCTTTCATTGGCTAGAATCTTGGCGAGCAAACCGGCACTTACTTTAGCCTCTTCAGCACTCGCCTCGAGCAGGTCGTAAAACTTTTCTTCCTTACCTAATAGCTTTTTGAAGGAAATCATGGATGGAATTCGATCGTTATGCGGTGAATGAGGCGAGGTGATTTTTACAAAAGTGACGAAAAGCCGCGGGCTTACGGCACTTCGCTCGGTCCAGCCAATTAGGGTCGAGCCAAGGACCGAGAAAAGATGGGTTGGGGGGCTTCGGGAGAATAGTTGACAGAGGTGGGGAGGCTATGGATGTTCCCCGTTCCTGATTTTACGGCGGCCATAGCTCAGTTGGTTAGAGCACAAGATTGTGATTCTTGGGGTCGCGGGTTCGAATCCCGTTGGCCGCCCCACTTTTTCATGGCGCGATACCGCCTTCTTACCTTCAACATTGCCCATGCTCGTGGGCCAATGCCTTGGCCTCAAGGGCTTAGGACTAAGGCTAAGATACGGGCGAATTTGCTGAAAATTGCTCGGCTGATTCAGCGCCTAGACGCTGATCTCGTCGCTTTGCAGGAAATTGACGAAAATTCGCGCTGGAACGGCAGCTTTGACCACCTCGCTTATTTGAGTGAGTACACCGGATTGACCCACTGTATCCACGGGGTGAATAATCGTCGTGGCGGGCGTTATCAGCTCAATTACGGTAACGCATTTTTGTCGCGTTACCCCATCGCGCATAGCGAAACGGTACCATTTGGGATCGGTAAGCTAGGAGAGAAGGGCTTTGTTTTTGCTGAAATTGAACTCCCCGGCCAAGGGCGCCTGCCAGTTATTAATGTGCATCTCCACCATCGCTCTCGCCGACAACGGCTGAAGCAAATCACCCGCTTGCAGCATTATCTGACGGAGCTGCACGCGCATCGTTCGGCACGTTGGCTCACGCCGCCGCTAGTAGCAGGAGATTTTAATAACCCCGCTCATCGGCCTGACGCCACGGCGGCCTTGTTGGGCTATTTTGATGGAACCAATAACTATACGCTGTGGCCGAAAACGGGCCGGACGTTTCCGGCCCTGTGGCCAGCGCGGATGTTGGACTATATTTTTCTGCCCTCGGAATGTCGGGAACCGAAGGCGGAGGTCATTCGCAGCCTGCTGTCAGATCACCGCCCGGTGTTGGTGGAATTTAGGTTACCCTAATTTCGGTGGGTCTATTTTCCGCGGAGTTGGGGGTTGGCTTGATCCTTATCGGAAGCGATCAGCGTAATTTGCTCTCGACCCCTGCCGCCTAGCTTTCGAACCTAGTTGGCCATGGATCGTCTTGCCCAAGCTTTTGCCCGTGCCTCCCACGAAAAACGCGCCGCCTTTATTGCGTATCTCTGCGCCGGCGATCCGGACTTTGATACCTCGCTCGCGGCATGTCGCGCTGTCTTAGAAGCTGGCGCTGATGTGTTGGAACTCGGGGTGCCATTTTCTGATCCTTTAGCTGATGGCCTGACTAATCAATTGGCGGCCCAGCGGGCGCTCGATGGAGGAATGACGGCGGCACGCGTGTTTGAACTCGTCCGACGCATTCGGGAATTTAGCGAGGTGCCTATTATTTTTTACACTTACTATAATTTAGTATTCTCAAATGGCGTCGACGCTTACGTCCGAGCCGCAAAGGCTGCTGGGGTAGATGGTATGTTGACGCTCGATCTGCCGCCCGAAGAAGCGGCGGAAGTGCTGGCGGCTTGTACCCAACATGACTTGAAGACAGTATTCATTGTCGCTCCCACCACGCCGACCGCGCGATTGGCGATCATTAGCGCAGCAGCGACGGGATTTATTTATTATGTCTCACGCGAAGGGGTAACGGGCGTACGCCAGCAAGTGGCCAGCAATATTCCTGAAGCGGTAGCACGGATTCGGCAGCACACAAAACTGCCGATTGCAGTCGGCTTTGGCATTTCTACTCGCGAACAAGTGCGCCAGGTAGCCCGTTGTGCGGATGGCGTCGTTGTGGGCAGTGCGCTCGTCAATGTCATCCGCGATAATCTGGCTAACCGCGCGGGGTTGCCAGCCCGGTTGCGAATCACGGCCGCCGATCTGGTGGCTGGCGTGGCCTCATCGTCGGCTGACCGATGAATCAGGCTAGAAAAATTCTTCTGATCGAAGATGACCGCCAGCAGCAGCGGTTGATGGAGGAGATGGTTAATAATTTTCGCCGTAAGCCCTTTAGCTTGACCGTGGCGGCGACCTATAGCGACGGGTTGAAGAAATTACTAAGCGGACAATACGCTGCCGCTCTGCTGGGCGATCGTTTGGGCGAGTGCGATGGATTGGCGCTACTGCGCGAGGCCCGGATCGGTGGCTCGGTGACCCCAGTCATTGTATTGACCGCTGAAGACAGCGAAGAGGTCGACCTTGCGGCTATGGAGGCAGGCGCAGTGGATTATCTGGTAAAGGCCGCGGTGACGCCCCGCTTGCTGGAACGCTCGCTGCGCTATGCGCTAAAACTAGACGAAACTTTGGCGCAAATGCGTCAACTGGCGCAGCGCGATGAACTCACGCATTTGCTTAATCGCCGTGAATTTCAGCGAATTCTTGAGGAAGAGTGGGATCGGGGCATGCGCTTTCATCGCCCCTTTTCTCTCATCATGATTGATATCGATTATTTTAAGCTAATCAATGACACGCATGGCCATCAGGTGGGAGATGAAGTCTTGCGCCATGTGGCTAGCTTGTTCGCTGGGCAAATTCGCAACGTTGACCGCGTGGCGCGCTACGGTGGAGAAGAGTTTGCTCTAATTATGGTGGAAACCGATCGCGCTACTGCCATCGCGAGTATGAAGCGGCTAGGTGTCTTGTTGCTCGAAACTCCTTGTATCGTGCGCCCCGATTTGACGATTGCCGTCACGTTAAGTGCAGGGGTGGCCTCTAGCCTCGAGGACGGCTCAAGCCCAACTGAGCTCGTGGCTGCGGCTGATCGCGCGCTTTACGCAGCTAAAAAATCGGGGCGTAATCGCATCGTCGGTGCTGACGGCACGACCGTATTATTCACTGATAAATAGTCAGCCCAGTCGTGAGGCTTGTTCCACGGTTGCTACCGCTGTCAGTCACGAGGTGCGGGCACCATGATGCGGAGACTCTGGGGCTTGAGCGCGACTTCAAGTCGGGCGGTGGTCGCCCGCGGTTCGCCGTCGGTGTGAATCCAACCGGGCTTACTTCGCTCAATCACGAAATTTGCCCCATGTAAGCGAGTCACAGCTTTAACTTGATCAAAGCTATCGGTTCCTAAGCGATAAAGCATCCCACAGGCACTAAAAACCCCCACTCGTGGTACGCTTACTAAGTCAAAAACCCCATCGTCCATTTTGGCCCCTGGAGCAACGCGAGCGTCGTTGCCATATTGGTCAGAATTCATAACTGCGAGAGTGAAGGCCTGCAATTGAGCGGTACCGCGAGGATGGTGGACCGTGACGACTTCGGGCTGGTGGGAAAAAAATGAGGGTACTCCGACTCGAAAATAGCCGCTTAACCCCGGCGCGTCAGGCGGCTGAAGCGAACCGCGATATCTGCTTCAAAACCTAGCCCCATGGCGTTAAAAAATGCAAAACCGTTGACGGTGCCGGTGTCGATGGCCCGTGGTCGACCGTCCAGCAGGGTGCGAAAAGCGCCGTGACCAGGCCGACTGATGCCGAGGTGACGACCGAGGCCATTGCCAGAACCGCAGGGAATGAGTCCAAAAATAGCGGTGGTGCCCACGAGGCCTGTGGCGACTTCGTTCATGGTGCCGTCACCGCCTATCGCGACGACTAACTGGCAGCCTTCAGCGACTGCCTGTTGGGCTAATTCAGTGGCATGACGTGGGCGCTCCGTCGCGACCAGGGTGGCGTCAATTTTATGCTGAGCAATAAATTCGATCGCGCGGTCGCGCAAATACGGGTTTTTCCGATTTGAACCAGAGTGAGGATTAAAGATGAACCGAACTTTCAAGGGCTGAGGTCACCAACTAAGCGCGGGCTGGGTTTAATTGCACGAATTTAGTTTGTGACAATCAGCCGCGCTTGTTTTCGGTAATGAGAAAAAACTAGCTTTGCGGATGAGGTCGCACGTGCTTGAATCACGCGGTGTCACGCTTGATTCATGTCCTTACTGGTTGCACGGCGGTTGGTAAAACTGAACTGGCTTTGCGTTGGGCCGAGTCGCGGGGGGCTGAAATTGTTTCCTGTGATTCCCTGTTGTTTTATCGGGGCATGACCATTGGTACGGCTAAGCCCACGGTCGCTGAATTGGCTCGGGTGCCGCATCATCTGATCGATATCTGCCCGATTACGACGCAGATGGATGTGGCGACTTATCTGGTCAAGGCTCGGCGCGCGGTGGAGGATATAACGGCCCGCGGTCTCCCGGTGCTGGTAACTGGCGGCAGCGGGTTTTACCTTAAGGCATTTTTTTCGCCCATCGCGGATGAAGTCGAGGTGTTGCCGGAATTACGGGTTGAATTGCGCTCCCGACTCAGCACGGAAGGTTTAGGCAAGTTGGTCGATGAGCTGCGCGGGTTAAATCCAGCTGGCTTGGGGGCCCTTGATATTCAGAATCCACGACGCGTGCTGCGGGCGCTGGAACGCTGTCGGTCGTCGGGGCAGACGCTCGCGGTTCTGCAGGCAAATTTTTCGGCTCAGCCCGCCGCGTTTGCTGATTGGTCGGTTCAGCTTTGTGAATTAGTACGCCCGCCCGAAGAATTGGATCAGCGAATCGAGCGACGGGTATCGATGATGATGCAGGCAGGCTTAGTTAATGAAGTGCGCGATTTAGTGGCGCAGGGATTGACCGCTCAGGCCAGTGCCGCGCGGGCGATTGGTTATCGGGAAACGATTGATGTTATCGAAGGCAGATTGGCAGAAGCAGAGCTGGCTCCCAGTATCGTTCAGCACACGCGAGCGCTCGTTAAAAAGCAGCGCACTTGGTTTAAGACTCAGTTGCCAGTGCATCGACAAGTTGCGGCGGGGACGGCTGAACTCGCAGATTTATTCCGGTAAAGTCGCTGAATTTTCGCGCTGCAGTCGCTGGTAAATAATAAGGTGGGTCACGAGAATCACCGGGCTAAGAAAAAGGGGCCATAGGCTCAGGGGGAGCGTAGCGAAGGCGCGCAAGGCCATTGGATTTTCTAGCGCCAGCCGCGTGGCAGTCAGGCAGGCTAAAATAATTTCGGTGAAGCCAATGACATTCCAAATAGTCAGCGCGCGGTGACGATGGCGGGCGCTGAGCGGCAAAAAGCATACGGGTACTACTAGTGTAGCGATCAGAATTTCACCCCAGCCACTCGGGACGGCGAAAGCATACGGCAGTTCGCCTCGATTATGGAGCAGGAGAAAATAATATCCCACCAAGCGGACGCTGTGGAGCAGAACTAAGGAGCGTAAATCGAGAGCGTTGATCCAACTGCGAAAATTGGCTATACGAACATAAGTGATCCAAAGCCCACTCGTGAGTAGCAGCGTAAGGCCTAGAGTCGCTAGTCCCGGCAGCCGTCCCAGCATTTGTGTTCGGCTGAGTAGGAGTGCGCTTATGAACCAAGCCCAAGCAATCAGACGAATGGCGAGAGGTGTAGACATTGGGGTGAGAAAAAAAGAACGACCTAAGAATTTTTATTTTGGCTGACTCGAAGGTGGCAGGAGTCGAATGAGCTTATCTATTTCTGATTGATTAGGAGTGATCGGGTTCGTGCTTGGGCCAGCAAGTGAGCCTGCCATGGGACTTTCTGCTTGAGCTAATAATTGCCGCGCGATGGTGACATTCTGACCAGTAGGAAATCGGAGTAAGTAGTCGCGCCATGTAGCGATGGCTTTTTGCGGTTGATGCAGATCTTCCAAATAGAGCCCGCCTTGATTAAATAAGCTGAATTCGTGGGCGGGATTCATTTGTTGAGCGAGCCGGTATTGCACCAAAGCGTCCTCTGGCCGTTGCGAGAATCGATAGGCATTTCCTAGATCAGTGCGAATATCTGAATCATCGGAACCTTGTTTGATCGCTGATTGATAGTAGCGGATCGCTTCAGGCCAATTTTGATGATCGTAATAAAAATTCCCTAACGTGCGATCTGCTTGTGCTGGCGGCTGGCCTGCCGTGAGCTCCGGTGGTGGTAAGTGCGCAATTGGATCAGCTTCGATCCCAGTCACTGGCGCTCCGGCAATGGGTGTGACAGATAATTTTGGTAATAAAATTAAGTAGGTGGCGGTTGCTCCAATCAGCCCGCCACATAAACCGATAAGCGTGAAGGCTAACCAAGTGGAGCCGGCGGATCTCGGGGATGGTTCCGCAGCGATTCGCGATGTTTTCATATCAGTAAAGTGCAACTCTCCCGCGCTACGTCGAGCGCGCAAATGTCGGCCTCCGCTTCGCAAAAAACGACTCGGTAGCTATCCTAGGCTCAGCTGAGTCTAGGCCGCAGATTCTCAATAGAGGATCGGCGCCGAGTCAGCACCGGCGCCAACTCGAAAATGGATCACGCGATCAGGGAAGCGTAATGCTGTAGCGCTGCAGTGAACTGCCCTCGATGCGGTGCAGAGCGGCGAGAGCGCTGTGTAAGGTAACTTTGGCCTGCAGTTCATTAACGCGGGCGGTGTCGAGGTCGGTTTGAGCTTGGAGTACGCGATAGGAGGTGGAGAGCCCGGCGTCGAAGCGGGCTTTTTCGAGTTCGTATTGTTTAAGGCTGAGGCTCGAGGCGAGGGTCGCAAGTTTGACGCTTTCGACGTTGGTTTCCACGGAGCGCACGGCGCTGCGCACCTGGACTTCAATGGTTTGTTCAATTTGGCGGAGGCGCACTTGCTCGCGATTGAGTGTAGCCAGGCTTTGACGGTAGCGTGCCTTATCCGCTTTTTGGCCCCAAGGGTAGCTGAAGGAAAAATCAACCTGCCAAGAGTGATTTTGCTGATCAAGTGCATCGCCGAAGGCATCGGTACCGCTCCCGTTAGTACCATTAAGACCGAGTGCCGCACCCACGCTGAGGTCAGGTTTGGTTGAATCGCGGGCGACAAGCAGGTCGAGTTTATATTGATCAATCGCCTCGATAGAGGACAGGTAATCGGGCTGGCTTTGTTTAGCCAACTGATAGGACGAGGCAAAAATGGGGGTGGCTTCGTTGACCTCGCTGAAGCGTACCGCGCCCACGGTGCCATCGAGCTCAAATTGCCCAATGAGGGCTAGCAGGGCATCTTGGCGGTCCTTGGCGGTTTGTTCAGCCAAAATCACATTCCGGCGGGCGTTGGCGACGCCGACGTCGGCCGATAGTACATCGAGATCAGTGGCGACTCCAGTGTCGCGGCGGACTTTAGCCTCGTCATAGAGCCGAACCGCGAGGGCCAAGGAAGCATTGCGCACGGTCAATTGCTCGCGAGCGAAAGCTAAATTATAATAAGCACTTTCAGTATCCTGGATTACGTTCAAGGCTTGCGCCTTAAATTCAAGATTGGCGCGAGTTAGTCCAATTTCAGCGCGGCGAAGGGAGGCCTGATTGACGGGTGAAGTGGCCCCACTCAGTAAATTTTGACGAACCGCGAGAGTGAGATCGGCATTGTAGGCAGGGTTGACGGCCGTATAGGCAGGGTTGGTCGCGCTGCGGTCTAGCTTGCTACTCGCGCTCAAGGTCGTGCCGGTATAAAGTTGCTGGCTTACCCCTACGCGAAGATCGGAGCTGGTGGCGCTGGCGGCCCCGGTGGAATTTTTCCCGTGCGAACCGCTAAGCGTGAGCAGGGGATCGTACCCGCCTTGGGCGAGGTTGATACTTTCCTTGGCGAGCTGCGGATTATATCGGCTGATCTCCAGATCGAAATTTTTGAGCAAGGCCCGAGCTACACAGGCTGAAAGAGTGAGTTCGGGTTGACTGGGGGTCGCTTGCGCGAAGGTGCGGGAGCTGGCCAGTGCGGCGGCGAGCATGACAGTGAAGGAGAGGCGAAAAGAGATGGTCATAATTAAAAATTTCAGGCGGCTAAGCAATAACCCGTGAGGAAGGGAGAAAGTTTAATCTTTTTGTGACGACGGTCAGTGGACGTTGGTTTCAATCCAGAAAAATGCCACCGCGGGCGAGCGGTGGCAGTGTCCTGATAGGTGGGCGGCTTTATGGCAGGATAGGCGGCCCAGACGGCGAGCTCAGGGTGTCACCGGTGCGGATTTCTTAAGTTCACTTTCTACCAAGCCGCCGAGGTAGGAATTTTGGTTGGTGCCAGCCGTGAAAAGCATGAGCTGGGTCTGCAGCTCTGCATAACGCGGGTTAGTGGGGCTGAGATCGGGAAGTTTCTTTTCTTGGGCGTACACGATAAGGCCCTGCTCAGCGGTAGCGGTCATAGCTGAGACTTCGCCCGGAGCAAGATTCTGCAAGGCACTGAGCGCGGTGCTGGCCAAATCTTTGGGCGGAGTGCGCAGCGTGAAATTCGCAAAGCTCTTAACCTCTAATTTTGCATTGGCTGCTGCCGCGGTGAAATTGGCTGCCCCCATTTTGGCTGCGGCTTGCAGTTGGGTGTGCAAGCTACGGCCACGTTCACTGAAAAGCTTCCGCTTTTCGCTTTCCTTATAATCACCAGCGACCCGCTCACGCACTTCGGTGAAAGTCGGCTGATAACCTGGCAGGCTCTCGTTCCAGAGCAGAACGACAATGCTGTCAGCGGTCGGGAGTGGATCAGAGAAAAAGCGTTCAGCTGACAGGCGGGCAATAGGTTCGGCGTAGCTGGCGAGCCACGGCAGATTGGCCGGTGGAAAATCGGGGGCAAACGGCGCAATCGCAACTGCAGGCCGCCGCTGAGCGGTCAGGAACGCAGTCAGGCCACTTGAGTTCGCGGTCAATTTTTGCTCAAAAAGTGCGACCGTGAAATCGTTAGCAGCTTTGGAAGCCAGTTGGCCTGCCGCAGCGTTACGCAGGGCGGTCTCAACTTGGGCCCGCACCTTGGGGAAATTGTCTGCCGGACTGTTCGCTGAAGTAGAATCCTTTTTCGTGGGGTCAATTGGTGCGGGAAAGCTGGCGATGTTGGCGGTATAAAATGCGCGCAGCTCAGCTTCGGTGGGTGCACCTGGCGGCATAAACTCAGCGACCTTAAACTCAACGTAGCTAAAACGTGGCCGAGCTGGTACATCGTAGCGGAAAGAATTTTCTTTATGGAATTTTTTGAGCAGCTCGTCCGTGATTATCAGGGTCGGGGTGAATGTTGCATAATCGAGCGTGGCGACTTGCACCGTCCAGTTGGACTCTGCGCGAATCAGCTGCTGCTTAACATCTGAAGGGAGTACGTACCCAGGTCCGCCAATGACTTGGCCTACTTGGGATAGGCGAGTGTCATCGCGGAGCACGCGATTAACATCGGCGGTGGTGAAAGAGGAGCCCGTCTTGAGCGCATCGCCAAAAGCCGTGTAGCGCTTCTGGTCGAATTGCCCTGTTTGGTCCTGGAACGCGCGCAAGGTAAGAACGTATTTAGCCACATGATCAGCTGTGGGCATTGGGAGATGAATTTCGTCGGCCACCGCTAAGCCAGCAATGCGCTGGAGGGCGTATTGTTGGAGTTGGGCGCCTTCGAGCGCGTTATAGCCGGCCTTGAGTTGGGCGCTCAGGTTTCCGTCACCCATGACGCGGCGGGCATCGCCTTCGTTCCCAAGGTTAACGCCAAAGAACATCTGTTCTTTTACCTTGTTGCCGGCTTTGCCGATGCCAGGAGCGGCGCCAATCGTGAAAACGAAAGGAATCGTGATGGCGAAGAGGAGGAACAGGAACACCAGCTTTGTGTGTCTCTGAAAAGTGCGTTGAATCCAGGTAATCATAGGGGGAAAGAGGCCCAAAGTAGAAATGGCTCGCTGGCTGTCAACAGGGGAAGCAG
Source organism: uncultured Verrucomicrobiota bacterium (assembly GCA_903856725.1). Lineage (GTDB taxonomy): Bacteria > Verrucomicrobiota > Verrucomicrobiia > Opitutales > Opitutaceae > Lacunisphaera. Next base: position 14,405 of record CAIOCT010000053.1, read on the forward strand.
TGACTCGGTTGGGGACGCGCAGGGCCTTCTTCCCCGAGAAGCCGGGGGTATTCCGAGTGCGGCGGGATGAGCGCTGGCCATCGGCTGGCCTGTAACGCTGAGTTAGCCGCATCCATCAGGCCAATTGAGCGAAGCTCTCGCTTGATTAATTAATCCTACAGGGGCGGGCCGGCACTTGCAGCTGGCTAGGTTTTAGCGAATCGCGGTTGCCGGCTCCTGCGGCTCGTAGCGGTAGTCGGAAAATCCCTTGAGGATCGCCCAATGGATGAGCTTTTCCGTGCTGTGGATATTAAGTTTACTCAGGATGTTCTGGCGATGGGTGCGGATGGTCGCGGGACTGATGCCAGCGCGACGTGCAATTTTGTCATTGGCCCAACCGTAGCCGAAGAGAGGCATGAGCTCAAGTTCCCGGGGCGATAGAATTTTAGTGAAGTGATTCGGTTCTGCGCGAGCCGCCGCCATCGCGAGGCGCACGGTTTGGGAGAAGTATTTCCGGCCAGATTGAATGGCCTCAATTGCCAGCGATAGCTCGGTGGTGCTGGTGTCCGTTTTTAACAAAAGACCGCTCACTTTGCTCCGCTGGACGAGAGCAAGTACCTGATCGGGGGCTGAGGCGGTGAGGACCAAAATACGGGTGCGCGCTTGAAGATCAATGAGTCCCTCGATGACTTGGAAGCCGCTAATATCTGGCAGGCCTAAATCTAGAATAATCAAATCCGGCCGATGTTCGCGCGCTAGGTTAAGGCCTGTAGCCCCGTCTCCGGCCGAAAAAATGACAGTATCGGCAGGCGTGATTTCGCGTAATTGCCCAATCAGGAAATCACGAATTAAAGTATCATCATCAATGCAGAGGAGGGTGAATAGTGGCATGGTCAGGGGATGGATAGTTACTAAAAAACTCCCATCGCCGCGGTCTGAAAATGGGCCTTTATTTAGGTGAATAATCCAAAGGAATACGCTGCGCGTGAGTGGAGTGGTAGACATCTCCTCTATGAATCGCGCTATTCAGCCGGAGTTAGATTAATGCTGCTGCACCGCTCCGTACCCGGTCTTGAAGGGCGGTGCGCACCAACTTATTACGATTACAGTTAGTTGCTCCCTGCTTTTTCCATCTGGGCTTGGTCTGCCCCTAGCCGGACTAATTATACGCTGAACCTAAGCGTCAATTAGAGATACGCCATCGTCGTCAGCAGGGCCATGCCGCCTATTCCTAATAGTGCTGCTAAAGCGAGGGGGATGTAGCTGAGGAGGATTGTGCAAAAATACAATCCAAGGGAACCGGCCGCGATTGCTAAGGCGGGAGCATATTGATTTTGCGACAGCAAAACAAAACCGAGGAATCCTAAACCAAAGGCGGCGCGAAAGCGGATAAAGGGATAAAGGCTGACCACGCCCAGTAGGAGTAGGAGACCGATGAAAGCATCAACTAATCCGAGGATGGCAAACGGCTGGCTGCTGATTTTTTCCACGTCCAGCGTGAGTACAAGATCGATGCTCGGTAAAATGAGGGCGGCTGCGCTGAGGAGACAGATGAGGGCGGCTGCGCGGGTGCCCCATTGAGCGGCATTCATCATGGCAACAGATTGGTCTACCCGACCTTTCGTTTCCTTCGTTCTTCCTTCCGCCGCCGCTAGAAAATCCTGCACAGTGATGGGCGCAATACTGTCTGCTTGCTCAGCATTGATGGATTTAAAGTCTTTTTGTTTGAACCCTAGTTTTTTCTTCTCTGGCCAGAGAGTAGCTTTCAGTTCGGCGTGGCTGCCAATCGTAAGCCATTGTTCACTGGTATTATCGTAATAAAAGGTTTCGGGAGTCACGCTTTTGGCGGCATCGCTTGATTCCGTGAGCGAGGCTAGCTGTTCCATGGTAAATGGGCCCCGCGCATCTGTATCGTGATGTCCGCGAATATAATATTCTGGTCCAGAGGAGGCTGAGGAGTCGCTCGACATGGGATTTAATCTGCAATTCGGAGCGGATGCCGCAAGAGTGAATTGCTCACGTTACATGCGAGCTAAGTCCGTCCGTAGTCCGAGCAGATGAAGTCCCGCCTCCAAAACCGTCAGCGTACGATGACAGAGGAGTAGGCGGCGCGCGCGTAAGGCCGGATCATCAACGATCACTTTATCTGCAGCATAAAAAGAGCTGTAGTCACCCGCTAATTCATAGAGGTAGAGACTTAGAAAGTGCGGTCGCAGGTTGTTCGTGGCGAGTTGCACTGCATCTGAAAATTTGACCAATTTTCGAGCAAGCATGATTTCGGCCGCCGTCGCTGGGGCGGTGGCTCCACTCACCGGCGGTTGCGCGGGATCAAAACCGGCTTTGCGGAAAATGCTGCGAATACGGGCGACGGCGTATAGGAGATAGGCCGCCGTGTTCCCTTCGAGGGAGATCATTTTTTCCCAAGTAAAAACATAATCACTTGAACGATTCTGCGAGAGGTCCGCGTATTGAACTGAAGCCACGCCGACGACATCAGCGATGGCGCGCCGTTCGGCTTCGGGGAAGTCCGGGTTTTTAGTGCTTACTAATTGAAAAGCGCGTTCGCGTGCCTCGTGGAGTAAATCTTTTAAGCGAATATTTTCACCGTTGCGGGTTTTCAGCGGCTTGTTGTCTTCGCCGAGCACGGTGCCGAAATCCACATGCTCGAGTTGCGGGAGCGGGCGCCGCGTTTGTTCAAACCATTTTTTGGTGGTGAGAAAGAGTTGATCCATGTGATCGCTCTGACGAAAGTCGATGACGTAGGCCACGCCATCGGCTTGGAAATTTTCGCTGCGATAAAGCGCGGTCGCAAGGTCGCTTGAGGCATAATTGGCCGCGCCGTCTTTTTTGCGAATAAGGAACGGTTGGGTTTTGAAGCGGGGGTGTTCGGGATGAAAAACGACGAGCGCACCTTGGCTTTCGCTGGCAAGGCCGCTGGCGGTGAGCTCTTGGTAAACGCGTGCGACTTTGTCGTTATAAAAACTTTCTCCGAGGGTGTAATCAAATTTGATGCCGAGTTGATCGTAGATGGCTTGAAAGGCGGCCAGGGATACATCGTTGATTTTTTGCCAGATGGCCAAGTTGGTGGCATCGCCTCCCTGGAGGTGCACGAGCTCTTGCTGAGCTTCGCTGAGTACAGCGGGATCAGCTTCGGCGGCGTGGTTACCCAATTTATAAAGCCGCTCAAATTCTTCTAACGGATCAGCGGCTAGGGCCGCGGTATCAAGGTGGCGTTTGTAAGCCCAAATGAGCTTACCGAATTGGGTTCCCCAATCGCCAATGTGATTATCGCGAATAACTTTCGCGCCCGAGAAAGCCAAAAGTCGGCACAACGCCTCACCGATTACGGCGGAACGTAAATGGCCGACATGCATTTGCTTGGCGGTATTAGGTGACGAGTAATCTACGATCCAGGTTTGACCGCGGCGCGCATGGGCTGCGCCCAACTGGAGGTGCTGCTCTGAATCGTAAGTTTGCAGCCAGCGGAGGAGAGCCTCTGGTTGAAGGCGGAAATTGATAAAGCCAGGCCCCGCTAGGGTTAATTCGAAATCAGCGGAGAGCTCGCCGAGCAAGTCGACGATCTGTTGGGCCAGCGCGCGCGGATTTTGCTTCTCCCGCTTGGCAAACGCCAAGGCGCCATTGGCCTGAAAATCTCCATTGGCTGGATCGGCGACTCGCACCTCCGGTTGGAAGCCACGCTCGATCAAACCGAGCTTGCCGGCGGCCACTCGCAGGGCGGCATCAATGTGATTGGCGATGTTAAAAGGGAGATCCATTAACTGATTCAGGAATCGCGCTTGGCATTGAGCAAGAAGGATTTTCGCGGTGTGATGGCCGCTTAAAGGGCGCGGTTGGTTGGCCATCCCAGTCGTTTTATTTAGAGCCGAACGGGTTATTTTAGTCTCGACAAAATCGATAAAACTCGTTGCTTTTTTCCGCCTTGCGCCGCACGGCGTCATCCCCCGCAACACTATGACCTCCATGAGAAAACGTCCAATTCCTACCCGCCGGTTTATTAAACCATCGTTTACTTCCTTAATTGAGAAGAAACGTGATGGCCAGGAGTTCACTCAAGAGGAAATCCGCTATATTATCGATTCTACTCTGGATGGGGAAATGCCCAAGCACCAGCAATCGGCTCTCCTGATGGCGATTTATTTCGCCAATATGTCGGCCCAAGAAACCGCTATCCTCACTGAGGAAATGATGCTTTCTGGTGAAGTCATCGATTTATCACATATCGCTAAGCCCAAGATTGATAAGTATTCCACTGGCGGGGTGGGCGACAAAACGGCGCTCGTCTTAGCTCCCTTGGCCATGGCCAGTGGGGTGGTTGTGCCGATGATGTGCGGCGTTGAGCAGGAATATGTAATCACGACGCTCGATAAGCTTTCGGCCGTCCCAGGATTTAAGAGCCACATGACGATTCCACATTTCGTCGACCAATTAGCTCGAGTCGGTGGGGCAATCGCAGAGCAGAGTCCTGAACTCGCGCCGGCTGACCAGATTTTCTATGATCTTCGACTTGAGACTGGCACCATCCCTAGCCTGCCACTGATTACCGGCAGCGTGCTTTCGAAGAAACTCGCGGAGGGGGCCGAGGGCCTCGTGATCGATGTGAAGTGGGGCAATGGGTCTTTCATTCGCGACCTCGAGCAAGCCAAGCAATTAGCTCGTTCCATGACGCGTGTTGGCCGCTCGATGAAGCGCCGCTGCGTTGCGTTGGTCACGGATATGAATCAGCCGCTCGGTGATACGGTCGGCACCGCTCTAGAAATTAAAGAAGCCATCGCGCTGCTGAAGGGCGAAGGTCCCGAGGATATGAAAGAGCTCGTGCTGAAACTCGGCATGGAAATCGTTCGTCTCGCCGGGGTAGCTGGCTCGACCCTTTCGGCCAAGCAGACTGTCCAGCGTCACCTCACGGATGGTTCGGCACTCGAGAAATTTAAGGATATGATCAAGGCGCAGGGCGGCGATGTTTCCTACATTGACCATCCCGAAAAATTTCCGACGGCGCGCCATATTCGAAAGCTTCCCGCGCCCAAGCGCGGCTATGTGCACACCATCAATGCGGCGATGATCGCTAAGGGTGTATCGATTCTAGGCGCCGGCAAAGACTCTGCCCACCACGACAAGATTGATTATGCCGTTGGGGTTTCCGAAATCAGAAAGGTCGGCACGCAGGTTAAGCAAGGCGAGCCGCTGATGATGATTCATTATAATGATGAGGCTAAACTCGAGCAGGCCCTCAATTATTTTAAGGATGCCTATCGGCTCGCGCCGAAGCGGCCTATCCCGCCTCCGCTCATCGTCGAGCGCGTGGCTTAAGGAGCCTTCGTATTCTTTTCAGGCCGATCCCATTTTGCTGGATCGGCCTTTTTCTTTGCCCTTGGGGCTCGAGCGGCTTTGCGTGAACTGGCATGGAAGACCTTGAAGAAAAATCACCTATTAATCCTGGGCGCGCCGCCCTCGGCGATCCGTTGCCTCCTGAGCAATGGTCGAAGCCCTGGGCTCAGTTAAAGTTTGTTTCGTTTCAGCCGGCGATTTTCCCGCGCATGCTCGGGGAGGTTTCGCGCGATGCGCGGCCGGGCGATTTGGTGTCGGTCTACGATAAGTTTGGCCATCGCGTGGGAACGGGGCTATTTAATCCGCGCGCTAAAATGCCATTGCGCGTTGTCGTTCACTCGAGCGAACCGATTGGTGAAGAATATTTCGCGTTAGCGATCCGTCGGGCGATCGCGTTGCGCCAGACGTTGTTTAAGCTCGATGCTCAAACAGATGCTTACCGGGTGATTAACTCGGATGGGGACGGCCTGAGTGGGCTTACCATTGACCGCTACGCCGATGTGCTGTACTGCGATGTTTATTCACTGGGTATGTTCCAGCGGCTACCGCAATTTCTGCCGCTGCTCCATGAGTTACTCGGGACAAAACATGTGCGCGTGCACGTCGATCATGACCTCGGTAGCCTCGAAGGCATTAAGCCTTCGCAAATGAAGGAGCTCACCGCTTCCGCTCCCGATAAGGTGCGCATCAAAGAAGGCGGCGTTAAATATGAGGTGGATTTTACCGAAGGACACAAAACTGGCTTCTTCTGCGATCAGCGCGATAATCGGCGGCGTTTTGGGCAAATGGTCGCGGGTGCTCGGGTCCTCGATCTTTGCAGCTACACCGGTGGTTTCGCTATTAACGCGGCTTTGGGGGGGGCGAGTGAGATCACCGCAGTCGATTTGGATGAGACCGCCATTGCCCAAGGGCGACGCAATGCTAACCTTAACCAAATCTCGCCGAATAAATTGAAATGGGTGCATACGGATGCTTTTGCCTATGCTCGGCAGATGCAAAAAAACGGAGAGCAGTTTGATGCCGTGCTCTGTGATCCTCCGAAATTTGTCATGACTCGCGAGCCGGCTGGCGCCTCTGAAGGCATGCGGAAATATTCCGATCTCAATCAGATCGCCGCTAGTTTAGTTAAACCAGGCGGTCTTTTCGTTACTTGTTCCTGCTCGGGTCTCGTCTCACTCGAGACGTTTGAGGAGTGCGTGATCAAAGGCGCTCATCGGCTTAATCGCCGACTGCAATTCTTCGATCGGAGCGGCCCCGGCGTCGATCACCCCGTTTATTCTAACTGCCCCGAAAGTCGCTACCTGAAGGTGCTCTGGTCCCGCGTCGTTTAGCGCGTCGCGGGCTAGCTGGCTGCTTCAACCAAGCACAATGGAATGCCAGGCCTCGCGGGCATGATATTCGGGGGCTCGAAAATGAGCCGTCGACGACAGTACGTAGGGCTGAGTCGAGGTGCAGTCATAACGGCAGGCGGCTCCGCGCAACGATTGGCCCGCCTGCAATTGCTCCAGACCTAAACGAGCGGCCGGCAGAAAGGTACGCGTCACCCAGAAATCAGCGGCAATGCGCACCGCACTGGTCACCCAATCCGTTTGAGGAATCATAAATTTTTCTAACGGTAAAGTGCCCGCGCGTACCGCTTGGAGCGGCTGACCAATCACCGGCCAGGCCAGTTGGAGTCGCTGATTTTCTGGGGTAACATGAAGTTCAAGGTATTCGGTCCCGCCTTCGATCTGCAGGAAAAATTCACAAATATCGCCGAGCTCCCAAGTGTACTCATTAAGGGTCAGCGCGCGATTGCGAGGGGCTTTCCCCATAAAAAGCGACTCTAGCCAAAGTCCCTGCGGCTCCCAGCTGATGCGCGCCCAGCCCGATTGAAATCCCGATTCAGCGCCCGCCACCCGCCAAGCTTGGCGCAGGGGTTGCCAGCTAGCCGAGATTATTGGGGGCGAAAGTTCTGCGAGGTCCGCCGGTGGTTTATGCCATGGAGCCGCGATCCAGACTGAGGGATTTATTTTAGGAGTCATGGGTGGCACAAACAAATGCGGCTAGTTCCGGAGCTACCATAGGACGTCCAACACAGGATGCCTTTGGCACTTTAATCCTAAGAAGCACCGGCACTTGCTCGGGGTGTATCCCAGGACTTGATCTCGGCCAGCCACTCGGGAGCAAAGTCCATTTTCTGCGCAGCCAAAGCGTTATCGAGATGCGCTGGGGTGCGAGCGCCGACAAGAACGGTAGTTACCAGCGGATTTTGGAGCACCCAGGCCATTGCGAGTTGCAGCGGCGGCACGCCCACTCTTGCGGACAAGCGATGCAGCAAAGCTACGCGGGAAAAATTGCGCTCATTGAAATAAATATCCGCGTGCCCAGGGATCACATCGAAGCGGGTGCCTTTGGGCACAGCCGCACGATCAGCGGTGTATTTGCCAGTGAGGAAACCCGCGGCGAGTGGGCTGTAGGCCATTACGCCCACCTGCTCGCGCTGCACCACGGGGAAAGCATCATGAGCAGATTGCAGCAGGTTGTAAGGCAGCTGGATCGTTTCAAAGCGCCGCAGGCCCAGCCGGCGACTGGCTTCGAGGGCCGCTTGCAGTTGCGGACCCGAATGATTGCTGCAGCCAGCGGCGCAAGCGAGACCCGCGCTGACGACGGCATCAATCGCGGCCGTGGTTTCTTCGATCGGCGTGACGCCGTCGTAGCTGTGATAAAGATAAAGATCGATGCGGTCGGTCTGGAGTCGGCTGAGGCTGGCCTCAATCGCGGCACGGACATGGTCGCGGGTGAATTCCCGAGTAACCTTGGTCACCAGGGTAATTTGGTCGCGACAGCCGCGGGCCTTTAACCAGCGCCCCACAATTTTTTCCGAGGAATGCATTTCATCGGATACTTCCCGCGTGTCAGTTATTCCGAGGTGGTCGCGGCGATAGGCTTTCGCTTGGCCGCCGCCATAGGCTTCGGCGGTATCGAACAGGGTGATACCGTTCTCACGGGCATAATCCATCAAGGCAAAGGCGGTTGCTTCCGGGATTTCCCGGCCGAAAGTCGCGCAGCCGAGGGAGAGTCGGCTGACGCTGAGAGTGCTGCGTCCCATCATGGCAGGCATGGTGGTGGTCTGGATTTACCAGCTCGTCCAGCCACCGTCGACGACGAGATTGTGACCGGTCACATAGGAGGCGCTGTCGGTCAAAAGAAAAAGGGTAGGACCGACAATTTCTTGATTATGGCCGATGCGATTGAGCGCAGTTTTTCGGTCTAAGTCTTGGATAAGACCAGGGTGGGCTTTCTGCACTGCTGGGTTGGGAAACGGGCCTGGTGAGATGCAGTTGAAGCGAACGCCGGCCGGTCCATAGTGAACGGCGAGATAGCGCGACATCTGTAAAACGGCCGCCTTGCTGGCGCCATAGTCAATGGGGTTAGGCGCCATTGGGTCATGATAAATGCGCGGGTCAGGCGATACGATGCCGTACATGCTGGAGTAAAGTACGATGCTCCCCGAGCCCCGAATTTTCATTTTCTCAGCCAGGGCTCGGCAAAATACGAAGGTCGGGGTGAGCGCCAGATCGAAGGTGCGTTGGAATTCATCCGCAGTGAGCACTTCCAAGCGTTTGCCGCTCGATGAGGCAGTCACGAGATGCACGACTCCGTCGGGCAAGCCGTGAGTCGCCACGAGCGTATCGATGGCTGCGGGTAGACCCGCGGCATCATAAAAATCGAGCGCGAGGGGCACCGTGCGGGTGAGTTTTTGTTCACGCACCAGCGCTTCCGCTCGGCCTGGTAAATCAAAGCAGATTACCTTGGCGCACTGCGCATCGAGCTCGCGCGTGATGGCTGAGCCGAGATAACCGGCTCCGCCCGTGACCCAGATTGTTTTACCTTCGAGAGAGTGCCAGGATTTCATTTTGCAGTATAGCCGCCGTCGACCGGTAGATTAGCTCCGGTGATATAAGTTGAGGCATCGCTGAGAAGAAAGACCACCGCGCCGCCCAGTTCACGCGGGTCCGCCATGCGACCGAGCATGGTCATTTTTCCATAACGCTCGAGAAAGGCCGGGGCTTGTGGTTTGTTGGCGTTAAAAATACCGCCGGGTGAAACCACATTCACGCGAACCCCTTGAGTGCCGTAGTGGGAAGCGAGGTAGCGCGTCAGATTAATCATGCCGCCTTTGTGGAAAAAATAATCCGGCGGGGCTTTCATCACCGTGCCTTCATACAACCATGGGTTCATGCCGATCGTGCCCATTTGAGAGGCAATGTTGACTAAGCTGCCCGAGCCTTGGGCCGCCATGACATCGCCAAACGTCCGGATCGCGGCGAAAAATCCGGTAGCATTGGTGGCCATAGATTCTTTCCACGCTGATAAATTATCGCTGAAGGAGGTCATCGGCCGGCTAGCTGCATTATAGACTACTCCATCTACACGGTGGTGCTGAGCTAAGACGCGGTCACGTAAAGCATGGAGAGACGCTTCCGAGTTGGTATCAACTTCCTCTGGGTGAACCATACGACCGGCGGCGCTTTCTTGGGCTACAATCGAATCGAGTGAGGCTCGACTGCGCGAAGCGACTACTACGGTAGCGCCGGCTTCACCGAGAGCCTTAATGAGCGCGGGCCCGAGCAGGCCGGTGCCGCCAAATTGAATGACAACTTTGCCTTGGAGAGAAAACGTAGGGGGCTGTGACATGATAGGGTGGGGGTGGGGAAAGTAGATTTAGATGCATCGGCCGCCATCAACTTCGAGGCAAACGCCGGTGACAAATTCTGAGGCGGGATCAGCTAAAAATACGGCGGCATTAGCGACATCGGTGGACCGGCCCAAACGTCCGAGGGGAATAGAGGCGGTAAACTTAGCGCGATTCTCCGGGGTGTCGGCGCTGCCCATGAACGTGGTCAGGAGAGGCGTCTCGGCTAGCGCCGGATTAATCGCGTTTACCCTGATTTTATCAGGAGCCAATTCTACGGCCATTGATTTTGTAATGAGAACGACCGCACCTTTTGATCCGTTATACCACGTCAGCCCGGGGCGGGGGCGAACTGCGGCGGTGGAACCGATATTGATGAAGCAACCGCTCTGCTGCCGGCGAAATAGGGGAACGCAGTGCTGCGCGGCGAGGTAGAGGCTCTTAACATTAACTTGGAAAATCCGATCAAACTCCGCCTCGCCTACGTTTAGCATGGGTTGGTTGGCGTGGCTGATGCCGGCATTATTGACCATGATATCGATACGCCCGTAATGCTGCACAGCGCTCGCAATTAAATGCTCCATTGCTTTATTTTGCGTCACATCAACGGCACAGAAAATGGCGTCATAGCCGCGAGCGCGCAGCGCGGCAGCGACTTTTTCACCGGTAGTAACGTTGATATCTGCGACAACCAGCTTGGCTCCTTGCTCTCCATAGGCCTGACAAATGCTTTCGCCAAAGCCCGAGCCAGCTCCGGTCACAATCGCGACGAGATTCTGGAGTCGCATGGTGGCTACGTAGCTATTTTTACGAACGGATTATGGAGTCGCATCCCGAGACAGCTCGTTAGCTTATTGATAGGGGGAGCGCGCCGCGGGTTTAATCTCGGTCGGTAGAGCGTCGATCAAGCCTTGGACGAGTTCGAGCCGTTGTTTAACGTACCCCGTAATCGCCACGACATCAGCGCCAATGCCAATGACGCGATAGCCCTCGGCCACCAATTCTGGGAGAGGGGCGATGAGGCCAGCGGTCATCGCAAATTTTCCATATTTTTTGCAGGCTGCGGCGACCCGCTTCCGCGCCGCGACCACTTCGGGTGCGCCAATTTCTCCTGCTTTGCCAATGCGATGACTGAAATCACCCGGCCCGAAAAGGATGCCGTCAAAACCGGGCACGGCGGCGATTTTTTCCACGTTCTCTAAGGCTTCGGGTGATTCAATCTGTAAGATAACGACCCGTTCAGTATTCGAGTGCTTGATATAATCGCCCATCGGAACGAGACAGAATTGGCCATCAGTATTGCCGCCATCGAGGGCGCGTTTGCCCATGGGGTGAAAACGGACCCACTCGACAATCTGGCGAGCTTCTTCCGCGCTCGCGACGTGGGGGACAATAATCCCCGTGGCATCGGCTTCAAACGGCCGAATATAGTCACTGTAGCTGCCGCGACTTACCCGCACGAGGGAATCCATGTTATGCAGGCGAGCTGCGCGGATCTGGTTTTCTAAGGCCAGCCAGTCGTTCGGGACATGTTCGCAGCAGAGCCAGACTGCATCGGCGCCGGAAAGACCCGCGATTTCGATCACGCGAGGATCAGAGAGATTGATTTTGAGTACCGTGGGCAGTTGACCTTCACGGAGAAGTTTGAGGACACGACTAGAGCGGAGTTTCATAAAAGGGCGGAGGGTTTAAATTTCAGTGAGCAAAACTTCGCGGCCGCCTTCGTCGCGACTACGAATACCAGCGATGACGAGCTGCATGAGCTCAACCGTTTCGGCAAAGGGGAATGGATAAAATCCTGTGCGGAGATAGCTGATGAAGGCTTCGAGCTGAGTTTTAAATGCGTAGAAAGAATCACCGGATACGGTTTGGACTTTCCCCGCAGTGCCGCAGAGTTGCAGGCAGCCAAAGCTGCCGTACATGTCAGCGGATGCTACGACAATAATGTCGGCCCCACCCTGATGTTTTAAGTGAACAATATTGCGGTCGCGCGTGCCGGTATTGCGCGCAGAAATAAAGCCAGGACCGAGAATCGGGTAGATGGCTTCGAGAGCGTGGATGCCGTAAGTCTCCCAGCTTTTTGGCGTGGTAATACTCACGAAGCGCAAATCGCCGAGTTCCCGTGTCGATAGTCGGTAAGGCAGAAACTCCTTGGTGTAGCGCATGCTGCTCGAAGACATGATCGGCTTGCCGGCGGCGACCCAGTCCTGAAATATTTTTAGATCAGGCGCATTGTCGGTGAGCGGTTTATCGATAAAAACGGGCAGACCAGCTTCGACGAAAGGCCGAGCGCGGGCGACGTGTTCATGGCCGATATCCGTCGCGATGACGACGGCATCGACGTGTCCGATTACATCCGTTGGTTTGGCGACCACCTGCGGTATGAGGGCGCACTGCGCCACATGTTCTGCGGTAAAGCCGCCATCGCCCACGCAGCAGATATGGGTGACCTTGGCGCCGGCAATCGTGAGGGTATCGAGCGGCTGTTTATTGAGATATTGGGGAATGCCGGCGAACGGGCATTCGCGGGTCATGAGTTCGCGGTTGTAGCCGTTAAACATCGCGCTCCAAGAATACGGATGACCATTGCCCGGAGTGCTGCCAATCATGGCGAGCCGAATAGCTTGAGGGTGTTTAACTAAACTCATAGAGGAGAGGGCGGGCGGTCCGCGGTGGGGTTATTCGACATTAATGCTCAATTTACCGGTAAGATACTGCCCGCGCCAAACGTCGAGCGCGTCGGCTACGTATTGTTTAAGCGAGCGTTTTTCACCGACATGCTTGAGAAGTTCTGGCAGCCAGCGATTGCCGAAGCGTACGTGTTGGGTTTCATCCGCAATATCGTAGCGGACGAATTGCTCGCTGAGTTGATCCCCTGATTTTTGATGAGCTTCCACGCGACGGTGACGGTAGGGGAAGGCGTGTACTTCGTTGCCCATAGTTAGCATGCAGTACTGCATCACCGGCGGAAATTGACTCCGCCATTTGTAGATATGCAGATATTGCGGCGACTGAAAGGGATCCATGTTGTGTCCCCGCATCCATTCGTAACCCATCAAACAGTGCCGCACTTCGTCGTAAAGATGGCGGGCGGTATCAAATTGAAATTCCCACGGCATGTGGGGGACGAGGTACATAACCAAGCCGACAGTTTCTGCGGCTAACATCTCCGTGGAGTAGCGCTCAAATTCTTCAACCGTATGCTCGCGATAATTTTCTTCCACCGGCATGGGCTCCATATCCGCGGCTCGATTGGTGAAACGACTATCACGGGCCGCTTCGCGCGGCGGAGTGAAGGGGGTGCGGCTCTTTGGTGGGCGCGGCGCTTTTTTAGACCGTGCTTCTAGCCCGCTAACGCCAGCCGCATGGGCCAGGAGGGCGCCAATGTATTTTTCCCACGTGCGGGCGGCCGCGGTAATCTTGCCAGCTCGAGCGGCAGCGGCGAGGAGGGGTTCGATCCGTTTTTGTTGGGCTCGTAGGTCAAGCAGAGCGTGCTGGATGGCATAAACGCTCGGCTGATCGCTGTTGGGGAAAGTGGCAGTCTCGTGACTGGCTAACGCGGCGATTAGACTCGGGACAATTACGTGATAAATGCCGAGGATTAGCCCGAATTCATCGGGGGCGTGTCGCAGCTCTTCCATTAACGTGACGAGCGCGCTGTCGGTGGGCTTCTGAAACGCCGGAGATTGAATCTCGCGCAGGCGCAGATAAAGCGCGTTCACCTGCACGGCATTTTCCCAGAGGCTACGGCCCATTTCGCATTTCAACTCGAAGTCCGCTGCTTGCGGGAGCCAGCCTGCGAGAATGCGCATGCTCTCGTGCTGGACAAAGCGGTAGCGATTTAGCAACCGACGGTTTGCATCAATATCGATCGCGATCTTCGCTGGGCCGTCTTTGCTTGTGGCCCTGGTGCTAAGTGAGCGCGCCACCGTCTTGATCTTCGTTTTAGCGACGAGGCGCCGTGAAATGATCGATGAAGGGCTGCGGGGTTTCATGAGTAATGAATCAAAGAGGAAAGCTTCGCGCGGCGGGGTTAGGCTTTGACGTCTGCACAATTAACGCGGAGCCCTGAATCCGCGGACGCGATGGCGGCTAGATTGAAGCGCAAGGTCTGGAGCGCCGCTTCCACGGTACATAATTTGGCTGATTTCCCTTCGATTTGATCGATGAATAAATTAGCCTGAAGGATATAATTGGTATCGCGATCGCTGGGTGGTGATTCGCGCCAATTCCAATCGGCGTCACCCAGTCGGAGTGTGCCCCAGCGACGGTTATGAAATTCTATTTTCACACTGCCGGTGGCGGTGTTGAATTGCAGGGTGCTTTCGTTGGGGGCTTGAAACTGGTTAAGCGTATAGTTTACGAGGATGTCGCCATGCCTTGAACTGATATTGACGGTGTCCTCTACGGTTACACCGGGGAGTGCTTGATGGGCGCAATCGCAATAGAGACTATCGGTGGGTCCGAGCACGCTCTCCACCCAGTTGGCCATGTGGGTGAGGGCATCTTGGATGGCGCCACCGCCGGTTTTACGGTCGCGATAATAAGTCTGGGCATAGGGCGCAGCATGCGCCGGACGCATAATAGGAAAATGCTGGCCGCTCGTTAATGTGACGTGACGGATCGCGCCCAATTCCCCTGTGCGGAGGAAATCGCGAGCAGCGATGAGCAAGGGCGAGGAATGCAGGGTGTACCCGACCACGGCTTGCCGACCGGATAAATCGCGTGCCTTGAGCAAGTCATGCACCCCCGCGAGAGAGATCGAGAGAGGTTTTTCGATGAGAACATGGCAGCCTTTTTGCAGGACACGGATCGCCATCGGCACGTGTAAGTGCGCCGGTGTACAAATTATAACTGCGTCAAATTTCTCCTGCGCCAAGGCTAACTCCCAGTCGTTGAAAGTTGCCACTTGGTAAGTCTTGGCAAGGTTAGCCAAGATCGTAGGGCTGGCGTCACACGCGGTGACTTTAGCCCGTCCGGTGCTCTGAAAGCACCGCAAATGGCGCTCGCCAATACTGCCACAACCAATCACAAGTACAGATATCATGCTTTTAGGAATGCCGGAAATTTTAATCGCCCGAGGGCGGGCTTAGATACGGTCTGCTGGGTTAAATAATGGACTCGAACGATTCAGTATTCTTATCTGTATACAACTCAAATTTTTATTATCATGAAAAGTGTTAACACCGATGTGGCCTATAATTACATCCGTAAGCGGATTTTGAATGGGGAATTTGCCCCTGGAGCCTATTTAATGACGGAGGTGTTGGCGAAAGACATTAAGGTTAGTCGCACGCCGATCCGCGATGCCTTGCGGAAGCTGGAGACCGATGGCCTCGTCACGATTCGTGCACATTTAGGTGCCAGCGTTAAGCAGATGAATATTAAGGAATTCCGTGAAATGTCTGATTTGCGCTTAGCGCTCGAGAGTCACGCGGCCGGCCTGGCGGCCTCTCATCGGACCGAATCTGATTTACGGGAAATTCAGCTCGCTCTGAAGGCCATGCATGGCCTCACCGAGCAAATTATCACCGCGCCGCAGGATCAAGCCTTGTTGAGCGAACTGATTGTGGAGGATGTCCGCTTCCATATCGCGATTATGTCAGCAGCTAAGAATGATCTGATGAAAAAAGAAATTCTCCGACTGCACTTGCTCAATCGCGTGATCTCTAGCCCCGCCCGAGCAAAATTCACTTCCGGGCAAAAACTTAAATCTGTGGAGCGCCGTCGGGCCGTCCAAGCCATGCATGAAAAGATTTATGATGCTATCGTGCGTTCTGATGTAGTGGCCGCGAGAAACGAGATGGCTTATCATCTACAGGAATTGATCAATCATAACTTGATGATCATGACCCAGACCGAATCTGGCCGCGCCCGTGAGCTGACCGCCGATGAGTTGGCTTATAATACCTAACAGCTCGATGATCATTTAGTCACCGGCATATTGGGGTAGATTCGTCCAATCGACTCCCTGGTTAAAATAGATTGAAGTGTGCCCCTCAGCTTGGGTAGTCCTGCTTGATGGAACATGTTATTAGCTGCAGGGTAACAACTAAAGTGGAAGCGCCGCGCGGAGGCAGTGATGCTTTACCGCTATTATTAAATGTATACAAATTACAATCAACAAGATCAAAGTAGAAGAATAAAGAGCGATGAATTTCTGCCGGCAAATTATCGCTCTCGTTTGGATCTAAAATTAATTGACACAATTATTTTCTGCAATTGGTATACACGTGCATTGGTTAGTTATACACCAAACTCAACAAATACATGATTACACCCAAATCTGCCACTATGCGGCAATCGTTAGTGTTCGCGGCGGCTTTCATTGCCGCTTCTGTTCAAAGTACAGCTCAAGTCGCAGCTGATGCGACTCCGGCGAAGCAGCCGGTTTTAGAGCTTTCTAAATTTGAAGTAACCACGACCCAAGATAAGGGCTACGTCGCTAATAACACCGCCTCTGGTTTCAAGACCCACCAAGAGCTGATTAAGATTCCTCAATCGGTCACCGTGGTAACCCGCGACTTGATCGATGATATCGGCGCAACCAAAACTTCGGATGTTCTGCTCTATGCTGGCGCTTCGCAGTTTTACCGCGGTGAGTCCATTCGTCTGCGCGGTGCGCGCACGCTCAATGCTTACATGGATGACGCGATTGAGAACATTCCTTACAGCGACAATGTTAATATCGACTCTTACGAAGTCATGCGCGGACCAGCTGGCGTGCTCTACGCCAATGCAGGTCTCGGTGGCATCGTCCTGAAGACGACGAAAAAACCGCTGCCCTATAGCATGCAGCAAGTGAAATTTTCGTTCAAGGACTCAGGTGAATACCGCACTGAGCTCGATCTGACCGGTCCGATCGGCTCACTCGGTGATGTTAAAGTCGGCTATCGC
>CAIOCT010000054.1 GCA_903856725.1 uncultured Verrucomicrobiota bacterium
CCCTCTTACCTCTGACCTTTCATTCGCCTCTGTTTCGCCCAGTGGCGAGAACTGAGGACGAACACCGGGTTGATAGCAGTCAACAACGGTGCTGCCTCTAGCCTTTCGCCTCTAGCCCCAAGCCTTAAGACCGCCACGAAAAACCCGAGAAACACAAAAACGAACTAAGGCATTTTTTACCACGGATGGGATCAGGATAAATTCGAGGCAGCGGTCTGGAAATTTAATCCTGATCGGATCCGTGCAATCCGTGGTGAGATTGATTCGGAATATACCAAGACATTTTTAACCGCGAAGGGTGCGAAGTGACGCGAAGGGGAAATTCCGAACTTAAAACTTAAACCTTAAAACTTTCCCGCCACGACGTTCTGTTTGTAATATAATATATTACAAACAGAGCGGACGGTTCGCGGTTAACGGACTTGGAGAGTATCGGCTTCGTAGGCGAGGCCGAGCGAGGGAATCGTCACGGCTTTACGGCCGCCGGCTTTTTTCACGTGGCCCGCAACCCAAGCTTCATGCCCGGCCGCTCGCGCGGCCGCGAGTGTGGCGGCGACGGACTCTGGCGCGACATAAGCAGCAAAGCCAACGCCCATGTTAAATGTCGCGTAGGCTTCCCGCAGCGTAATCGGACCCGCCTCCATCAAAAATTGAAACAACGCTGGAATCGCGCGAGGGGTTGTAATCTCATAAACGAACGGCTCTTCCAGGCGCATCAATTTACGCCAACCGTGTCCGGTGACATGCGCCACATAGTTGAGCTTCACATCGGCTTGCTGACACTTAACGACAAAATCCACGTAGATCGCCGAAGCCGCCAACAACGCCTCACCGTAAGTGCGCTTGTCGCCGTGGCCGATCGGGGTTTGATAACCTTGCGGTAATTTATCCGCAATCAATCGGCACAAGCTTAGCCCATTCGTCTGCACGCCGGTGGAAGCGAGAAAGATAATCGCATCGCCATCGGCGACCTCGCCCGTGATGCGCTGGGCTTTGGGCTCAATTTTCCCGACTGCGGATCCGGCGAGCACGATGGCCGCGGGATTAATCATACCCTTAAGCGTTGGCGTTTCGCCCCCGCCCCAAACGGCGCCAGCCCGGCGACAGCCCTCCGCCCAACCCGCCACCAACGCCTGCATCCGCACCGCGTCAGAGAACCAACCGGAGTCGCCCACCGCCGCATGCATGGCCACAGAAATCGGCCGAGCGCCGCAGGTCACGAGATCATTAACGATCGTCGCCACTGTATCGATGGCGATTTCCTGATAAAAACATTTCCCGGTTTCAGCGTAAACCACATCGGCCACCAAATTTTTGGTACCGAGGCCTTCCTCGACGTGCGCCAAGTAGTGATCCGCTCCCTCGATAAGGTAAGCGCTTTCGCCCCGCGTAGTCGCCGGCTCCGCGTAGCCGTGCGCCGTTAATTCAGGGGCGGTGGTGCGCGCCGCCACCTGACACGCGCGCTTGAACGCATCCAATTGATCGTAACGCACTCCGGAAGATTCGTAACTTAAAGACATGATATTTTATCGGTAGCGAGGGCGAGCTGGACCCGAGCAGCCTGCGCATGATCGGTCGGCCTCATCAGTAACTGCGGCCTTCATTTTTCTCGAAATAATTTACGTAAGCTTGATTCACCACGCGATAACCACCGGGCGTGGGGTATTTACCGGTGAAGTACCAATCGCCATTATGATTTGGCAGCGCCGCATGTAAATTTTCGACGGATTGAAAAATGATTTCAATCTTCCCGCCCCAACCGTTCGGCGGCGGCGATACTAATTCCGTAATCTTGGCCGAAATCTCCTCCGCCGTGAACGGCTCGTAGATCTTGCGCACATGATTAATTGGCTCGGGTGATTTTTTAGCTAACTCATCACGACAGAGCTGATAAACTTCGGCCAGCAAGCCCGCTTGGCCGCGCTCCTTTAACAGCGTGATCGCCGCTTCAAAGGCGACGAATTTGCCAATTTCCGACATATCAATGCCGTAACAATCAGGATAGCGAATCTGCGGCGCGGTGGAGGCGATGATGATTTTCTTGGGCTGCAGCCGCTTCAGAATTCGTAAGATAGAGCGGCGGAGCGTGGTCCCGCGCACAATAGAGTCATCGACGCAGACCAAATTATCCTGCGGCTGGACGACGCCGTAAGTTACATCGTAAACGAGCGAAGCGAGATTATTGCGCGATTTTTCCTGACTAATAAAAGTGCGCAGCTTGACGTCCTTCGTCACCAGCTTTTCGCCGCGTGGCCAGTTTTTGAGAATAAGATCATCGACGAGCGCTTCGGTCACCTGCCCGGTTCGCGCCGCTTCTAATAAAATTTGCTTCACTTCGGCGCGCCGGCGAAAGCGCAATTCACTCATCAACCCAAAGAAGGCCACCTCCGCTGTATTGGGAATGAAGCTAAAGACCGAATGCTCGAGATTCCCCTCAATTGACGCCCAGATCTGCTGGGCCAAACCGGCGCCCAGCGCTTTGCGTTCGCGATAAATGTCAGCGTCGTTTCCGCGGGAAAAATAGATGCGCTCGAAGGTACACTGCGTCTTGGCCAAGGCGGGTTTGATCCGCTCAACGGTCACCGTACCGCTGCGCTTCATGATCACCGCGCAGCCGGGCTCAACCTCGTGAACCTCTTCCGCGGCTCGATCAAACACGGTGCACAAGGGGGCGCGCTCGGAAGCAAAGGCGACGACTTCGTCATTTTCAAACCAATGACACGGCCGAATGCCCGATGGATCGCGCGCGACAAAAGCATCGCCATTCCCGAGTACGCCGACGAGCGAGTAGCCCCCGTCCCAATTAGCCGAAGCCGTCCGCAGCACGCGGGCGGGATCGATTTCCTCATTGATCCGCCGAGAAATCTCTGGGCCCGGCCGACCAGCTTGGCGCAGACTGCGGTAGATTTGCTCATGCTCATCATCGAGGCAGAAGCCGATTCGCTCGAGGATCGCTTGGGTATCGGTGGCAAAAATGGGATGCTGACCAATCGCAATCAGGCTATCATTTAACTCTGCCGTGTTGGTCAGATTAAAATTGCCCGCGAGCATCAAATTGCGCGTCGGCCACGAGCTGCGCCGAAAAAAAGGATGGCAGGCGCTCAAATTATAGCCACCCGACGTACCGTAGCGCAAGTGACCGAGGTAGAGCTCACCGCAGAAATCAAAATTCTTTTTTGCGGTGTCTGGAAATTCTGGATGAATCGCGCCCTCGCCGACCAACGTGGTGTAACGCGCCATCAAGGACTGAAAAATTTTGTCGATGGGGTTCGTCTCCACATTGCGCTCGCGGAACATGTACGGCTCGCCCGCGGGCACATCAAATTTTACGCACGCCACTCCGGCGCCATCTTGGCCGCGGTTATGCTGCTTCTCCATCAAGAGAAACAATTGCTGAAACCCCCAAAGCGGGGTGCCATATTTCTCCTGATAATAGGCGAGCGGCTTCTTGAGCCGCACCAAGGCGATTCCGCATTCGTGGCTGATGAATTCGCTCATGAGTGAGATGGGCGGGCACTCGCCTGAGCGCCGCGCAAACGCAGTTTCTCCGGGGGATAGTCAGCCCGCTGGCTGGCCCTACCCTGATCGCCGCTTACTGCTTTGTAGAAATCGTGGATCAAGGTCGCAGATTTCGGGGAGCCAGCGAGAATCGTCAACGGCTTTCTCCGGCATACTTCAGCCGATTCATTAAATAATTATGCCGCCGGCCCAAAAGTCGCCCACCGGCGATCCCAATCGGGTGCTTTATAGCCAAAGGACTGCAACGTTGCCTGCCCCCCGGCAGCTAGACCCGCTCCAGCTAGCACGGCGGCCAGCCCACCCGTTCTTTTAAATTAACGGGTCTAGGCGTTTACCCCACTTGACCGCATCGATGATTTTGTGAACATCGCCTCTTTGACCATGCTGATCCTTCGCGGCTCACCAGCCCTCTCAACTTTTCGCCTTCAACAACTGCAACGAGATCTCGCCGCGGCCGGCCTGCCCGTCCCAGCGATCAGCGCGGAGTTTGTCCATGTCGTCGATCTGAAGACTGCCCTCACCGCTCCGGAGCAGAGCGTGCTTGAAAAGCTGCTCACCTATGGCCCCAGCCGCACGGCCGTCCCGCTCACCGGCCTAAACCAAATCGTCGCGCCTCGCCCCGGCACGATCTCCCCGTGGTCTTCTAAGGCGACCGATATCGCGCACATCTGCGGTCTCACGGCCGTGGCCCGAATCGAGCGCGTCATTTGCTACGTCATTAATCTCGGCGAAACTGTGCCGCCCTTACCCCAGGGCTTACTTGCCCCCGCTCAGCAGCAGGTCCTCGCCGCTCATTTGCATGACCGCATGACGCAAGTCATCCTGGGAGATTTAAACGCCTGCGCCGCGCTTTTTCGTCATGGTAAACCGCAGCCGATGGCGAGAGTGCCCCTCCTCACCGCCGGTCGCTCGGCGCTAGTCACGGCGAACACCGTGCTGGGGCTGGCGTTGGCGGAAGATGAAATTGATTATCTCGTCGCCGCCTTCACCAAGCTCGGCCGGGATCCGCATGATATCGAGTTGATGATGTTCGCCCAGGCCAACTCGGAACATTGCCGCCATAAAATTTTTAACGCTACGTGGGAGCTCGATGGTCAAGCGCAGGATCATTCGCTGTTCCAGATGATCAAGCATACCTACGCGCTGCACCCCACGGGAATTTTATCCGCCTATAAAGATAATGCGGCCGTGCTGGTGGGTTCGCGAGGTGGACGTTTTTATCCCGATCCTGGGACGCACGAGTATGCCGCCCACGACGAGGAGATTCATCTGCTCTGTAAAGTAGAGACCCACAATCATCCGACCGCGATTTCCCCCTTTCCTGGTGCCGCGACGGGCTCGGGCGGAGAAATTCGTGATGAAGGCGCCACCGGCCGCGGAGC
Source organism: uncultured Verrucomicrobiota bacterium (assembly GCA_903856725.1). Taxonomy (GTDB): domain Bacteria; phylum Verrucomicrobiota; class Verrucomicrobiia; order Opitutales; family Opitutaceae; genus Lacunisphaera. The sequence continues at coordinate 4,902 of CAIOCT010000054.1, forward strand.
CAAACCCAAGGCAGGGCTCGTGGGCTTCACCGTTTCCAATTTAAAAATTCCTGGCGCCATCCAACCGTGGGAAAAAGAGTACGGCAAACCCAGCCGTATCGTCTCGGCGCTCGATATCATGCTGGCGGGCCCACTCGGCGGCGCGGCTTTCAATAACGAATTCGGTCGCCCCGCCATCAACGGCTATTTTCGCACCTACGAGCAAGCTGTCCCCGCGGCTCAGGCAGGCGCGGCGGCGGCGACGACGGAAATTCGTGGCTACCACAAACCGATCATGCTCGCCGGCGGCTTGGGCAATATTAAAGCCGATCACGTCAAGAAGGGCGCGATCCTCCCTGGCGACCAACTCATTGTACTCGGCGGACCAGCCATGCTCATCGGCCTCGGGGGCGGCGCGGCTAGCTCCATGGCCAGCGGCACCGGTAACGAGCAGCTTGATTTTGCCAGCGTGCAACGGGACAACCCAGAAATGGAGCGCCGCTGCCAAGAGGTCATTGATCGCTGCTGGGCCTTGGGCCCAGCGAATCCCATTTCCTTTATCCATGATGTGGGCGCCGGCGGCATCTCCAACGCCTTGCCCGAATTAGTGAATGATGCCGGCTGCGGCGGTCACTTTCAATTGCGAGCCGTCCCGAACGACGAGCCGAGCATGTCGCCACTCGAAATCTGGTGCAATGAATCGCAGGAACGCTACGTCCTCGCGGTTCCCGCCGCGCAACTCGCGCTTTTCAAAAATATCTGCGAACGCGAACGTTGCCCCTTCGCCGTGGTGGGCGAAGCGACTGCCGCGCCGCAACTCGTCCTCGAGGATGCGCATTTTTCTAATAAACCCATCGACCTCCCCCTCGAGGTGCTCCTCGGCAAACCACCGCGGATGGCGCGCACGGACCAGGCTCTCACGCGGGCCTTGGCGCCGCTCAACTTAAAAGAACTCTCCTCGCGCGACGGCCCGTCTCCCCTTCACGTGGCGATTCGCCGCGTGCTTTCGCACCCCACGGTCGCGGATAAAACTTTCCTTATCGCCATCGGTGATCGGAGCGTGGGGGGACTGATCTGTCGCGATCAAATGGTCGGCCCGTGGCAAGTCCCCGTCGCCGATTGCGGCGTCACCGCCGCCAGCTTCGATGTCTACACCGGCGAAGCTCTCGCGATGGGGGAACGCACCCCAGTCGCCATCAACAGTGCCGCCGCCGCCGCGCGGCTAGCCGTCGGCGAAGCCCTCACTAATTTAGCCGCTGCGCAGATTGGTGATTTAGGCCGTGTTAATCTGAGCGCGAACTGGATGGCCGCTCCCGCCATCCCGGGCGATGGCGCCGATCTTTACGCCGCCGTTAAAGCGGTCGGACTAGAACTGTGCCCTGCCCTCGGCCTCACTATTCCGGTCGGCAAGGACTCGATGAGCATGAGCACCGCTTGGCAGGAAAATGGCCAAGACCAGCGCATCACCGCACCGATCTCGCTCATCATTTCCGCCTTCGCACCCGTCACCGATATCCGCCTCTCCCTCACGCCTCAACTGCGTACCGCGGTGACCAGTGACGAAGCCGGCGCGACCGGCGAAACGGTGCTGCTCCTCATCGATCTCGGGCGTTCGCAAAATCGCCTCGGCGGTTCCATCCTCGCGCAGGTCGTCTCCCAAACCGGTGAAGCCCCGCCCGATGTTGATCGCCCGGCCGATCTCAAAAATTTCTGGAACGCGATCCAGCAACTAGGCCGCGAGAAAAAAATTCTCGCCTACCACGATCGTTCAGATGGCGGTCTGTTAGCCACCCTGGTAGAAATGGCCTTCGCCGGCCACGTGGGCATCGATCTCGACCTGCCCCACCTCCACGAACCCTTCGCCGCTCTCTTTAACGAAGAGCTGGGAGCGGTCATTCAAGTACGGGCGGAAGATTGCGACGAGGTTTACCTCACCCTCCGCGAACATGGGCTCAAGGCCTGCGTTTCGCGAATCGGCGCACTCAACTCACACTTCGCTTTGCGCATTCGGCAATCAGGTCAGGAAATTTATAACGAAAGCCTCACCACTCTCCGCGGCTCCTGGTCTGAGGTCACCCATCGCCTCGCCCAGCGCCGCGATAATCCGGCCGCCGCGGATTCCGAACAACAACTGCGGCTCGATCCCACCGACCCCGGCATCACCCCAAAATTAACATTTGCCCTCACTGATTCGTTGGCAGCGGCCCGCCCGGCCCCGAGCGGGAAAAAAGTATCGCGCCCCGCCGTCGCCATTCTCCGCGAACAGGGCGTGAATGGTCAGACCGAAATGGCCGCGGCATTTACCCGCGCGGGTTTCCGCACCATCGACGTCCACATGACCGATTTGCTGAGCGGCCGCGTGTCCCTCCGTGATTTCCGCGGACTCGCCGCCTGCGGTGGCTTTAGCTACGGGGACGTCCTCGGTGCCGGCGAGGGCTGGGCCAAGAGTATTTTATTCAATGACCGCGCCCGCGCCGAGTTCACCGCCTTCTTCCAACGCGAAGATGCTTTTGCGCTCGGCGTCTGCAACGGCTGTCAAATGATGAGCAACCTCCACTCCATCATTCCGGGCGCTGACCATTGGCCGCGTTTTGTACAAAATCAGAGCGAGCGCTACGAGAGCCGCTTCGTCTCGCTCAAGATCGAGCCCAGCCCGAGTATTCTTTTTCAAGGCATGGAGGGCTCGGTGCTCCCCATCGTCGTCGCCCACGGCGAAGGTTACACGGAATTCAAAGATGTCGCCGCCATGCGGGCTTGCAGCAATTCCGGCCTCGTCGCGGCTCGCTTCGTGGACAATCACCACGCGGTCACCGAACAATATCCGCTGAATCCAAACGGCTCGCCGCTTGGCATGACTGCCCTCACCACGACGAGCGGTCGCGTCACGATCATGATGCCTCACCCCGAACGCGTCCACCGCAGCGCTTGCATGAGCTGGGCGCCGGAGGCTTGGCCGGAGGATTCCCCTTGGATGCGTTTATTCCAAAACGCCCGCACCTGGGTGGGTTAAACGCTCCGCATTTTTGTTATGAGTAACTCGACCCCACTGACGGCCGCTGATTGGGCCTTTTTATTAGAGCTATTCCGTTTACCCGGAAAATTTATCTCCGGTGAACCCTACGGCAGCGGCCACATCAACGATACCTTTGCCCTCACCGTCCAGCCAGCCGGTGCACCCGTTCGCTACCTCTTACAGCGAATCAACGATCGCATTTTTAAAAATGTGCCGGCGCTGATGGAAAATATCCAGCGCGTCACGGCCCACAGCCAAGCGCGGCTCGCTGCCGCCGCTCACCCCGACGCGGCTCGCCGGAGTTTAAATCTGATCTTCACTGCTCAGGGGCAGCCGTGCGGCCAAGATGCTCATGGTCACTGGTGGCGCTGCTATACATTTATCGAGCGCGCTAAAACTTACGATATCATTGAGCAGCCGCAACAAGCCCGGGCGGCCGCGCGAGCCATTGGGGAATTTCAAAAAAATCTCACTGATTTGCCGGGGGCTCGTCTGCACGAGACCATTCCGTTCTTCCACCACACCCGCCAACGCTTCGATCACCTGCAAGCGGTGATCGCCGCCGATCCCGTCGACCGCGTGCGCACCGCCGCCGCGGAAATTGCTTTTTGCCGCGAACGCGAACCGCTCGTCGATCGCCTGCTTGCCCGCCAAGCTCAAGGGGATCTGCCGGAGCGCATCACGCACAACGATACCAAATTGAATAACGTCATGCTCGATGACGTAACCGGCGAGGGCATTTGCGTCATCGATCTCGACACCGTGATGCCCGGATTAACGTTGTCTGATTTTGGTGACATGGTGCGCACCGCCACGAATGCCGCCGCGGAAGATGAAGCTGATCTCAGCTTGGTCGAAGCTCGCTTGCCCATTTTCACGGCTCTGGCCGAAGGCTATTTGTCATCCGCTCACGAATTTTTAAACCCCGTCGAACGCAGTCTGCTCGTCTTCGCTGGCCGCCTCAGCACCTACGAGCAGGGCATTCGCTTTCTGAGCGACTATCTCGCCGGCGATACTTATTTTAAAGTTCGTCGCCCCTTACATAATCTCGACCGCACGCGTAATCAATTAGCCCTCCTGCGCCGCCTGGAACACCATGCGGATGTGATGGAAGCCATCATCGCGCGCTGCACGCCATGAACATTCTCATTACGGGTGGAGCGGGTTTTATCGGCAGTCACCTGGCAACACTTTATCAGGGCCGCGCGACGATTCGCGTGCTCGATAATCTCCGCACGGGACACCGCCATAATCTCGCCGGCTTAGCGGTAGAATTTATGGAGGGATCCATTCTCGATCCGGCCGCGGTGCAACGGGCCATGATCGGCATTGATTACGTTTTCCATCTGGCGGCCTTCGTGAGTGTGCCTGAGTCGGTGCGCGATCCCGCCACCTGCACCGCCATCAATATCACCGGCCTGCAAAATGTCCTCGCCGCGGCCGCCCAAGCCTCCGTCCAGAAACTCTGCTTCGCTTCTTCGGCTGCAGTTTACGGAGATAATCCGAGCGTGCCAAAATTCGAGACCATGGCGCCCGAACCACGCAGTCCTTACGCAGAAACCAAACTCGCCGGAGAAGTACTCTGCGCCGAAGCCACGGCTCGCGGGTCACTCGCCACGGTCGCCCTGCGCTTCTTCAATGTTTTTGGCCCTCGCCAAGATCCCGCCGGCCCCTACGGCGCCGCGGTCCCCATTTTTTTTCGTGAAGCCCTCGCCGGTCGACCCATCACAATCCATGGGGACGGGAGCCAGACCCGCGATTTCATTGATGTTCGCGACATCGTCGGCGCCCTCGATTTTGTGGCGCAAACCCCGGGCCTCACCGGCGTATTTAATGCCGGCTATGGTGAGCAAAGTTCCGTACTCGCTTTGGCCCGCCGCATCATCGCGCTGACTGATTCCCCTTCGCCGATTTTATTTGCCCCCGAACGTGCGGGCGATGTGCGCCACTCTCGCGCGAACGTTGATCGTCTCCGCGCGGCCGGGTGGCGCCCCACCGGCTCGCTCGACCTCGGCCTCGCTCACTTGTGTACGCATCTCCGCAGTGCCTGAATAGGTAGCGGAGGCGAATTAAGGTTGAGACGCCCTAGCCGGTCACCCACGGTGGCGGCTTGTCTCCGCTGCCCCACATTCTGACCGTCGATGATTCCAAAGGGCTGCGCCTCTTTGTCCAAAAAGCCCTTACTGGCTTCGCCTGCGATCACGGCGAAGCTGCCAATGGCTATAATGCTTTTTTCGCGATCGAGCGAACGCGGCCTGATTTAATTCTACTCGATCTCAGCATGCCCGTGATGGATGGCCTGGAGATGCTCACGCGCCTCAAAGCGGCTCCCGAACTCGCGGCCATTCCCGTGATCGTCCTCGCCTCACCGGCAGATCACGCCGTCATTCCTCAACTCACGCCTCTCGGCGCAAGTGGTTTATTAATGAAGCCTTTTACCGCGCCCGCCTTGCTCGAGAAGATTCAAAGCATTTTACCCCTCACCTCGACGAACCAATAAAACCGCCCCGCTACCATGAGCACGACCCGTCGCACTTTTATCCAGACTTCACTCGCCGCCACCGCTGCCGCAGCTCTCACCACCCGCCTTACGGCTGCGCCCAACCCAGCGCCGACTGCACGCGATTATTACGAACTCCGCTGCTATCATTTACAGGCTGGCACGCGCCTTAAAACAGACGCCAACCCCGCTCTCCTCGACCGCTATCTGGAAGAAGCCTTACTGCCGGCCGTGAGCAAACTCGGCCTCAAAAACACGGGCGTCTTCACGGAACTCGATGTGAACAAAGCGGCTGGCACGAGCACGCCAAAATTACACTCCCCAGTGTGGCTCCTCCTGACGCATCCCACGCTGGAGTCTTTCGTGCAAGTCAGTGCGACCCTCAATGCTGATCCCGCCGTCCAGTTGGCGGGCCACAATTATCTGACGACGCCCAAAAATCTGCCCGCCTTCGAGCGCATCGATACTTGGTTACTCCGCTCGTTTCAAGGGCTGCCGCAGATGAGCGTTCCGCCTTGCTCTCACCAACGCATCCCCACGCGGGTATTCGAAATGCGTGACTACGAGAGCTACGGTGAAATGCCCGCCCTCCGTAAAATGGCGATGTTTGATGAAGGGGAAATTAATTTAATGCAGGATCTCGGAATGAACCCCGTGTGCTTTGGCCAGGCTCTAGCAGGACCCGACCTCCCCCACCTTCGTTATATTACAAGTGGACCTGATCTGACCACTCACCTGCATCATTGGAGTAAATTTGGTCCTGATCCGCGCTGGCTCGCGATGAAAGATCTGCCCCGCTTTGCGGATGCGGTTTCAAAAAATACCGCGCGGTTCCTCACGCCGAAAGCTTACTCACAGCTCTGATCGTTGGCCGCTACCACAGCGGGATTAAGTTCACGCTGATGAAAATTCAGTGAGGCTCGCCCTCAACCCCGCCGCGCTCTTGCCATCGCTATAAAGAGGGCAAGATTAGGCGCATGTCTTCACCTCGGCTGGCTTTATGGTTTTCTGTTCTGGCTCTTAATTTTTTCGCGACTGCCCTCGCCGCGCCACTGACCATCACCACGTCGCTGCTGGAAGCGCGGTCCGCCCTCGCCGCCCTGAAGGCCCGCGGTCCGCTGCCAACCGGCGGGGTGATTTTAGAAATCACGGGCGGAGTTTATGCATTAAAGAGTTCGCTCGCCCTGACTGCCGCCGACAGCGGCACCGCAACCGCGCCGATCGTCTGGCGGCCCGCTCCCGGGGCCACGGTGATTCTTTCCGGTGGAAACGCCCTGACCGCTTGGCAGCCCGTCACCGATAAAGCCGTGGCCGCGCGCTTGCCACTCGCCAGCCGCACCCCGGTGCGCTGGGCCGATCTCCGGGCGGCTGGCATCACTGATTTTGGTCAGATCGAACAGCGCGGCAGTCCTGGTCTTGAATTATTTTTTAACGGCCACCGCATGAAGCTCGCCCGTTACCCCAACGAAGGCTGGATCCTCACGGCCGACGTGCCGCAAACCGGTCCGCAACGATTTCTCGAAGGGCTCGAGCGGGAAAAACGTTTCGCTGGTGTGCCGGTGGGCCGACACTACGGACGCATTACTTACGACGGTAATCGACCCGCAACGTGGGCGCCAACTGATGATGGTTATGCTCAAGGCTACTGGGTCTGGGATTGGAGCGATTCTTTTCAACGCATTCAGTCCATCGATTCCGCTCACCACGAAATTACCTTCGCCGCACCCCATCATAATTATGGTTACGCACCGCACCAGCGCTTCCGTTATCTCAACATTCTCGAAGAGCTTGATCAACCCGGTGAATGGTACCTCGATCGCCGCGCCGGCCGGGTTTATTTTTACCCCCCCACAACGCTCACCGCGGACGCCGTGGTCGTATCAGTCCTCTCGGCCCCATTGGTTACCTTGCAGGATGTCGCCTACGTGACCCTCGAGGGTTTCACCTTGGAGCACAGTCGGGGCAGCGGCCTCGTTATTAACGGAGGCGAACATTGTCAGATCGCGGGCTCCACCCTACGCGAACTCGGCGGTGAAGCGCTCGTCGTAACCGGTGGTCACCACCACCAGATTGTTAGCTGTGATTTTCACGACTTAGCGTTAGGCGCGTTGCACGTCAGCGGCGGCGACCGGAAAATTCTGCACCCCGCGCAGCATGAAATTCTTAATAACCATATTCACGATTTCAGCCAATGGCTCCGCACTGGTCAGTACGGGATTTTTATCGAGGGCGTCGGCCAACGCGTCGCGCATAATTTAATTCATGATGCCCCCTTTGAAGCCATTTATCAGCGGGGCAATGATCACTTGTTGGAATATAATGAAGTCTATCGCGTCTGCACCGAGACCGGCGATGCAGGGGCGATTCATACGGGCCGCGATTTCACCTGGCAGGGCAATGTGATTCGCTACAATTACTGGCACGATCTGAAAGGTCCAGGCTTGCACGGCGTCACGGCGGTTTATCTCGATGATTTTTCCAGCGGCTACGAAATCTACGGCAATATTTTTTACCGCGCCGGCCGCGCTGTAGAACTCGGCGGAGGCCGCGATAATCTGGTCACGAATAATCTCTTCGTGGAGTGCCAGCCGTCGATTCATCTCGATGCCCGCGGACTCAGCTGGGCGGCCAATTATTTTAACGGTGAGTACCCAACCCTTTTTGAAACCTACCAAGCGTTGCACGCCGACCAGCCGCCCTACGCGACCCGTTACCCCAAATTAAAAAATCTTCTGCAAGATGCCCCCGCGGTCCCCAAGGGCAATGTGATCACCGGGAATATTTCTTGGGGCAACGGCCGCTGGTGTGACGTTTATGATTTCTACGCCTTTGATTTCCAGCAGACGATCACCCTGGAAAACAATTGGGTCGCAGATCGCGGTTTCTTACGCCGCCGCGCCCAACCCGAGAAAACGCTCGACCCCTATTACCTGAATATCGATGGGACGGAGGGCTACGCGCTTTTGCTCACCGCCGATCCGGCGACTCGCCAAGAATTCCCCCACAACCGGCTGGAGAGCGCCGCCCCCGCACAATTTGATCCTCGCTCCCTAGCGATCACCGCCCGCGACCCGGCGGCCTGGGCCCAATTTGGCTTTGCGCCCTTGCCCATTAATAAAATGGGACTCCAGCGCGATGCTTGGCGGACTACGCTACCGACGCGTGAATAAGCGCATAGACCGCGGTTAAACGACAGCCGCCGGACCATCTTGAGCTGGGGCCATCGTCGCGAGTAAGGCCGCTTGCTCGGCTGGGGCTAGGCGATCCCATAAACCCAGTTCAATTAAAACCTGCTGCTGCGACTCCGCCTCCAGGCCCGCATAGGTCAGCGTGGTATCAATTATTTTTCGACCTAGCATAGCTTCCAAATGACTCTGCGGATAAGCCACGGGCTCACCAGCGGTCGACGGAGTGCCGCCTTCTTTAAGATTAGACGCAAAAATTCCTGCGGCACTCACCGGGAGAAAATCTTCGTAACGTAATCCATCTACGACGACGTAGCCGCGGCGGATCAACTCCGGCCATGCCATCACTTCAATCGCGCCCACCTGCGCCGCACGCCGTCCGGCCGCGGTTACCCGATAATAACCGTAAACCAATTTCTGCGCCAGTAGGGCGCTGAGGGTTTTTGGGAAAACTGCAAAGGGAGCGGCATAAAGCTTCTCCGCCGCGATCAAATCGGATCGCGATCCCCGCGGCAGCGTTGACCGCGCCGCATCTGCCGCCGTCAAACAGGCATCATACTGACTGCGACCCGCCGGGGTAGTTGCATAAAAGCGCTGCTCGATCTCTCCGAACCGCGCCGTGTGCACCGCGGCCACTTGTGAACCATCAGGCTCCGTGAACAACACTGGCTCAGTCAGGGCCCGATAAGCATCCTGCCGCAATAAGATCGGCGTGTCTTCGGCGGGCCCTTCCGTATTTTCCTTAAACCCTGCATGCGGCCAATCGGCGAGCGTGAGGTCGGCCGCTTGGAGCCGCTCGGTTAATTTATCTGTCAGCGCCGCGAGCGCGGCCGCCGAGACGGGCCGAGGTTTCCACCCGGCAATTTCTTCGGGCGGTAAGTGCTTAAAATGAAGCCGGAGATAATCGTGATCGGCTCGTTCCCCTACCCGCGCGAGCACCAGCGCGGCTCTGGCTCGAAAATCGGCGACCCTTAATTCACCGAGACAATGCCGCATCGCCGCTGTGTAAAGATCCAGCCAAAGCGTGTTCGGCGTAAGGTGGTTGAGATGATGCGACTCAAAACAAACAATGTCCGCCGCAATTTTAAAACCAGCAGCGCAGAGCTCTTGATACAGCCCATAATTGCGGGCCCGCCCGGTCCATTTAAAGATACGCTGGACGGCCTCCTGGATAAGTTGCGTCGCTGCGTCCGCGGTTAAGCCTCCCTGCTGTTCATGTTGCTCAATCAGCGCTTTGGCCTCCGCGGAAAAAATCTCCCGAGTGGCTAATTGCGCCTCGAGCCTCGCCCGCGTGGCTGGCGCAAAATAATCCGTCATCAGCAACGAGCAGAAAATACGATGTTCAGGATTACGGCGGGAACGAAAAGCTGTCGCGATGATCGGCTGACTCTTCGCGCCGAGTTTTGTCATGTCGTAATAATTATGAGGCTCCATGCCAAACACCGCGAAGAAGCGCCCCATCCAATGATATTCATCCGGCCGGCCGAGGCGAATCGCCCCATGGCGTTCGCCGCTCATTTGCTCCTGCTGCGCGGCCGTTAGCGAAAAATCAGGGAAACGCGTGGCCAGCAATGCGCAGAGGGTTTCATTGCAAACCCGATTCACCAGCAGCGACTTCGCATAAAGCGGCACCTCCACCCCAAACATTTGCGAAAGCTCCGCAAATAAACGGTTCTGCAGCTCGCTGCGGTTAGAAAAAGGCCCAGCCATGCAGCGAATTCCGGCCATTAATGCTAGAAACACCAATCAAAAAAACCGGTCCTCGCTCAATAGGTAACCGAGGAGATTACCCCTCGATCACCGGCGGAGCCGCCTTAACTTCGCGGCGGGGCAGGCGCCACAAGAGCAAATCCCGCGCCTGGCGGCATTCGGGGCACGTCACGAGCGAAAGGACGCTGTTACAATGCGGGCAGACCCCTTGACCGGCGAAAACATCAAAAACATGGAGACAGGTATGACAGAGCCAATACCGCCCCTCGAGGGGAGCGCTCTGGCAGACTGAACATTGCCAGTTGGACCGACGTGGCAGTAGCTCCAGCTTGCGCAAGACCTGCGCCTCGCGAAAACCGCGCCAACAATTCGCCAGCAAGAAAAGCGTCATGATCCCAATCCAAGGTGAGCGGATCCACACCGCCAAACCGAGGAGCCCAAGACCGCCGATAAACCCGATAACGGCAACCGCGAGTAAACTTCTAGCTGAGCCCAAAAAGTACCAGAGCAATGACCGCAAAATTTGCCCCCCATCCAGCGGATAGATGGGCAGCAAATTAAATATCAACAGGCTCAGATTAATCATGAAGAGCGCGTACGTGAAGCTGGTTAAATTGGGGTAGAGCTGAGCTCCCCCGATCGCATGCATCCACGCATACAGGAGCCACGCAAAGGGCAGCAGGACCACATTCACGAGCGGTCCAGCCGCAATGCTCCACAGCGTTGCCCCCGGACGCTCCGGTGGATCAACGTAGGCCACTCCGCCTAACGGCCATAAGACAATTTGATCGGCTAGCCCACCCACTTGGCGACAGGCCAGCGCGTGACCAAATTCGTGCATGAGCACGACGATAAAGAGCGAAACATATTCCAGCGCGCTCCACAGCGGTGACGTGTAATGATTGACCCGCGTCGAGATGGAATAAAAGGCCACAAAAAACCAAGACCAGTGCACATACACCGCAATGCCTCGGAATTTAAAAAGGTGGAAGGACCCACTGCGCGTTGGCGTCATGCGCGAGGGCTACCGAGCAAATAACAAAGCGCAATCCAGCAAACTAAGCTTTTTATAGGACCGCCGCTCCTCGCTGGGACGGATCACACCTCACTCGTGCTCACGATCAGCTGGCGCGATTGCTCACAGCGTTTTTTAGCTTTTTCAACCCCGAGCGCGTCCAAGCCGAGTCGATTGGCGACCGCGAGCACCGTCCCCACTCCACAAAATGGATCAAAAATCACTTTGGCGGCCGCCTGATCGCGTGCAAAGCGGACCGCATGCGCCGCCGCCCGCACCCCCATCGCCCGAACCCAAGGCTGACGGCCGGCATCGGTAATAATGTCGGGGATGGGTAAGACATCCGGACACCGCAGCGCCCGCGAAACCGCGATCAAATGCGTATAGCCCGGCCGGCCGAGCGTCAGTGTACCGGGGGGCCGACGGCAGATTAACTTATGGAAAAGCACCCGCGCTCCCGCCGCTTCCGCCGCGCTCATAACCAGGGCCCCTTTATCAATCCAACACCCATCCCGCTTGATGTCGGATTGGAAAAAAATAGCCACGCTATCATCGGGAACTGCCGCAACGACCAGCTGGACCGCGGCGAGGAACCATTCGCGCCACACGGGCAGCGTCAGGCCGACTTCGGAAATATCGGGCAAAGAGGTCACCGCACAAGCTCCCGCAATCTGACCACGCGCCCGCATCCACGGGATCGCATCAGCACAATGCACTTCCCGCTGAGGTGAGTGATCTGTCGACATACTCATGGGAACCGCCGGCGACCGACGCGGCGTACCTGAAGAGCTAATAATTGATAGGCAGACACAGCCGCATAGCTAGGCCCGCCGCACCGAATGGCAATCCTGCGTAAGCGTCATGCGGACCTTGCCGAGCCAGCGGCAATTTTTGCATTCCCGCATTCGCATCGTTTGGTTTTCGCTCGCGGCGTTACGCCTGAGGCTTTTACTCCTCCTCGATGCTCAATTACCTCTGGCTCGCGTTGGTGACCTTGGCCGTTTTGATTGGCGGCGCGACCGGCCGCTTGCGCGAAGTCACCGAGGGCGCCTTCCAGATGGCGGATGTGGCTGTCATGAAAATCGCCCTGCCGCTCGTGGGCATCATGGCGTTGTGGTTAGGCGTCATGCGACTCGCTGAACGGAGCGGGCTGGTGCAAAAACTCGCCACCGCGTTGCGACCGCTCATGAGCCGCCTTTTCCCAGACGTGCCCGCTGATCATCCAGCGATGGGCTCTATGGTGATGAATATGGCCGCCAATATGCTGGGCCTAGCTAATGCGGCAACGCCATTGGGTCTGCGAGCTATGCGTGATTTAGAAACGCTCAATCGCACACCGGGCACGGCTACCAATGCGATGTGCACTTTTCTCGCGATCAACACCAGTAGCATTCAACTCCTGCCGACCACCGCCATCGCCATACTCGCTTCACAGCATGCCCAAGATCCGACCGCCATCGTCGGAACCGCTTTCCTCGCGACTATTTGCTCGACGGTCGCGGGCGTAGTCGCCGTGAAGGCGATGCAAAATTGGCCGATGTTTCGCGTGCAACGTGGCGAAGCGGCTGCCGTCAGCCCGAGCGCTACTCCCGCGCCAACTCCCCCCACGCTACCACCGGCGCCCGCGCCCTTGCCGGCGTGGGGCCGCGCTGCATTAATTTTATTTGCGGCACTTTTTGTCGGGCTTTTCTTTTGGCAGGTCATGGCGCCCGCGGCTTATCATGCGTCCACGGCACACCTGCACCGTTTAATTTTCCCCAGCACGGTCGTCGCCCCCGCCGCCGAGGTGGCCGCCCCCCTCGCCTTGCGGGCCATCGGGATGCTTTCGTTATTAGCGGTGCCTTTCCTGCTGGGATTCTTCCCGCTCTACGCAGCGCTGCGGGGTGTAAAGGTGTATGAAGAATTCGTGGAAGGCGCGAAGGAAGGATTTGCCGTCGCCTTGCGAGTCATCCCGTTTCTGGTCGCGATCTTGGTCGCGGTCGGCATGTTTCGCGGTGCCGGTGGGATCGAGGCCCTGAAAAGCGCGCTCGCTCCGCTACTGACGCCCCTCGGCTTTCCGCCCGATTTGCTGCCGATGGTACTCGTGCGACCATTGAGTGGCAGCGCGACGACCGGATTGTTTACGGAACTGGTGCAGCGACTCGGGCCTGACTCTCTGACAGCCCGCATGGCCGGCACCATTTTTGGCAGCACCGAAACAACTTTTTATGTGATCGCAGTTTATTTTGGCTCGGTCGCAGTGCAGCGCGCGCGCCACGCCGTCGCCGCTGGCTTAATCGCTGATCTGGCTGGCGTGGTGGCCTCGGTCATCATTTGCCGGCTCATGTTCAGCTAAGGCCGCCGCGGGGCGAGCGAGGCGATTAGATTTAGCCCGAGCTCGATCTCCGAGCCGCCACAAAAGGCACAGAGCCGACCAAGGCATCGCCACGAAAAACCCGAGAAACATAAAACCAACCAAGGCATTTTTAACCGCGAAGGGCGCGAAGTGACGCGAAGGGGCGAGGGAGGAAAAGA
>CAIOCT010000055.1 GCA_903856725.1 uncultured Verrucomicrobiota bacterium
GCCATTGGCGGTCGGGGCCGGGAAGGAAATGGCGTGGGGCATGACATGCACGGGGCGAGAAACTTTGGCGGCAATCGCATCACGCACGAAGGCAGAAGGACACCAGATCTCGTGAAAATGAGCGGCTTGCTTTACCCAATGATCAGGAAATTCCGGTAATTCCCAGGCCCAGTAAGCAATATTGTATTTATCTTTGCGAAAGTTCGCGCCGTGGTGGTGGTCGATTTCTTCGGAGGCGGGTGGATCGACATGGAAAATATTAACAGGGTGAGGATTCGCGGTTTGCAGGCGCGCAGCAAAGGTATCAACGGACGGCGGGTTGAGGCAGTTGAGGCGAAGGTCAATCAGCGCGGCGGGTAAGGCGGCGGCATCGCAGGCTCGGGCCATGCAGCGAGCAGATTCCCCTACACCTAAGGTCGCCCGGAACCAGCCGATGAGGTTGACACCGGTCGGCGGAGTACGCCAGCGGCGGGCCAGAGCGAGCGGAGTGGCATGTTTGAAATCATAGATTGGTTCATCATCGCCAATGATCTGAGAGAGACGGAGGCGCTGATTTAAGCGCTGGGGTCGATGGGCTTCAAGACGTTGGCGCCAACGGCGCGGCAGCGGCCACTTCGCCGTTAAACGACCTAGCCAGGCGAGGGTATTGGAGCGTTCGACGCCAAGCAGTGTAATTTCGACTTTGGTCGGCTGATCACTGGCGGAAAATGGTTCACTTATTCCGCAATTAAAGTGGTCAATGGGTAGCGGAAAGAAATCAGCTTGCTGACTTCCATTGATCGTCAGGCGCAGGCCTAGTGGCCCATTCGCTTCTGGGTGATCAGCAGATTCTGGCAGCAAAAAGCCATTAACAAAAAAATTGCGGATGGGGGTTCCCGCTGGGAGGCGGACGCGCGCACGGTCGCGCAGCCAGACCGTATCAGGATTGATTTCCATGCCACGTCGGTCGCGAAATAGACCATCGATCGAATAAGCTGCGAGTATCTGCGCGGGAGTGCTCATCGTAGTCTCTCGTGGTGGTGACCAAAGTAATTCCTCATAATAAAGGGGGCATTTAATGAGTTTTGGCTCATCGAGCGCAAGTTGCCTCTGTTGGCCGGTATTAATAGTGCTGGCATGCGTCGCTGGCGGCACTTGGCGGCGGTGCCTGATCTCATGGGTATGGGCGTAGGCGAAATCAAAGATGGGCTGCTTATCGCCGACGATTTGAGCGAGGCGTAGTCGGCGATTGAGTAGGCGCGATTGATACGCCACGGCCCAAGCCCGCCATTTTAGCGGCAGTGGCCAGCGGGTGATGCGCTGGGCTAGCCAAGCGAAAGCGTTGGCGCGTTTTACGCCCAAGAGGGTGATCTCAATTTTAGTCTCCTCCTCGCGGGTGACTAGGGGGCGATCTAGCCCGCAATTAAAATGGCCGGTGGGCAGCGGGAAGAAATCGCGGCTTTGGGCACCGTTGATCGTAATGCGCAGACCCAATTGGCCCGCTGCTGGCGGTTCATCGGACGAAGGCGGGAGCAGAAATCCATTAATAAAAAAATTACGAGCCGGCGTGCCTGCGGGCAGAGTTAGCTGGGCTTGGTCGCTGAGCCAGACGCTGTCAGCATTACTAGCCTTGGACCAATCATGGTAGACGCCGCGTAAGGTATAAGCGGAGGGTGGGTAAACCACGGGTTTAATGGTGCCAGCTAGTCGTTGCTGCCAATGGAGCTCTTCATAATGCAGCGCGCTGTCGAAGGCCAAGGCGATGCCCCGCGGTGGGCGGGTGCGCCAACCGGCCCGATAGGCCAGGGCGCTGAGTACGCTGAACCCATTAACCGAGCTCGGGTTAGTAAAAAATTGGCGAATAATATTTTTTGCCCAGCATTGATCGCCCAAAGCGATAATCTCTTTTCGCCAGCGAGCAAACAGGCGCTGGGTGTTGGCCTCATCCGCTAGGCTGACGGGCCCGCGTGAGGCGCGAATGTGATGACGCACGACCGACTTGAACGC
>CAIOCT010000056.1 GCA_903856725.1 uncultured Verrucomicrobiota bacterium
CAATTGCCCCGCCCCCCACCCGATTCATTGGCTCCGCGACTAACTGCATGAGTCGCGCAAAAGCGATTGGCCCTACACTCAAACTCCGCAGGAAATCCTCGCGGGTCGCATCGAGCCCTTTTGCGATGAAAGAAAATGCATTATTCACGAGATAATCCAAACGTCCATGCCGCGCGAGCACGGCAGCCACCAACTCATCACAAAAAGCCTCGCTGGCTAAATCACCTGCTACCAAGAAGGGCGTGAAGCCTGCAGCGGCAAAGGCGCGCTCCCCTTCGGCCCCATCCGCCGGCAATCCACTCACGACGACCTGCGCCCCTTCGCGTAATAATTCGAGCGCGATCGCGTAGCCAATCCCGTTAGTGCCGCCCGTCACGAGGGCCACCTTGCCTTGAAAACGTCCCACGAGCGGGCGGCGAGAGTGCGTTGTTGTTATCATAAATCAGGAGATTAATTTGGGCAGAGAACGGCTTTAAGATCAGTTCCTTGGGCCGCCAACATGCGTCGAAAAGCGACCGCCCCCTCCTCAAGGGGAAAGGATTGGACCCAGGACAAGGCATCGACTCGACCCGTGGCCATTAAATCTAGCGCTTGGCTTAACTCATCCAGCTTCGCCGCATAGGTACCAAACACCTGTTTCTCCGGCAAAGTGATCGCATAAGAATCGAGCGTCAGCTCATTCGCATGGAGGCCAATCCACACCGCAGCGCCACCGGGACGTAGCGCTTCGAGCGAAACGTGCTTGGTGATCGCGGCCCCCACCGCATCCACCGTAAGATCGGCGCCCTCGCCTCCGGTGATCTCTGCGATGACTTGCGCCACATTTTCTACGCGAGAATTAATCACCCGAGATGCGCCAAGGCGCGTCGCCACGGCCAACCGTTCCGGACTCAAATCAGCCACAATTACGCGGGCTCCACGCATTACCTGCAAAGCTTGCTGACAAAATAATCCAATCGGACCTGCGCCAATCACCAAGACGGTCTCTGCCGGGAGATGCTGCGTGAGGCGAGCAACGTGCAAGCCGTTTGCCAACGGCTCTGCCAAAGCCGCTGCCGCCGCGGGCACTTGCTCTGGCCAAGGAATCAAACAACGCGCAGGCACATTAACCTGTTCAGCAAAAGCGCCGGGGCGGTGCATGCCAAACACTTGGCGTTGTGCACATAAGTGGGTGTCACCGCGCTGGCAGCGCACACATTGCCCACAAGGAACCAGCGAATTGCTAACGACCCGTGCGCCTACCTTCCAGTCGCGCACGGCCGGTCCTACTGTTTCAATTATGCCACAAAACTCGTGCCCCATGACCAGCGGTGGCGGACGCCGCGGGCTGCGGTTCTTGAAAGACTCTAGCTCACTCCCGCAAATGCCGCACGCAGCCACTCGCAAGCGGACTTCATCCGGGCGGAGCGGAACCGGGTCACAGTCAGCCATCTCTAATTGATCAAAAGCAGGGTAACGGAGAATACGCATAGGGCTTGCTCTGGGTGCCAGACGCCACCCGCTAGCGCAAGGGCGGACGCGATGAAAATTCAGTCGCACTAATATCATTCCAACATTCGTCGCTCCCAGGACCCACCACCGATCATGATTATTTTTATATTCCCTGTTTACTGAGTTCCGAACAGATTAATGGTCATATATTTTATGAAAAAGCTACTGTGTCTACTCCCCTACTTATTGTTTTGGTCTCTCGCCTCTGGGGCAGCGGAAAAACCTAATACCATTCTGATTCATCCCGGCGAAACCATTTATGCCCGCTTCACCCAGCTGGGTGGAAAAATAAAATTAGTCCAAACATCAAAGACGCTGGATGCCGAGGCCCAAGTTATTTTAACGCTCGACCCCACCGATCCCGCTAAGAAAAAACCACTTCTCAATTTGAAAGTAGAAAACAAATTTTCTCAGGACCTTATTTATAAAGCACAACTGAGATCACTGACAGAAAATCGAAAAATAATGGCGCCCGTTTATCCGGTAGTAGCCGGGAAGCTGGCCCTCGTCGCTTTCCCACCCCGCACCGAAGAAATTGCGCTATTCGGCTACGAGCTGGAACGTTAAGCTGGCTCACTTTACCCATGACTCACGCCTCAACTAATGATCCCCTGCATGGCGTCACGCTTGAGATGATTCTCCAAGAGTTATCGGCCCATTACGGCTGGGCCGAACTCGGCCGGCGCATCGATATTCGCTGCTTCAACTTTGACCCGAGCGTCAAATCTAGTCTGCAATTTCTTCGGCGCACGCCGTGGGCCCGAGCGAAAGTGGAAGAATTGTACCTCTACTATCGCCGCACCGCTCCGCCAGCGAGTTAAGCAGACTAGCTTTTCAGCATTCGGACCCGCCGGTGCTTCTGAGGAAATTGCAGTGTCACCACTGTGCCCACGCCTTCTTTGCTTTCAATACCGACCTGTCCGCCGTGCTCGCGCATGATGCGCTGCACAATCATCAAACCCAAACCATGACCACCCACTTTAGTCGTGTGGTAGGGCGAAAAAAGCTTCGCGAGATCCTCCTGCTTAATGCCCACGCCCGCGTCAGCAACTCGTACAAAGACGGAATCATCATCGGCACGGACCCGAATCCCCAACATGCCACCAGGTTGCATGGCCTCCATCGCATTTTTTAATAAATTGAAAAACACCTGCTTTAACTGATTACGGTCCGCCATAATCAGCGGCGTACTTTCCGGCAATTCGCCTTCGATTTTAATTTCTCGGTCGGCAAATTCTTTTTCTTGGAAACGCAGAACGTCTTCAATGACTTCGACTACATTAACCTCCGCCAAATCCGGTGGGCGCGGGCGAATTGCTTCGAGGAAATTCTGAATAATACCATCGAGCCGCGTCACCTCTCCCTGACAAATTTGAATAGATTCCGTCAACGCGGCAGCCTCTTTAGCATCGCGCAACTTTTTCAATTTACGCTCAATGAGCTGCAGATGAATCGTCAGTGAGTTCAGCGGATTACCCAACTCATGGGCGACACCGGCCGCGAGGAGTAAGACCGATGAAGTCCGCTCATTTTCGATGAGCTCCTGCGTCGACTTTTTCTCCCGCGTGATATCTGCCAAAATTATAACAAATCTCGCTTCGCCTTGTTCCCCTTCATGAAACGGCACCATGTAGAGCCGGACCACGCGCGCCTGGGGATACGTGAGTTCAAACTCCCGGGTAATTAGCGGCTGGCCCGCAGGCTGGCCACGCGCGCTTTCCCCATCGAGGGAAGCCCGTAAACCAGGCACCAACCGCCAGAGCGTAGCCGCCGCGCCACTCTGATCCTTAAAACCAATCATCTGCGCCGCCGCATCATTGGCATAGTCGATCTCGCCATCAGCGGTGATCACCAGCACCCCCTCTTGCAAGATATTGAATACCGCATCGAGCATAGTTCGCTCGCGCGCTAAGCGCTGCACTAACGTCTGCAAACCAGCGACATCGAGTCGATCCAGGCGACCGAGCACTTTATCGAGCGAACTGAGTTTTTTGCCGGACATTAATTTAAGAAAACACTAAGCCGTCGAGTCGTTCAATCAAACAGTATCATCTGCCCCTCCAAATCACGCGGCTGGGCATATAATTTTCTCAAAAAACTATCCCGATGGACTGCACTGCGCCCTAGTTTTAATATCGCGGCCCGATGCTCTTCGGTTCCGTAGCCTTTATGCTGCGCGAAACCGTAACCAGCATGCTGGAGATCGAGTTCATCCATTAATCGATCGCGCGTAACCTTCGCAATAATCGAAGCCATCGCGATACAAAGTGAACGGCCATCACCACTCACAATACCTTCATGCGGATACGGAAAATTTCGCAACGGCAACCCGTCAATCAGAATTCGACAAGAGACCGTGGGCTGGAACGATTTCTTTTCCGCCTCGCTGGCAAAAAGATCGGGCTCCACTTTACGCTCAAACGCTGTTGCTGGATAAATCCCCTCGAGCGCCCGGCGCATTGCGAGCTTGGTGGCTCCTAGAATATTAACGGCCTCAATTTCCGCCACACTCGCAATTCCGTAATTCGCATGGATCTGCCCTTGCTGCACTAAATCTTCAAATTCTAACCACAACTCAGTGCGCTCGAGCGCACTGAGTTGCTTTGAATCATTAACGCGACCCGATTTACTCACGGCCCAGCGACCTTCGAGAAATTCAGACGTGACCAGCACCGCAGCCGCGACCACCGGTCCCGCCAGCGCGCCGCGACCGGCTTCATCAACCCCCAGCAAACTCCCTAAGCCAAAAATCTGCTTAAGATCAAATCCGCGAAGCTGACGGCGCTTAGTAGCCATAGGCTTTGAGCTAGGGTGATGGGTTAGCGCTGCCCAGAAAATTGAGCTAACCAACCGCTCACCGCTTCCACTCCGTTTTTTCTTTCGGTTCTTTTAGCGGTAATTCCGCCAATTTCCCCGCCGCGGCGACCACCTCGTAACAGGTACGAAAATGTAATTTGGCAAAATGACCGAGCGTCCGGGCCCCTAATTGCTCAATCAACAAGGCCGCCTGCGCCTTAGCGAGTGCACCGGCCCCTTTCTGGAGCTTGTCCCCGAATTCGCGAGAAAGCGCATGCATTAGGCGCACATATTCTGCGCGGGCTACAATAGATGCCGCCGCAACGACCGGGTCCTCTTCAGCTTTCGTTCGCATCTGCAGATCGAATCGCTCGAGCCCTTTCTTCTTCATCACACGTTGCACCAGCGGCTCCTTGGAAAATTGATCGAGCAGCCCGCGGGGCACCCATTTTTTCTGGAGCGCAGCATCAAGTGCATCGGCGTGATGCTGCGCCAATAAACGATTAAGACTAGCAAAGGGTTGTAACATGGTCCGATTATATTCCGCCATGTCCAGATGCCGCACCTCCACGACCACCCCGGGGGTATCCCTAATCAAGTCATCCAATTTTAGAATCTGCGCATCAACAATGGTCTTACTATCCCGCACGCCCGCCGCGAGCCAACTGCGCACAGCATCTCCCTCTGCAATGACGGTCGCCGCCACAACCGGTCCAAATAAATCGCCCTTACCACTTTCATCCAGGCCAGCGTGGGGCTCAAACCAATCGGGGTGGAGGACCTCATCGTACCCAAGCTTAGGCGCACCCGTCACTTCGGCCTCGATAACATTTTGGACAAATTCTTCGGTCTCTTTACCGGCCACTACGACCTTTCCACTCGTGTAGGCAGTGACATTGACCTTGGGCCCCCTAAAGGCGAAACGGGCGTAAGGCACCTCCGCGGTTTCCCAGTGTTTGGCAGCGCACGCCGCCTGCAGCTTTTTCATCTGCGCGTCATCAAGCTTGATGGTATAGGAAGTGATCGCTTTGGGCTGCTTTCCCTCAGCGTCGTCGAACCGTTTAGGCATGGGGAGGATTAGCCACAAAAAACCCGAAAAAGCACGCCGAGAAAACACCTCTTTCCACTTCGGCTTTTATGGTGTCTAGTGATTATTTCGTGGCCCATTCTGCAAAGCTCATCGCCCAACGCCGCTCCTTTCAAAAAGCGCTGCACGCGTGGTACCGCGTTCATCAACGCCCGCTCCCCTGGCGCCTCGCCCCTTCGCTGTACAAAACGGTCGTCTCCGAGTTCATGCTACAGCAAACTCAGGTCAAGACGGTGCTCCCTTACTTTGATCGCTGGCTACACGCCTTACCCGATTTCATTGCGCTCGCCGCCGCCTCTGAGTCTCAAGTTATGAAACTTTGGGAAGGTCTCGGTTATTATTCGCGGGCGCGAAATCTGCATAAGCTAGCTCAACAAATAGCCGCCCAGCCAAAGCCACCCCGCACTCCCGCTGAGTGGCGCGAATTGCCCGGCATCGGCCCCTACACGGCCGCCGCCATCACCAGCATCGCCTTTGCGGAACCTGCCGCGGTCGTCGATGGTAATGTAGTCCGTATTCTCGCCCGCCTCGCGGGTGAAGGCCGCCTATTTCGGGATGGTACAGCGGCTGTAAAATATTTCACCCCACTCGCGGATGCTCTCGTCATTGCCAGCCAACCGGGCGAACACAACCAAGCGATGATGGAGCTTGGGGCCACCGTTTGTGTTCGCCAAAATCCGCTATGCTCGAGCTGTCCGGTCGCCGGCTTTTGCCAGGCTCATTCCCACGGTCAGCCCGAAAAATTCCCCCGCCTTCAGCCCAAACTAATTGAGCAACGCGCCGTCACCCGCCTCTGGTGCGAATTTGGCGATCGGCTGTTATTACGGCGTGGACATGCGCAGGCGAAGCGCCTCGCCGGATTGTACGAACTCCCTGAGGCCACTGATCTTCAATGCCCCACCCCCAGCGCAAAACTCCTGATCGCAGTCAAACGGCGCGCCATCACGCGATATCAAATCACCGAATCCATTTACCGCCTGACCCTGACCCCAGCATTAAACAAAAAAATCAAAGCCCAAGCTGACTTGGAGTGGATCCCTTTTGATCGACTACCAAGCATCACCCTATCAGGTCCCCATAAAAAATGGATTGAAGAGCAGCGTAAAAAATAATCGGGCGTAGCCCTCGCGATCAAGCCGCGACCGACATTGCTTTCGCTCTTATTATTAGTTTATCCCTTAAGAGCCAATTTCCCCCTCACCCCACTCCCTGCATCATGCCTGTCTTTAAATTTCACGGTCTCTGCCCAGCGACGCATACGCCTTTCCACGCCGATGGGTCTCTGCACCTAGCGGTCGTAGAAAAACAGGCGGCCTATCTTCAAGCGCGCCATATTAATGCTGTCTTTATTGGTGGCACGACGGGTGAAAGCACTTCCCTCACGCTGGCTGAGCGCCTCGCGCTAGGTGATCGCTGGGCGCAAGTCGCCCAAACAAGCGGCATGCAAGTCGTCGTGCACGTTGGCGCGAACTGCCTGGCAGATGCGGCCACCCTGGCCACTCAGGCAGAAAAAAACCACGCCGCCGCGATCTCGATGATCGCGCCGTCGTATTTTAAACCCCGCACCCTGGAGGATTTAGTTGGCTGTTGTGAACAGGTCGCGCGGGCCGCGCCCAACACTCCTTTTTATTACTACGATATTCCAGCGCTGACCGGGATTAGCTTTCCGGTGGATCAATTTCTCACGCTCGCCGCCCCACGGGTGCCTAATTTGGCAGGAGTAAAATACTCCAATCCTGATCTTGGAACCTATCTCTTAGGCCGCCAATTGGCCGGAGGCCGCTTCGACCTACCTTGGGGCATTGATGAATATTTTCTGTCGGCCCTTGCCATGGGCGCGCAAGGAGGCATTGGCAGTACTTATAATTTTTCCGCAGGCCCCCTCCACCGGATGATCGCCGCCTTTGAGCGTAATGATTTCGCGACTGCGCAAATTGAACAAGCCCGCCTGATGCAAGTAATCCGGATCGTTGCCCAACGAGGCTATTTGGGCTCAGCAAAGGCTCTCATGACACATCTCGGCGTACCGGTAGGCCCCACCCGCCTGCCCAATGCTAATCCTGATGCCGCCAGCGTGAAAGCCATGCTTACTGAACTCGAGGCCATTGGTTTCTTCCAATGGAAGGATTACATTAAAAGTTAACCGCATAAGTGTGTCGAAGGGCGCTCTTCGCCACACCCTCAAGCGAACCGCGCGGCAAGCAGTGCCTCAACTCGTTGCTTCGATGAGAGGACTTCAGCCTGAGTTACGCGCGGGCTCAGCTCAATGACTAGCGTGTGCTCAGGCCGCCAAAAGCTGCTGATCATATTAAAATCAATCTGCCCCGAGCCGATTGCTTGGTGGTCACGACCATCAGCGCTGACATCATGCAAATGAAAGCCGATTGTGTGGGCCGCATTTCGCGCCAAATGATCGCGGTGTTTCAATAAGCCCATTCGGTCCTTAATTTGAGCATGACCAGTATCGTGCCAATAACCACAGGCCGCCGGCTTGCCCGTCGCTGCGATTAGCTCCCCATGATCTGCATCGAGAGGTAGCTCTTCAAACTTCTCCCTGTTTTCAAAACCTAACTTAATTCCTTTTTGCTCAGCATAAGGCAACAGGGCGGCCAGTCCCTCTTGAGTGTTTTTCCAGTAACGCGGCTGGCGATCCGCCAATCGTTTCAGTGATTTTTGCAAAAGCTTATGGTAAACCGGATCTCCCACTAAATCGACGCCTGGGTGAGCTTCCAGGTAACGATCTAATGGGCGCGCGGGGTTGAACCAGAAAAACTCCACCGCCCCAAGATGCAGCACCAGTTTCGTCGCGTGGACCTGGTGCGCAAAATCAATGGTCCGCTTACTTTGCCGGAGCCACATATCGCGCTCCCGCGCATCAGTGGCCGACGGCATATAATGATTCGGCGCAGCATGCGTAACCCCCGTCGGCAACGGGCAAAAATTGTGCACTGAGGCGATCTTTACGACCCCCTCAGCCACGGCCTTGAGAATGCCTGGTACGAGCACAACCTTGATCCCGTGGCTTAATTCCACCCACTCAAAACCCAAGGCAGCCATCTCCTGCAGCATCGCATAGCCATCCTGATGGCGATGCGAACACCAACAGGACGAAAGGGCGACGCGAGGTTTCATGACAAGATCAGACTACACCGCCCAACGCCTGAATCAAGTCACCGCTCATAATCGCAGCCGCTCCCCATTGAGGCGCTGGCAACTTCGATTCAAACAAGGTGAAAATGGGACAAGAAAAAGGCCGGTCATCCGCAGATGCCGGCCATTGAAAATCAACTAGTTCTGAGAATTACTCAGCGTAACGACGGCGGAGCATGCAGGTGAAGGCCATGACCTTCTCCTTGCGGCGACGGCGCTCTGAGGGCTTTTCAGCATAGCGCTTCATGCGGGCATCTTTAATGATGCACTCGCGCTCGAGCTTCTTCTTCATGCGACGTAGCGCACGATCGATCGGCTCATTTTTACGCATTTTGATCTCAATAGACATGGGAAATAGACAGGTTGGCGTTGGAGAAAAGGAGGACGAAGCCAGCCGGTTCCGTCACCGTCAACCCCAATTTTTAGCCGATGGCACGCGCTTAGCCAGAATCATCGCCCGCTTAGCCTGAAAGCCAAGGCCGGCATTCAGCCGTATCTGGGTAAACTTCGGCAGCAAATAACCTTACACTTTACTGCTTGATCGGTTTAGCCGACGGGATTCCCATGATTACCCGTGGGTTCCGTCGACCAAAATTTC
The DNA here is from genome assembly GCA_903856725.1 of uncultured Verrucomicrobiota bacterium. Taxonomy (GTDB): domain Bacteria; phylum Verrucomicrobiota; class Verrucomicrobiia; order Opitutales; family Opitutaceae; genus Lacunisphaera. The sequence goes on from CAIOCT010000056.1 coordinate 9,123, forward strand.
GTTCATCTTCACGTCCATAGCGACTACAGCCTCCTCGATGGGGCCTGTCGCATCGACCGATTGATGGATCGCGCCACCGAACTGGGGATGAAGGCCCTCGCCCTCACCGACCATGGTAATCTTTTTGGCGCGATCGAATTCTACAATCAGGCCAAAGCTAAGGGCATTAAACCACTCGTGGGCTGCGAACTTTACCTAGCGGCCGGCTCACGCTTAGAACGCACCGCCCGCACCGATGAGGGGAAAAGCATTTTTCACCTCGGCTTGCTCGCAAAGGATCTCACGGGGTATCAAAATCTACTCAAGCTAGTCTCCGATGCCCATCTGAAGGGTTTTTATTATAAACCCCGAACCGATCTCGAGACGCTCGCCCGCCATGCTCAAGGCTTGATCGGATTTACCGGCTGCCTCGCCTCAGTCGTACCCCAGCATCTGCTGCACGACCGCTTCGCAGAGGCCCGGCAAGCGTGCGGCCGCTTCGTCGAGATCTTTGGCCGCGAAAATTATTTCGTAGAGATCCAAGACCACGGCATCCCTGAGCAGCGAAAAATTATCCCCGGCCTACTCAAATTAGGTGAAGAATTTGGCCTGAAAGTAATTTGTTCAAACGACGTTCATTACGTCAATCACACCGATGCTGGACCGCACGATGCGCTGCTGTGCATCCAAACTGGCTCTAAAATCGCCGAGACTGATCGAATGAAGTTTAGTGGTACCCAGTTCTATCTAAAGTCGCGCGACGAGATGGCATCCCTCTTCGCCGAGATGCCCGCAGCAGTCTTAAATACTCAACTCGTAGCCGAGATGTGCGATCTCACGATCCCTTTCCCCAAGGGCTCTGAACGCTACCCCAAGTATCCGCTGCCCCCGGAAGTGAAGACAGATCGCGCTGAGTACCTGAAGCATCTTTGCCTCAGCGGCCTGCTAAATCGCTACGGAGTCGATTACCATAAGCCCAAGAAAGCGACCAACCAAGCGCTCGCCCACACCCTGATTGAACGGATCGATTACGAACTCTCGATCATTACCAAAACCGGGTTCATCGATTATTTTCTTTTCGTGTGGGATTTTATCGACTGGGCCAAGCGCCAAGGCATCCCCGTCGGTCCGGGGCGCGGCTCGGGTGCTGGTTGCCTCGTCGCTTATCTGCTCGGCATCACCAATCTCGACCCACTGCGCTTTAAATTATTGTTTGAGCGCTTTCTGAATCCCGAGCGCGTTTCGCCGCCCGACTTCGATATCGATTTCTGCATGCGCCGTCGCGGTGAGGTCATTGACTATGTTCGCCAAAAATATGGCAACGACTGCGTCGCTAATATTATTACCTACGGCACCCTGGGCGCTAAGATGGTGATGCGAGATGTCTCGCGCGTCCACGATTTGCCTTACGCCGAAGCGGATCGTTTGGCAAAAATGATTCCCGATGAACTCAACATTGAACTAAAGAGCGCTCTCGAAAAATCGACAGAACTGCGCAACGAATTCACCTCTAATCCCCTCGCCAAGAAAATTATCGATCAAGCCCTCGTTCTCGAAGGCATGGTCCGCAATACGGGTAAACACGCCGCGGGCATCATTATCACCGATCGCCCCCTGGAAGAATTTGTCCCACTGACGCTCCAAGAAGGCGACGTCACCGTCCAGTACGACATGAATGCCGTCGGCAAGCTGGGCTTGTTGAAAATGGATTTCCTGGGACTCAAAACGCTCACGGTTCTATCTGATGCCGTGGATAATGTGCGCCGGACCGCCAACCCCCAATTTGATCTGGAGACGATCGGCTTTGAGGACCCCAAAACCTATGTTTTACTAAACTCCGGCCGCACCACCGGCGTATTTCAACTCGAGTCAGGCGGCATGCAAAATTTATGCCGACAGATCGGTCTCTCCTCGATCGAAGAAATCGTGGCGCTCATCGCGCTCTACCGCCCCGGCCCCATGGAGTGGATTCCCGATTACGTGCGCGGCAAAAAAGAACCGAGCACAGTTACTTACCCCCATAAATTACTCGAAGAGGTCTGCCGAGAAACTTACGGCATCATGGTTTACCAAGAGCAAGTCATGGAAGCCGCCAAAATCATTGCCGGCTATACGCTGGGCGGTGCGGACATGCTTCGTCGCGCGATGGGCAAAAAAGACGCTGATGCTATGGCCAAGGAACGCGCCAGCTTTGTAGCGGGAGCCAAGCGGGTAAACAACATCGATGATAAAACAGCTAACTCGATCTTCGATATTCTTAATAAGTTTGCTGGTTACGGTTTCAATAAATCGCACTCCGCTGCTTATGCCGTCCTCAGCTATCAGACCGGCTACCTCAAAGCGAATTACCCCGTTGAATTCATGGCGGCGATGCTCAGCTCCGAACTGGGCAACTCCGAAAAAGTTGCGCACTTCGTCGCTGAGTGCGAGGCGATGGGCCTCACGGTCCTCGGACCAGATGTGAACGAAAGCAGGGCAATGTTCACCCCACTACCCGCTCGCACCCCAACCGGCAACAGTTCCGCCACCAGCACCACCGGAGCCATTCGCTTTGGTTTGGCCGGCATCAAGGGCGTCGGCGAACAAGCGGCGCTCAAAATTATCGCAGAACGCGAAGCGCACGGCCCCTTCAAGGATTTTCACGATTTTATCGCCCGCGTGGATGCCCGGGCTCTCAACAAGCGCGTGCTCGAACATTTAATTAAAACGGGCGCTTTTGATTTCTCGGGTGAACCCCGCGGCGCTTTGTTCGCGCGCATCGATGAAGCACTCGCGGCCTCCGCCGCGCGAGCCCGCGATCTGGCGGCGGGGCAGCATTCTTTTCTCGATGAACTTAACGAGCCGGCGGCAGTTGGCAAAACAGCCACCGCTCGTCCCGGGACCGCCCGTCATGCTGACTTCACCCCCGCCGAGAAATTGCAGTTCGAGAAAGAACTACTCGGATTTTATATCTCTGGCCACCCCATGAATGCGTACCTCGGTCTTGCTGAGGCACTCGCCACGCACACCGAGGAAAAAGTGCTGCTCGAAGGGGATCGAATTGAATTCCGCCTCTGCGGCATCGTGTCCGGCATTACGAAAAAACTTTCCCGCCGTGATAATCGCCCCTGGGCGTTTTTTAATTTGGCGACTAAACGAGCGACCTTAGCGGTTAATATGTATGCGGAAGCCTACGAAAATTACGGCAAAAATTTAATAGAAAATCAACCCGCGGTACTCTTGGGAGCAGTCATGCGCGGAAATGATGGCGCCCGCCTTAATATCAAAGAGTGCTATCCCCTCGATACTCACTTGCCCAGCGCCATCCGTGAGATCACCTGGCTCCTCCACCCCGAGCACCCGACCTTGCCCGATTTTCTTCAAAAACTTCGCTCCACGATTATGGCTGCTGGCGGCGACACGCGCATCAAATTGGGCTTTATTTTCGACGGAAATATTATGCCCCTCGCCGAAGCGCCGGGTAGCCTCAACTGGCGCGTGTCGGCGGCAGCCTTTCAAGAATTACGCAACCACCCCGCGGTGGCTGGAACACAAGTGGAGGCACGTCGCCTTGAAATTAAAGAATCTCGGCGCTGGGGTAAACGAACCTAAACACCACGCCACTTCGGCCCCATCTTAGGGCCACCGTGGCCTACTCATGGCTGAATCTTCTATCATCAACAACGCCGCGCGCGTCCTCCAGCTCGTGGCGACGGGCACGCCCGCCGATCAAGCGTTACGCGAATCACTCACGCAGAATCGCCATTTCACCGCGCCTGGCGAACGCCGCGGGATCAGTCGAGCCGTCTTTGCTTATTACCGCTGGTGGCGCTGGCTGAATGAAAAAGATTCGCGCCAAACTCAACTGGTCGCGGCCCTCGACTGCCAACAGCGCTTTGATAATAATCCCGCGAGCTTAAAAACTGAAACGCTCGCCGCGCGCGCGGTTCCCGACTGGCTGAAAGCTGAAATGGACGTCATTCCGCCCGCTATGCTGATGCAATGGCAACGTGAACCCGCCCTCTGGATTCGAGCTAAAGCGGGCACCGGCATAGCCCTCACCAAAAAGCTCAGCCATTTCTTTCCAGCCCCGCAATCACCAGACGCCTTACGCTACACCGGGATTACGGATCTCTACCGCACTCCGGAGTTTCAAAGTGGCGAATTTGAAATCCAAGATCTGGCGTCTCAGCTCGTCGGTTTGGCGGCGGCCCCCCAGCCAGGGGAAACGTGGTGGGATGCGTGCGCGGGCGAAGGCGGCAAGACGATGCATCTTTCTGATTTGATGCAGAACAAGGGCCTACTGTGGGCCAGCGACCGCTCCCTCCGCCGGTTGGCTAAACTTAAAGAACGGGCCGCGCGCGCGCAGGTTTTTAACTTCCGCACCGTGCCTTGGGAAGGGACCGCCAAACCACCGACCAAAACTAAATTTGATGGCATTCTCGTCGATGCACCCTGCAGTGGCGTCGGGACGTGGCAGCGCAACCCACATGCGCGGTGGACCACGACCCCACAAGACGTACGCGAACTTGCCGCGGTGCAGCGCCAGCTGCTCGAGCATGTTGCCGGCTCCTTAAAGCTTGGCGGCCGCCTAATCTACGCCGTCTGCACCCTGACCCGAGCGGAGACAACCGCGCTAGCGGAAGCCTTCTCGGCCGCGCATCCGGAATTAGAACCGCTTCCCCTCACCACTTTGGGTTCGCCCCTTTCCGCCCTGACCCTCTGGCCGCAAGATCTCAACGCGAACGGCATGTTCATCGCTGCTTGGCGCAAGAAAAATTGAATCAGTGCGACGAGGCTGACGGGAAATAATTTTACCCACGCTTAGTCGCGCAAAGTCCGAACTGCCCCCGATCCTCAACATTCCTTGGAACCTTCGGTAGAAAAAATCACCGCCGCGACTGTTTGCGCGGACTTTAATGCCATCAACACGGTGCTGCATTACACGCGCGCCGCGCATTTTATTGGCTTGTGGAAATCCGAGTTGGTTTTGTTTAAAAAGTATTTCCCCGATCAGACGATGCCGCTATTGGAAGCTGGTTGCGGCGCCGGTCGCGTAGCCGTCGGACTTTGGCATCAAGGCTATCGGCAAATCACGGCTTTTGATTTTGCCTCTGAATTAATCGAACAAGCCATCAATCTCACCCAAGAGCAGGGCATCACAGGCATTACTTTCTTGCAGGCCGATGCGACGCAACCGCTGACCAATCCTCCCTTCAACGACCAGCCCTTCGGTGGTGTCATGTTTATGTTTAATGGGCTGATGCAAATCCCTGGCCGCGCGCACCGACGCGCCGCATTGACTGCGCTGCATCAGGCCTGCCGCCCCGACGCCCACTTTATTTTCACAACACACGACCGTGAAGACCCGGCCGACCTGAAAGAGTGGGCCAAAGAAGCAGCGCGCTGGGCCCGCGGTGAGCAAAATCCGCGTTTATTAGAATTTGGCGACCGCTACTTTAGCGACGAAACGGGGAACACCTTTATGCATCTGCCGGATCGGCGCGAGGTACTGGAAGACTTAGCAGCCACTCATTGGGCGCACATAGAAGATGCCACCCGCAATGAACTCGCGAGCGAGACACCGAAAGTGAGAAATTTTTCTGATAATTGCCGATTCTGGGTCGCTCAAAAATTGACTGCACCCACTTCGCCTACGAGGTGACGCGGCAATTAATTTCTGCTGTAATCCTTGCGGCACAGCTCCGCTGCTGCCAAATTAGGTCAATGGCCTCACTCTTCACTGACCGCGCCCTTCTCTGGCTCGGCGCCCTCCTTTACCTCGCGGGTTTTCTCGCTGGCCTCATCGGGCTCACGCGGCGCCAATCACCCACGGGACTCCGGACGATGCTCAATATTCTTCTGATCGGCGGCTGGGGCTTCCAATGGCTCGGCCTCTATCAACGCGGTCTGGTCGGCCGAGGCTGCCCCCTGGGCAACACGTTTGAAATTGTTCAATTCGTCGCGTGGTCGGCTATGCTCGTTTATTTCTTCGTTGGCTCCACTTTTCGCGTCAGCCTACTCGGACTATTCACCGCTGGTTATGCGGCGACCCTCGCGCTCGTTTCATTGCTTATTCCCCAATGGGATTTAGTCCGTGGCCAGAAACTTTTCGGAAATAATCCGTGGATTGAAGCTCATGCCGCCCTCGCGGTTTTCAGTTATGGGGTTTTTGGGTTACTCACACTGACTTCACTGATGCAGCTCCTGCAAAATTGGAGTCTAAAAAATAAACGCCTGAATGGTTTGTTTTGGTTTCTCCCCTCAATTGTTCAATTAGAACAAATCAATTATCGTCTTGTTTTGCTCGGGGTGACCTTGCTCAGCATCTCTTTGTCAGTCGGCGCGTCATGGTGGGTGCGCAATATTGAATCGGTCCATCTCCCTAAATTGATGGTCACCGTAGGGGTGTGGCTGGCTTACCTCATTGTGTTGCTTCTTCGCTGGCGCGGTCGACTCGTCTCCGTTCGTTTCGCCTGGGTATGCCTTATTTTATTCGGCCTAGCCCTACTCTCACTCGGGCCCGTCAATGCTAACCGCCACGGTTACCAGCCGGTCATCCTGACGCCCCGCTGAACGATGGCAACGCATCCCAGCATTCTTTTTCAACTCGGCGCGAGCCATCATACCGCTCCGCTGGCGGTGCGCGAAAAACTGGCAATCGATGCCGCGCGTGCAAGTGACCTCGCCACCCGCCTAGGACAAATCACCGGCGTTCGCGAATTTGCCCTGGTTAACACCTGCAACCGCGTCGAACTCTACGGTGTCGCGTCCACCGCGGATGCTTTCCCCGCCCTGCATGCTGCGTTAGGTGCCGTTACCGGCTGCACGCCAGCTGAATTAGATTCCGCCGTTACCTTGCGCCAAAATCACGCGGCTATCGGGCATCTCTTTGCAGTCGCCTCGGGCCTCGACTCACAAATCGTGGGCGAAACCGAAATTCTCGGTCAAGTTAAACAAGCCTACGATGCCGCGCTGGCCCAGCATTGGACGGGCCCCGTGCTCAATCGCGTTTTCCAAAAAACGTTCCAAGCGGCCAAACATATTCGCACGAACACAGGCATCGGCGCCGGACAAATCAGCATCGCGACCGTGGCTGTCGATTTAGCAGGTCGAATCTTTGGCGAACTCGCCCACACAAAAATTTTAGTCGTAGGCGCCGGCGATATTGGCCTCAAAACCGTGCAAGCTTTCCAAAGCCGTGGAGCAACCGGCATCACCGTAGCTAGTCGTACGCTCGCTAAAGCCGAAGAAGCGGCCGCACTTGCCGGCGGCTGGGCCTTAAGCCTGGCCGATCTTCCTGAGGCCGTCGCCGGGGCTGATATTATCGCAAGCTCAACATCTTCCCCTGATTTCATCCTCACCCGGGAGCTGATCGCGGCAGGTATCAAGCGGCGCCCCGCTCGCCCACTTTTTCTAATTGATCTGGCGCTGCCGCGAGATGTCGATCCCGCGACGGCAGAATTAGCTAATGTTTTCCTCTACAATCTGGATGACCTCGCGGAGATTGCAGAAGAAAATTTAGCCCAGCGCGAGGCCGAGGTCGCTAAATGTCAGGCGATTCTCGCCGACCGCACCGCGGCCCTTTGGCCACAAGTCGCTCACTCGTTAAACGCCCCAGGGACGTCCTAATGATCCGCCGCCCAGTTGCGCGGCCAACCAAGCCGCAGCTGCTCCGGGCTTTGCCCCCCGTAATAATTGTCGCAAACGCGCCGCTTGCTGCTGCGTCTGCTGCTGCCGAGCCGGTTGCTCTAAACTCGCGCGCAACTCTGCGGCGAGTGCTACCGGAGTTGCCGCCTCTTGAATAAATTCGGGATACATCGGCTCCTTGAGTAGCAGGTTCGCAATGCCAATAAATTCTACCTTAACCAGCCAACGACCCAATAGATAAGTCAACGGATCGGTTTTATAGGTGATCGCACCAGGAATTCCCGCCAGGGCACAGTGCATCGACATCGTTCCACTGGCCGTCAACACCGCGGCCGCGCCGACGGGTTCAGCTGATTCCCCAGTGCGCCGGAAGCTGATATGAGCCGGCAATGAAGCCGCTTGTAACGTTGCGAGAATCTCTTCACTCGGATAAAGCACCACCGCCGGACGTGTTGTCCCAGACTGACGGTAAGCAGCGAGCAACACAGGAAAAATTCGCGCCACCACTTGCCGGCGACTCCCTGGCAACAACAGCACTGGCCCCGCGGGGTCAAAAGCCACCGGCGCCAAATAATCGTCCGCGACGAAGGGGTGGCCCACAAATTCAACGGGCAACGCGGTGTCAGCATAACACTCGGGCTCGAAAGGAAAAATCGCAGCCAAGCTATCAAGTTGCGCCGCCATTTTAAACCGACGACCCGCCCGCGAAGCCCAAATTTGAGGACTGATATAGTAAAGCGTCTTAGTGGGGCCACCCGCCTTAGCCGAGAAACCCCGGGTAAATAAACTCTGCGCGATGCGCAAATTAAGACCGGATGAATCAACAAAACAAACGGCACGGGGGCGTTGTACCCCAATCCAAGTCACTACCTCGGCAATCAAGGCGCGGTAAAAAGAAAATTGAGCCAACACCGCCAACCCCATGGAGGATGACGCTGTCAGATCATAGAGAAGTTGAGCTCCGGCCGCAGCGAGCCGGGGACCACCCAACGCACAAATACGAAGTGTCGGGTGAGTCACCCGCAAAGCCTGCACCAGCCGCGCCGCGTGCTCATCTCCGGAATGTTCGCCGGCGACCATCAGCAGATCCACCGGACCAGCCGCGGAAAGCGGCAAGAGAATCGAACGTTCCTCGCTACTCATCTTGGCGCCGCTTGGCGAATTTGCTCAGTGATCGTGATGGCAACTTCGAGCGCTGACTTACCGAGAGCGCCACCGACCTTAGGTTGCTTTGCATCCTGCACGCTTTCGATAAAATGCGCCAACTCAATAGCCAAGGGCTCCCCTTTCTCGATGGGAATCTCGTGCACGGGAATCGAACTGGCGTCCCCCGCGGGCACGAGACCGATTTTCATTTTTAAACCATAGGCAACGATATCACTCTTTTTTACGAGGTGCCCCTTTTGATTCATAAAATCCAACGACAGATATGCGTTATCTTGAAAGACGCGGATCTCGCGGTTTTTTTTCAGACTCATCCGGCTCGCGCTAAGATTAGCGACGCAGCCATTTTCAAATTCAATGCGCGCATTGGCGATGTCTTCGGTTTTTGAAAGCACCATGATGCCCACGCTATCAATTTTACGAATTGGAGACTTAACCAAAGCCAGCACGATACCTATATCGTGAATCATGAGATCAAGCACGACGCCAACTTCTGTGCCGCGCGGCTGATACGGCGCCAGTCGTTCCGTGGTGATATATTGTGGGTGCCCTGTGTGCTTTTCCAGATAGCTCATCACAGGATTAAAATGCTCGATGTGCCCGACTTGGACGAGACAATGATGCTGCCGCGCCGCTGCGAGTACTTGCTCAGCTTCGGCCAGATTAGCGCATAAGGGTTTTTCAATTAATAAATGACAACCTTGCGCCAGTAAAGGCAGGGCAACCTGCGCATGTTGATCCGTTGGCACGACGACACTGATAGCATCGCAGGCTTCTCCTAATTCCGCAATCGTGGCAAAGCGGCGGCAATGGTATTTTGCGCAGATCTCCGCCGCGCGGGCATCGCTCACTTCAAAAATACCGGTCAACTCTACTGCCGGTAAGGTCGCATAGATCCTCGCATGATGCTGGCCCAACGAGCCCACGCCAGCAACGCCGCACTTGATCTTGGGTTTAGCCATGCATGGATGTTCAATTCGTCTGCCCCATGAGGCAACAGCGATGTTCGTGCTCCTAAGCCCAGAAGGCTAAACAATCATGATGGGGGGCTAGCCACAACGCCGCCTTGAAAACCGCGTCAACCATCCATAATCATGCGCGCGATCGGCTCGCTTATTTATAATAAATATCTCCTAAAATATATTTCCATGCGCCCAACTGCACTTTTAGTGGCCCTTTTTAGCACCCTGCTGACTGAGACGAGCTTAGTCGCCTATCAAACGGCTGATGCCCTCGGCGGCCTCACCTTTAATCAGCCTCTCGGACTCGCGACCATTCCTGGGCAAAATGACCGTCTATTGGTTTTAGAAAAAAACGGAACAGTGCAGCTTATCACAGGCCTTCGCGAGAACCAGCCGCATAAACAAATTTTCTGTGACCTCACGCAACCCCGCGAAGGCAAGTTTGAGAACGGTGGAGAATGTGGCCTCCTCGGCCTCGCGGTGCACCCACGCTTTGCCGAGAATCATGAAATTTATGTGTATTATAGTCTGAAAATTGCTGGCAAATTACACCAACGACTTTCTCGATTTAAAGTTAGTCCGACAGATCTAGGGCAAGTCGATGTCGCAAGCGAGCAGCCACTGATCACGCAACTCGACCCAGCGAGCAACCATAACGGCGGCGATGTACACTTCGGGCCGGATGGTTATCTTTATTTTTCCTGCGGGGACGGCGGAGCCGGCGGTGACGCTTTTGATCACGGCGGGCATATCGACAAAGGTTTTTTTGCGGCGGTCTTTCGCATCGATGTCGATCGCCAACCGAGCAACCTCCGCCCCAATAAAGATCCGGCCGTACACTTAGATACCCAAGGCGAAGCCTTTTATGCAGTGCCCGCCGATAATCCTTTCGTCGGGACACGCACGCATCGCGACAAACCCATCGATGTGCTGAAATTAAGAACTGAAACTTGGGCGACCGGCCTCCGAAACGCTTGGCGATTTTCTTATGATGCGCCGAGTGACACCTGGATGGCGGGTGATGTTGGGCAAAATTTAATTGAAGAGGTCGATATCCTAAAAGCTGGCCAAGATTATGGCTGGCCCTTGCGTGAGGGAAAAAAGGCATTGGGGAAAGCTCAACCCCTCGCTGGGTTAACTGAGCCCATCATAGATTATGATCGCAAATGGGGAGCCTCTGTAACTGGCGGCATAATCTACCGCGGATCTGCTCTGCCAGAACTCGCCGGAACTTACCTCTTTGGTGATTTCACCAGTGGACGTATCTTTGCGCTCACCTCGAAGTCGGCCAACGGTTTTACAGAAATCGCCAAAGAGCTTAACGCGGTCGTTAGTTTTGGAACGAATCCAGCCGACGGTGAATTGCTCTTTTGTAATCTCGTTTCAGGCAAAGTGCGCCGGCTCACCCGGTAAAGAAAACCTGGATAAGTCAGCCCCGATTTCTGGTGACCCCTCAGCGAGCGGATCGTGCTCCTTAATACCATCGCCCTGCACCGCGATAATCTTGCCAAACCGCAACAAGCCCATCTGCTATTACCCAACAATTATCCCATGCAAATCCCCTTCCCTCGTTGGACTGCCCCTCTAGCCTCCTTGCTGGTAATCACCTTAACGCTGCTCACTGGCCTGCGCGCTGCTGACCCTGCTTCCCCCATGACTGATAATCCCCTGCTAACCGAAAGCCCCCTGCCTTTTCAATATCCGCAATTTGATAAAATAAAAAACGAACACTTTGCTCCCGGTTTTGCTTTAGGGATGGCGGACCACCTTAAGGAAATTGAAAGCATCGCCAATAATTCGAGCGCGCCTACCTTTGAAAACACGATTGTGGCGCTGGAGCGGGCGGGCGAACTGCTCTCGCGCGTGAGTGCGATCTTCGGCAATCTCGCGAGCTGTAACACCAACCCCGAGCTTCAGAAATTGCAACGGGCCCTCTCGCCCCAACTGGCCGCTCACTCCGACGCCATTCGCCTTAACCCAATTCTCTTTGCGCGCATCGAAGCACTTTACACGGCACGGGAAACCCTGGGCTTGGATGCTGAGTCTCAACGAGTACTCTGGCGCTACTACAAAGACTTTGTTCGCGCCGGTGCCAAACTAGCTCCGGCTGATAAAGAAAAATTAAAAGCACTCAACAGTCAGCTGGCGACGCTCCAAACCAATTTCACCCAAAACACCTTAAAGGAAGTCGCCGCTTCCGCCGTGTGGATTGATACTCGCGAGGAACTGAGCGGATTTTCTGAGGCAGAGATAACTGCGGCGGCAGCGGCCGCTAAGGCTGAAGGCCACGCCGGTAAATATAAAATCCGTCTCCAAAATACTACCGGACAACCCCCGCTCACTCAGCTCACAAATCACTCGACCCGCGCTAAAATTATGGCGGCCTCGCTCGCCCGCGGCAGTCGTGGCGGTGAATTTGATAATCGGGCCATCGTCGCCGCTCTTGCCCAGAAACGGGCGGAGCGTGCCCGCCTCCTTGGCTACCCCACTTATGCTGCCTTCTCACTCGAAGAGCAGACCGCTGGGTCAGTCGACGTGGTGAATAAACTGCTCGCCCAGCTTGGGCCACCCGCCGTGGCTAACGCGCGCCGCGAAGCTGCTGACATGCAAGCCATCATCGACCATGAAAAAGGCGGCTTCCGCCTCGAGGCTGCCGATTGGCAACATTACGCCGAGAAAGTTCGCCAGACGAAATATGATTTCGACGAGAGCCAACTCAAACCGTACTTCGAGCTTAATCACGTTTTACTCGACGGCGTCTTCTTTGCTGCCGGCCAACTCTATGGTCTCACCTTTAAAGAACGGCACGACCTGCCCGTGTATGAACCGACGGTCCGCGTGTTTGATGTATTCGAAGCTGATGGTACCCAACTCGCTATCTTCATCGCCGATTTATACGCCCGCTCCAATAAAAATGGGGGCGCCTGGATGAATGCCTACGTTTCGCAAAATGGCTTGCGCGGCACCCGCCCCGTCATTGCGAACCACCTCAATCTCACCCAGCCTCCCGCGGGTGAACCGATGCTCTTAACGCACGATGAAGTCCGGACCGCCTTTCATGAATTCGGTCACGCGCTGCACGGCATGTTTTCTCACGTCAAATACCCACGCTTTGCCGGCACCAGCGTGCCGCGCGATTTCGTCGAATTCCCCTCGCAAGTAAACGAAATGTGGGCTGCTTGGCCGACAATTCTATCGAATTATGCCAAGCACTACCAGACAGGGGCCCCCATTCCTGCCGCACTGCTGGCTAAAGTAGAAGCGACGAATAAATTTAACCAGGGCTTTGCCACCACGGAATTAGTCGCGGCCAATCTCATTGACCAAGCTTGGCACCAACTCAGCGCCACCGATAAAATTGATGCCGATGGCGTGCTCGCCTTCGAGCGCACCGTACTGGAAAAAGCAGGCTTAGATTTTGCTTCCGTCCCCCCGCGCTATCGCAGCACTTACTTTTCGCATAGCTTTGGGGGTGGGTATTCAGCCGGCTATTATTCTTATTTTTGGAGCGAAGTACTCGATGCAAGCAGCGTAGCATGGCTCAAGTCCCACGGCGGCCTGACCCGCGCTAATGGCGACCGTCTCCGACAGAAGCTGCTCTCTCGTGGCGGCAGCGAAGACGCGATGAAGCTGTTTCGCGACTTCACGGGGGGCGATCCCGACATCGCCCCCTTCCTTGAGCGCCGCGGGCTCGGCGGGGTTAAATAATCATCACCCGCCGCGACAGCAGCCTTCAGGAAGGCCTTCGCCGCGTAATCACAGCTCTCGCCCACCGGGGTCGGTCGGCGGGAGCTTAAGCAAGAGCTTAGAGCCGCCAGAAGCCTCGAATATAAACGTGGCTATGGCCACGACGCTCCCAATGCGGCGCGACATAATGACGATAACGCGGCGGCGGAATTTCCCAGCGACCGTTCACCCAATAATAGCCGCGCCCGTCAAATTCCCAGTGGCCCTCCACCCAGAGCGCACTGGGCGCTGGGCGTTCATAGACCACCACCTGCCGCTGCGGAGGTGGGGGCAATGGAGGTGACTCCGCTATAATTTGCGTCGTCGCTTCCCGCTCAGAACCATAAATCGTGCCATTTCTGTGGTCCGCCTGATTGCCGATCGTTCCACCTAAAATGGAACCAGCGGCTGCGCCTATCAAAGCCCCTTGGCCACCTTTGCCGTTGCCAGAGTTATTCCCAATAATGGCCCCAGCAATGGCGCCCAGAACGCCGCCAGCGACAGCGCCCTCTTGGGTGCTCGGACCCGTACCAACGCAGCCTACGACCAGCAAGGCCCAGCTAAGAGGAAAGATTAAGATAATTTTTGATTTCATAATAAAAGAATTAAAAACAGAGACAATTTCTTAGACCAATAAATATGACGCTAGTTCCTTCTCGGAAATTACCCTAACCCCGAGAGCCCTTCGGCATTTATTTAATTAAAGCCTGATACATCAGGATTTTAAATTTCTGATTCAGGCCAGTATTACCCCCGGGGAGCAGCTGCGTCATGAAAATAGCGACGATCTTTTCCTGCGGATCGACCAGATATTGCGGGTAATAAGCACTCCCCCAACCGTAGGCGCCCGCGCTGATGAGTTCACCGGAGAAGCCCGGATCATCATTAACCCAAAAACCGAGCCCAAAGGCATTATTATCGCGGGCATATTTCGCCCCCGTGTGATTAGCATGCATTAATTGGACCGTCTTAGGGCTAAGCAAGCGAACCCCATCGAGTTCCCCTTCATTGAGCAGCATCTGCAAAAAACGACCGTAATCAGTGATGGTAGATAAAAGACCCGCTCCACCAGAAAAACACTTCCGCGGGCCTTGCACGTAGTTACTTTTTGCGACGGTCTCCTTCAAGACCAGCCGACCATTAATGATACTGTAAACATTAGCCAAACGATTGGCTTTCTCTAGGGGCAAATAAAAACCCGTATCCTTCATCTGCAAGGGACCCGTAATTCGTTCAGCGATAAAACGGTCCAGCGGCAGTCCCGAGACAACTTCAACGAGATAGCCCAGCACATCAGTCCCAAAGCCGTACTGCCACTGCTCACCGGGCTGACCATGCAATGGCAATTTCGCCAGTCGGTTAATCGCGTCGCCAATTGGCTCATCATGAGCCGTAAAATTCCAACCATAGACATTAGCTTTTTTATAATCATCGACCGCCAGGCCATCCCCATAGGTCAAACCGGCAGTGTGTCGCATGAGATCGCGAATCGTGATCGGTCGTAGTGCGGGCACGGTCACATATTTAAATTCTGGCGGCGAACCCGCGGGAGGCGGTACGGCCACCATGGAATGCGCAAAGGCCGGCAGGTATTTGGCGACGGGGTCATTTAACATGAAATGCCCTTCCTCATACAGCATGAGCGCCGCCACGGTCGTGATGGCCTTGCTCATGGAAGCGATGCGAAAAATGGCATCAGTTGGCATCACCTTCCCCTGCTCAATATCCTGCTGCCCGTAGGCCTTTAAATGCACCGTCTGGCCATCACGAGCAATAAACATGACGGCCCCAGCCAACTGCTGTTGATTAATATTATCCTGAATGACGGCATCAAGCCGCCCCAGTCGCACGGGATCGAAACCGTGATTCAGCGCCACGCCCCGAGCTGCGGAGAGCGAAACCCAAAACAAAAATCCCGTTAATAGAAAGCGATATGAGATCATGAATAAATTCTCCCTTCGCTTATCCGGTCTAGCAAATCCAAAACCAATGAATCCGGCGAAGATTTCGAGTTGTCGGCATAGTCCGCCTCAGCACAGTGAGATTATGTCTATCGACACCGTCGACCTTCTCGCGCGCTTTTTGCGCTACGTCCAAATCGACACGCGCAGCAATGAGCAATCGCTCACCACGCCGAGTACACCGGGGCAATGGAACCTGCTCCGCCTGCTTCAGCAAGAGCTGCTCGCTATTGGGTTAACCGATGTCCTGCTAACGGAACACGGCTATGTGCTCGCAACCCTTCCCGCTACTTCGCAAAAAAAAATCCCTACGATCGCTTGGTTTGCGCACGTCGACACAGCGACTAATTTGCCGAGCGCCGCCCAGCCGATCGTCCACCGCGCGTACGATGGCCGCCTCCTCATTTTGCCCGATGATCCCACGCAAGTGCTGTCGATCGAGACGACGCCCTTTCTCCGCGCAGCGCTGGGCCACGATATTATTACCGCCAGCGGCACGACTCTCCTCGGCTCAGATGATAAGTCGGGAATCGCGGTTATTATGAGTGCCGTGCGCCATCTCCAGCAGCACCCCGAAATCCCCCACGGGGCCATTCGACTGTGCTTTAATCCTGACGAAGAAATTGCCCGCGGCGTCACCAAGCTCGACCTCACCCAACTCGGTGCCGTCTGTGGATACACGCTGGACGGATCATCGCCGGGCGAAATTGAATTTGAATCCTTCAGTGCCGACGCCGCCGTGCTGGAAATTCAGGGCGTAGCGGCTCATCCGGGTTGGGCGCACGGCGTGATGGTCAACGCGCTCCGCCTCGCCGGCCGTTTCTTGGCGGCATTACCACCGGAGCAATCACCCGAGCGCACCACAGGTCGTGCCGGTTTCATCCATCCTGTCGAATGCAGCGGAAGCTCTGAACATGCAAAAGTCCGCCTCATTCTACGCGACTTCGAACTAGCAGGGCTAGCGGCGCAGCGTACGCAGCTAGAAAATATTACGGCCGCACTTCGCCTCGCCGAACCTCAAGCCCGCCTAACGCTCACCTTTACCGAGCAATATCGCAATATGCGCTACTGGCTGGAGCAAGATTTACGCCCCGTAGAATATGCGCGCGAGGCCATTCGCCGCGCAGGCCTCACACCGCATTCCTCCCCCATCCGCGGAGGCACGGATGGATCTAGCCTCACTCAGCGCGGCCTCCCAACACCTAATATCTTCTGCGGCATGCATGAAGTGCACAGCCCTCGTGAATGGGTCAGCTTGCAAGACATGGCAAAAGCGGTTGAAACTCTTATCCATCTCGCCCAGGTCTGGGCGGAACCTTCCGCATGAAAACTGCCGCTACTCAATACCGCCTAGGCCTTTTATTTATCGCAAGCCTGTTGCTGAGTGGCTGCGCCTCATACGAGGCACGAATCGAAAAAGGCCACGACCTCGCACAAAATAAGTATTTTTTTATTATCCATAACCCGAGTGACAATCACGCGCTTGATCACCGGATCGCCGAAGCGCTGCAAGCCCGCGGCCTAAAAGTTGAAATGGGACCACTCACGATGATGCCTGAAAATACTCAAGCGGTCATCGTTTACCAAGATCGTTGGGGCTGGGATTTTGGCGAGCACCTCGTTTATCTTCAAATCGACGCGCGTGAGCCGCAAAAATCGCAGGCTTTTGCCTCCGCTAGTCTAGTCACAACCATCCCCCTGCGGGAGTCATCGACCGTCTCAGTCAACCGATTGATTGATCGCTTGTTTGCGGGGAAAAAATCCTGAATTAATCAGCAGGCCGTAACCGCTAAGCGGTCGATAAAGCGAGATGTGCATCAATCATTTGGGCATCTCCGCAACTATGCAAACACCGCCGCACGTTCCAGCGTAGTGAGCTCACGCCACTGTCCTGACGGCAAATCACCCAGCGCAAATTGCCCCATGCGCCGACGCATCAACCGCAACGTCGGATGACCGATCGCGGCTGTCATGTGTCGCACCTGTCGGTTTTTCCCCTCGGTCAATTCTAGAGCGAGCCAACAGTCAGGAATATTTTTGCGCACGCGGATTGGCGGGTCTCGAGGCAAGATGACTGGGACAGGCTCCAGCCGACGAATCGTGCACGGCCGAGTCGTGTAGTCACGGAGCTGCACTCCGCTCGCGAGTTGCCCGAGGGCTTCAGTCGTCGGAATGCCCTCAACTTGCACCCAATATTCGCGCCGGTGAGCAGCATCTGGATCGAGTAAATGGGAGTTGAGCCCTGGTTCATCAGAAAAAAGGAGCAGCCCTTCGGAATCAGCATCGAGTCGGCCGAGTGCATAGACCTTGGGCGGCAGCTTGAATTCAGCGAGGGTGCGCCAACGCGAACCGGGTTCAGGGGTAAATTGCGAGAGAACGCCGTAAGGTTTATGCAGGACAATTAACACGGGCTAAAGCAAACTTATGGAGCCGAAGGCAGCACGTAACAAAATACCGCCACCCAATGGCAAGCGCTGCCGCCGAGAACGAAGAGGTGCCAAATTGCATGATGATACGGCAGGCGCTTCCAGAGGTAAAAAACCGTGCCACCTGTGTAGCAAAGTCCTCCCGCCAGCAAGAGTTCCAACCCCGCGCTCGGCAGTGACGCCCGCAGTGGTTTCAACGCGATCATCACAAGCCAACCCATGCCGATATAAATTAAGGTAGAAACAAGGCGAAAACGTCCGGCGAACCAAAATTTCAGCACGACTCCCGTAATCGCCAACCCCCAAACCACCCCGAATAAACTCCAGCCCCAAGCTCCACGTAAAGTCACCAATAAGAAAGGCGTGTAAGTACCTGCGATGAGCAGGAAAATCGCCGCGTGATCAAATTTTTGTAGCACCTGCTTAGTCCGCAAATCCTGAAAACTGTGATAAAGAGTGGAGGTCGTATAGAGCAACACCAGCGCAGTGCCGAAAATGGACCCACTCACGACATGCCAAACCGTCCCTACCCGCGCGGCTGCAATCACGATGAGCACTAGCCCCAAAACACTAAAAGCTAGACCCAGGCCGTGCGTAATACTGTTCGCACGGTCTTCGTTGGCCGTATAAGTTGCGGGCATTAATTGAGTTGGGCAGATGCCGGCCGTCTTGCGAGTGAAAATAGCCATGGACGTCTGGGTGCTCAAGTCGGTGGGTAGCATTGCTCAGCCCAACTTATTTTTGTATTTCATGAAATTTGAAATGAAATTCAAAGGGCAATCACGCAGCCCCTTATCGCAGCTAATTGTCCCGATAAATATAAGATTTTTATAAGGGAAAGTTACAGTCACGAAACTTTGAACTCCAACCATAAAGCAAGCGAGGGTGCAGGCTTGACTCAGCTATATGGGAGGCGTTCGCTTAATTAAACCTATCTTGGGCTTTCCGCCTGAGAATTATACACCAACTGCATTAATACCATGCAACGATCGCTCATTAAATCGCTAGTTTTTGCAGTGATCACAGCTCTGACTGTGACACTTTCGCCCAACGCCTACGCTCAGGCTATAACCACGGCGGCCATCACTGGCACCGTCACCAGCAAAGCTGGCGAACCCATCGCAGGGGCCAGTGTCACTATTGTGCACGAACCTTCGGGCACAAAAGCCGCCACCACCACCCGTGCAAACGGCCAATATAACCTCTCCGGCCTGCGCGTCGGTGGTCCTTACACCGTCACCGTGGCATCCACGGGGCTCAAGACTGAGTCAAATAGCGATGTGTACCTGGATCTCAGCGATACCGCATCACTGAATTACACTTTAGGCTCCGAAGTTATCGAGCTAGAAAAAGTAACCATCTCGGCTAGCCGCGACGGCATTTTTGGCACCGGTAAAATCAGCACGGGCACCACGTTGAGCGATCGAGAAATTGAAAACGTCGCAACCGTCCGGCGGAATATTCAAGATATCGCAGTCCTCGACTCGCGCCTCGCTCTCATGTCGCTCGACCAAGGTGGCCAGCTCAGCGCCCAAGGTCAAAATTTCCGCTTCAATTCCTTCACTGTAGACGGCGTTCAAGCGGTCGATCCCTTCGGCTTGAACAGCAACGGTTTCTCCTCCTTGCGCAGCCCAATTCCGATGGAAGCGATCCAGAGCTTTAGTGTCGACCTAGCCCCGTACGATGTCCGCCGTGCTGGTGCCACCGGTGCTTATCTCAATGCCGTCATCAAATCTGGCACCAATGATTTCCACGGCGTGCTTTATTACGAAAAAACCAACGAGGGTTTGCGCGCCAAAAATCCAATTACCTTTGTCAAAGAGGCCTTTGATGAGCGCACGTTCGGCTTCGCAGTCGGCGGCCCACTCATTAAAAACAAACTCTTCTTCTTCATCGATTATGATGATTTCCAACGCAAGACCGTCGCCCCTCAAGCCAACTATATTCCTGACGCGGCCCAGTTAACTGCCGTTATCGCTAAGGCCACCGCGCTCGGTTATGATGCCGGCAACCTGACCGCTGGCGAGAATATCACCAAGCAGAAGACGACCATCGGTAAATTAGATTGGAATATTTCCAACCAACATCGCGCCACCTTCACGTATCGTAAAAATGAAGGCCAAGACGTCGTGTTCGGCCAATATACGGGCGGCAATACCACTTCCTTGAGCAATTTCTGGTATGCCCAACCTCGCATCACCAACAGCTACACCGGCCAAGTATTTAGCCAATGGAGCCCAGACTTCCGCACGGAAGCCACCGCCTCGTACACGGAGTACAACGGCTCTCCAGCTAACAATGGTAAAGCTTTCCCCCAGGTTCAAATCCAAGGCCTCAGCGGCACCCGTCTTGATAATGGTCTCTCGATTACGAACGGGACCATTTACCTCGGGACCGAATCATCCCGTCAGTTAAACCAAATTATTACCAAAGAATCCTTAGGCCGCTTCGCTGGCGACTATTCTATTGGCGACCACACGATCACCGCGGGCTTAGAAAACGTCGCGACCAAATACAGCAATGCCTTCGTTCAATACACGAATGGCTACTATATCTTCCCGACCCTCGCCGCTTGGCAAGCCGGCACGCCAGTAACGGGCTACACCCTGCAAAAAGCCAACACGGGGTTCACCATCAACGATGCGATCGCCCGCTGGAGCTATGACGCCTACGCCTTGTTTATTCAAGACAGCTGGAAACCCAGCAAGCAGCTGACCCTAGTCGCCGGCCTGCGCTACGATTATCCTTATATTCCAGATGGCCCAGCTCTCGCCACTGGCTTCGCAACTGCTGGATTCACCCGCGCTGATGGACTCACCGGTGTTACCCAAAACAATACGACGAACAGCGGCAATGCGACGATCGCGCCTCGCATCGGTTTTGCCTATTCGTTAAAAACACAGCGCAAGACGCAGATCCGCGGCGGCTTGGGTCTCTTCCAAGGCAAGAATCCTGCGGTCTGGATCTCGAATGCTTATTCGAATGCTGGAGCCACGGGTGCAGTCGGTGTTTTCAACGCAGCCGGTATTCCCAGCTTCTCCTTTGTGGCTGATCCTAACGCCCAAGTCCCTCCCGCGGGCAACCCACCTGCTCCTACGATCAACATCACCGATCCTAGCTTTAAACAGCCGGCCTCTTGGAAGAGCAATTTGGCGATCGATCATCAGCTGCCTTTCGGTGGCCTGACCTTCACGGCAGAACTCTCGTTCATTCAAACAGACAAAGCCCTGCAATACGAATTCCTGAACTATCAGGTCGCCACCACAGGACCAACCACCCTGCCTGATGGCCGTATCCGTTACGCTGGTGCCCCCACCAGTGGCAGCACGGCAGCCACCCAAGGCAAACGTCGTAACACCGCCTTCGCGGATGTATATTACATGACCAATTCCAATAAGGGTCAGTATAATGGCGCGACGGTGCAGATCTCCCGCCCGATGAAGAATCATTGGAGCTGGTCGGCCTCATACACTCGCAGCAATGCAACTGAAGTTGCTCCCGTGACCTCCTCGGTCGCTGGTTCTAACTATGGCGCCCGCGCCGTATTTAACCCGAACGAAAACGTCGCCTCGATCTCGAACACCAATGTTAAAGATCGCGTCGTCATTTCACTCGCACGCGAATTTGAATTCATCAAACAATTCAAAACCACCATCGCCGCTGTCTATCAGGGTCGTACCGGACACGCCTATTCATGGGTCTTCGCGGGTGACGCCAACGGTGACGGATTCACGTTCCAAGACTTGCTTTATGTGCCGACTGGTCCTTCTGATCCTAGAGTCACCTGGGCGAGCACGACTGAACGCGATGCCTTCTTCACCTTCGTGAATTCGTCAACTCTAGCTAAATACGCGGGCACCAACCCTGGCCGCAATAGCGAGGTCTCACCTTGGCAACAGACGATTGACTTGAAGTTCATTCAGCAGATCCCGCTCCACGGCAAAACCCGCGCTGAGCTCTATTTGAATGTGCTGAATTTCTGGCAGTTGATCGATAAGAACTGGGGCATCCAAGAGGAAGTTCCCTTCTCTTATAAACGCGCGGTCGCAGGTGCTACCTATAACGCCGCCGGCAATGGCGGTCTAGGCTCTTGGGCTTATACCTTCACCAGCAGCACGCTTAATACCGTGCCGATGACCGTGAACGACACGCCGATCTCTCGCTGGCAAGCCCAAGCCGGCATTCGTCTGCGCTTCTAATTCTAGTATTTTACTTCAAGGCGGCTGCGGAAACGCAGCCGCCTTTTTTTATGCCTACTTAGGGCGAGCTAAGACCCTCCCAAATGAGGTGCCCGCCAGCGCGCTCGCTTAACCTACCGACGCTGCAACCGCTCGCGATGCTCGCGGGCGACCATAAAATCAGGAGCAATCCTAAGAGCTGCCTCATCTTGGGCGATTGCCTCAATCACTCGCCCAATTTGCTCGAGCGCGAGCGCTAAATTATGATGAGCTTGGGCTGAATTTGTTAGCTGGCGCAAGGCCACCTCATAATGCGGGATAGCTTCAGCGGGACGACCTAGCCGCACTAAGGCCAAAGCGAGATTATGGTGCGCCTCAGGATAATGAGGGGCGCGCTCTAAAGCCTGCCGATAAGCCACCGCTGACTCCGCTCCTTGATCGAGATCGAGGAGCACATTACCTAATTGATAATACAACGCGGCACTCATACGACCCGAATCGTGCGTCAGGATTTTTTTAAAAACATCCCGCGCCTCACTCGGTCGCGCACTTTGCACTAAAGCAAGACCTAGGTTGAACTGAATCGTTTCATCCGCTGGCTTCAAACGCCGCGCCTCTTGATAGTGAATAATCGCTGCTTCTCTACGCCCCAAACGAAGCAATACATTAGCATAATCACTTTGCGCATCAGCGTAATCTGGCCGCAACCGCAACCCTTGCTCGTAGTAGCCAGCCGCCTCCACCCAACGTTGCTGACCGACTAAGTAATGCGCCAAACTAGCGTAAGCACGGGCGTTGTCGGGCTGCTTAATTAGCAAATCGCGCCAGAGCCGTTCCTCGTCGCCATAGAGCTGACTCCGGAAATCAGTGGTCACGCCGAGGGTGAGTGCGATGAACAGCACGACCAGAAAACGCCCACGACTCAGCCAGTGCAGTCCAATGACCATGAGCAACACGAGGACAGTTACTAACGGTAAATACATGCGATGTTCTGCCATCGGCTGTGTAGTCAGCGGGATAAAACTCGAGCTCGGCGCTAAAATCACAAAAAACCACGCGCCTAAAAAGCCTAAAATAGGGCGCCGCCAAAGCGCCACCAAGGTCCCGAGTAGTAAGGTCAGGACCACCAAACCCTGCCACCATACTTCGCGCCAGCTGTGCACAATATCCGTGCCATAATCCAACACCAGCGGATGTGGCCATAGTGATAAACGTAG
>CAIOCT010000057.1 GCA_903856725.1 uncultured Verrucomicrobiota bacterium
ATTACGGCGCGGCTAACATTGACGCTAGTTTTTATGCCCTGAATTTTGCCGAGCATCGCTTGACTGCCGCCGTCATGCTGCGACTGGGCGCAGGCTGGGAGCTGCGCGTTGATAATGAGTTTAGGGTGCAGGCTAAAAATTTGCTACGGGTCGTTGGTGGCGATCAAGCTTGGGGGGCTGCGATGGGACTTTATTATCTGCCCCCGAGACTGCGCGGGGTGGAATTTTCTGCTCTCGTAGATAATCTCTGGGATAGTGATTTCCAGCAAGTGCCCGGCGTCCCTGCGGCTCGGCGCCAGTTCTCCCTAGGCGCCGCCTATCGTTGGTAGGTGCGCGTTCAATTCGTTTGACAGCAGCGTGCTCGGCGCGGTCCTTTCGCCGGCGATGGCTAATCCTTTTCTTGATCGCTCCTTTCATATTCGCTGGTCGCAACTCACCGCCGAGCAAGCGGGACCGGCGATTGACCACGCGCTAGCTGAGGCGGCCCAGGCCATCGCCCGGATTGAGGCATTACCGTTGGGGCAAGTGGATTACGCCCAGACTTTTCTCGCGTTAGAAAATGCCCCCGATCTGCTGAATGAAACGTGGGGTAAGCTGACGCACTTGATGAGTGTCGCGGATGCGCCGGCCTGGCGGGAGGTTCATCATGCTTGGCTACCAAAAGTGTCGGCATTTTATGCGGAAATTCCTTTGCGGGCTGATTTATGGCTGCGTCTCAAGGCGGCCGCGGCTCAGCCAGCGGTCGTTAAGTTGGGTGGAGTTCACCGCCGCTTGGTTGATGAGACGCTAGCTGATTTCCGGCAGCAGGGAGCTGATTTATCGCCAGAAAAGAAGCAGCGTCTCGCTGCTTTACAGGGTGAATTAGCGCAATTGACGCAGAAATATTCTGAGAATGTTCTCGATGCCACGAACGCTTGGTCCCTGCAAATTGATGATGAGCTTCGCCTCGCCGGTTTGCCAGTTGCGGCTATTGCCGCTGCTCAACAAAGAGCCCGTGCTAAGGGCGCGGACATCGAGGTGGCTCCGCGCTGGCTATTCACGCTCCAGGCTCCTTCACAAGAGCCCGTGATGCTATATGCGGAGGATGCCACTTTACGGCAACAGCTTTGGCAGGCGGCTGCAGTGGTGGGAGCCCAGGCACCGCACGATAATCGTGAATTGATAAAACGTATTTTAGCTCTGCGGCAGGAAAAGGCGTCGCTGCTGGGGCGGGCTCATTTTGCCGATCTCGTGCTGGCTCGGCGCATGGCCAAGAGCGGTCAGCAGGCCTCGGATTTCATTGTGAATTTGCACCGTCGCATTGCCCCCGTCTTTGTGCGCGAGGCGAGTGAGCTTCAGGATTTCAAGGCCGCGCAAACTCAGTCAGCGGTCGCGCCTCTGGCTCCGTGGGAAGTGACGTTTTGGGCAGAAAAATTACGTCGGGCGCGGTACGATTTTGATGAGGAGCAGTTGCGGCCTTATTTTCCTCTGCCGGGAGTGATGGCTGGTTTATTCGAAATTGTTCACCGGGTTTTTGGCGTTCGCGTAACGGAGCGTCCCGCGGGGGATGTGGAAACTTGGCATGCGGAAGTTAAATTTTATGATATGCACGCCGCGAGTGGGATTCACGTGGGATCATTTTATACGGACTGGCATCCCCGTGATGCTAAGCGCGGCGGGGCTTGGATGAATCATCTGATTACCGGTGGGCCCTTGGCGGACGGAACTCGCGTACCTCATTTGGGCTTAATGTGCGGCAATCTAACTCCAGCGATTGGCGAGCAACCGGCGCTCTTGAATCATCGTGAAGTCGAAACGATCTTTCATGAATTCGGTCACTTGCTGCACCATCTGTTGGGTGAAGTTGAAATTAAATCTCTCAATGGAACCAACGTTGCTTGGGATTTTGTCGAGCTGCCATCGCAGCTCATGGAGAATTGGTGTTGGGAACGCGCGGGGCTTGATCTATTTGCGCGTCATTTTGAAACGAGCGCGCCGATTCCCGAGGAGTTATTTCAACAAATGATTGCCGCCAAAAATTTCCGCAGTGCGACGGCGACCATGCGCCAACTCGCGTTCGCCCGTCTCGACTTGGAGTTACATACTCGCCCGGAGGCCCCCGTGGCTAGCGACTGGACGGCGCTTCTAGGCGAAGCGTTGCGCGATTACTTGATAGTTACCGAGCCACGTACGCCGACGATCGAGCATCGATTTAATCATATTTTTTCTGATCCGGTCGGCTACGCTGCGGGCTATTATTCCTACAAATGGGCGGAGGTCCTCGATGCCGATGCCTTTACCCGTTTTCAGCGGGAGGGGGTTTTTAACCAAAAGGTGGGGGCGGAGTTTGTAGCCAAGATTCTCAGCCGGGGGAACGCCGTTGATCCCATGGAGTTATTTACCGCTTTCATGGGACGCACCCCTGATCAACAGGCTCTGTTGAATCGCGCGGGCCTTGTTTGATGGTCGGAGCCTTTACAACCGCGGGGCGTCTTTCCACCTGACTATTTTCCGCTGGCAAATGATCCTTTTTTGGCAATCTGTGCAGTTCGTCCCTTTTTAACTCTTTTTTACCATGCTACTCATTATTGCCCTCGTCGCTGTTCCCATGCTGTTCGGTCTGTACGCGCAGATGCGCGTGTCGCGCGCGTATTCCAAGAATTTACAAATCGCTTCACGCGGTAATATTACTGGTCGAGAAGCCGCCGCTGCTGTCATGGAAAGTGCGGGGATTCATGACATCGAAATTGTCGAAATCGAAGGTCATTTGTCGGATCATTTTGATCCCATCAACAAGCGGTTAGCGCTATCCTCTGCCAATTATCGTGGTTCAAGTCTGGCGGCACTCGGGGTATCCGCCCATGAGGCGGGCCACGCGATCCAGCAGAAAGTAGGTTATTCTATGATGAAAATTCGGCAGACGCTGGTGCCGGCTACGCAAATTGCAGCCGGGGCCTCCAATTTCCTCATTCTTGCGGGGGTGCTTTTAATTAGCACGGCCATCGGCGGAAAAATGTTGATGATCGGTGCCGTGGCGCTGGCGGTGATCTGTTTATTTCAATTGGTTACCCTGCCCGTGGAATTTGATGCTAGCCGCCGCGCGAAGGTTCAATTGGTGAACCTGGGAATCCTGAGTCGCGACGAGATGGAAGGGGTCAACGAAACGCTTGATGCGGCGGCGTTAACTTACGTGGCGGCTTTCGTCGCTTCCTTAGGCAGCTTGCTCCACATTCTCTTGATTCTGTCCGGCAGCCGCCGCGACGACTGAGCCGAAGTTTTGAGATTGGGGGGCGTTTAAAGGGTAACGACTCGCTGCTCGGCGTGGCTTTGGAGGGCCGCCGCCCAGAGCTCATGATGGGCAACCGCTTCGTCCGGCGTGGCACAGCCGAAGCGATCCCCGAGTTGGCCGGCGCGTTCGGCAAGATAAGCCGCCCACATTTGTTGAAGAATATCGGGGAAGCCTGGCTCAAAAATACCTCCAGTAATTGTCTTAAAAGGCATGGTGAATCCGAGATCGGTGGCTGCCCAGGTTTGCTCCTTGGCCCGCGCGTAGGTGAGCAGCGTCTTGGGCTGCTTAGTGGAGAAGCGAACCCCAGCGTCGGTTCCCATGATTTCTAGTTCCCAAGAATTAGTGTCTGTTGGGCTCATCCGTTTCGTTTCCAAGGTCAGTGGGATGCCCGACTGGCCGGGGAGATCTAAGGTACAATGGAGCGTGGCATTGTCCCAAGTATCATTGGGGGCGGTGCCCCCTTTCCCGTCGGGCCGCACCGTATAAATTTTTTGCAGTTGAGCGTACAGGCGGCTCGGTTTCCAACCGAGGCGAAGGGGCACGTGGGCAACGTGCAAGCCAAGGTCATTCATGACGCCGGCTTCGCCACAGAATTTATTCTGGCGTTTCCAATTAATGGTCTTGGTGGGGTCGAGATCGCTGGAGTGGAGAAAGCTGCTGCGAATCGAGAGCAGCGGGCCGAGCGCGCCAGTCCGCGCGATGGTGATGGCGCGTTGGGCCCCGGGTAAAAAGGGAAATTCCGAAGAGACGCGCACGAAACGTTGAAGGCGGACGGCTTCATCGCGAATGCGACGAGCGGCCGCGAGGTCGATCCCAAAAGGTTTTTCCGCAAAAAGATCTTTGCCCGCCCGCAGAACATCAAGGTAGAGGGACTCGTGAAGGTGATGCGGCACGGCCACGTAAATTACATCGAGGTCCTGGCGAGCGAGTAGCGTGCGGTGATCAGTATCAAAATATTTTACGGTGGGCACTTGGCGGAACCAGTCGAGTGCCAGCGTATTAATATCACACACCGCGATGAGCTCGGGGCGAACAGGGCAATCGAGCAGGGCAAACCAGCGTCCGAATGCGCTCGCAACTTCTCGGCCCATGAGGCCAGCGCCGATGATGCCAACCCGAACGACAGGAGCGGATGATGTACTCATGAATTATTAAAATATTCTTCAGCAATACCTGCCAAGGGTGCGATCAATAAATTAAGATTATCAGGCTTTCGCCGCCATGGGGCCACTTGGCCGATTTGCTAACAATCAGCGTGGGCGCGGCGCAGCAGGATCAGCGAGGGGATCGTACTGCAAAATTTTTTTCTGAAAAATCTGCTGGGTTGTCTGTAATCATGGAAACAATTCCATGAGCGCGTCGGCGAAGATGGTCATCCCGTCCGCATTCGGATGGTTAATTGAATTTAGCATGATGGTGCTATGCGGAATGCCTTGCCGCCAGAGTCGTCCGTAGCGTCGAGCGGCGTCAGCCAAGGCTATCTTGTGCTCGCGGGCGAAGGTGCGCAGGCCGGCGACGTAAGGGCGTGGGTCTTCATCCACCTCGCGTTCTCGAGTGAGGCCCATCCAGTCAGGCCGGACATAATGGGGCGTAAGAATAATCCATTCGGCTCCAATGCTCTGAAAATCGGTGAGCAACTTGGTGTAGCGCTCTTCGACTTGTTCGGGTTTCAGGCCTGCATCATTCACGAATTCTGAGATTACTAGGTCAGGCTTCGCCCCAATGACTTTCTCCTGGTAGTTGTGGTGGCTCCCAGGTGGCTCGTGCAAGTAGCTGGCCGTGTTACGTCCGCCCCATGCCTCCGTGGTGAGCTCGATGTTCGCGCGAGGGAAACGTTGGCGCAGTCGAGTCACGAACTGCTCTTGCCAGCGCTCGAGTGCGGGATTTGGCAGATAGGATGCGTCGGTGACACTGTCGCCCCAGGCGAGAATGCGCAACCGCTCGCCGGTTTTCAGTTTTTTCAGTGCCTGGGGTGTTAACCGTTCTGCTACACTCGGACCCGTTTTGGGTGATTCGGGGTAAGCAGTTTCTAAAATGGGAAATAGATTATCTGAAGTCAGCTTAGTCAGCTGTCCGGGTAGCCAAATATGCGCCAGCAGCTTTTCGCCGGTCTCAACGCTGGGTGGCTGCGGTGCCGCTGCTCGCGAATTACCTGGGCGCAAAATAATTTGCCCAGTCCGTGAGCGGATCACCGCATCGAGGCGAAGCTGGGCGTGACGATAGCTAGCATAGACCGGCTGGCCTGCCTTGATCAGCCCAGTAGTTAAACGGCCGATCGTGCCCCACTGAGGGTCGATTTCATAATCCTTGCCACGGCGAAAGAGCGGGGCGGTAGCGGTCGGGCCAGCGCGCAATTCCAGACTGTCGGGCACGAGGAGAAAAGGCGTGGTCGTTTCTTGCGCGCGGATTCCGCTAAGCTGAGCGCCTTTCGCCCAGCCAGAGGTCTTGGGATTAAAGATCGGCAGTGAAGCAAATTTCTCCGCGTTCACCGTGATGAGAGTGGGCGGAGCGATTTGCAGCACCGTGACAGCAGCTGGGGCTGCTTTCGTCGACACCTTCACTGTCCAGTCGCCGGAAATCTTCAAATTAACAGGGGCTGTCGTACTACCACTCGCAGCAATACTCATGACTAGCAACAGAGCTGAAAAAAAGACCGCTCGAGGTTTGTTCCTGAGGCAGGTTTTTTTGAAGTACTTAGTAATATCGACGAACATTGATGAGGTGGCATTATTGATGACAAAATTAGTAGATGTCATTACTCGGGCAAGATCAACGGCAACTCTTGTTTGCGTGGCCGTCGCTGTCATACAGTGGAGCGTTTTAAGTTTTTGCCTTGAAGTGCACCTGATCGACTAGCCGATCATCTTAACTTTGCGGGATTGATAATTTACGGCGGAGGCTTCTGCGTAAGATGGCTCGGGAGGAAATTCGAAGGGTATAAATTTAAAGGTGACGATTTTTCTAGATGTAAAAATCTCCTGATGCGAAATGAACTTACGTCAGTGTTGAGTGGAAGATCGCCAAGCTGCACAAAATTGCTCGGCTCGGGCACCCAGCCACCTCCAGTCTCCGGCGGCAAGCCGGTCGCTCGGAAGGAGGGGACTGCCGAGGCCGAAACCCTCTGCGCCGGCCGCAGCATACGCTGGCAATGACTCGGGGGTGATGCCGCCAGTGGCGAGCAAACGGATACCGGGGAAAGGCGCTTTCAAATCGCGCACGTAGTCGGGCCCAAGTCGATGGGCTGGAAATAATTTTACCATGGTCGCTCCGAGTCGGTGGGCTTGATGCACTTCGGTTGGGGTAAAAGCACCTGGAAAAACCGGCAATCGGCGCAACACGCATTCGGTGATAACTTCTGGCACGATCACCGGCGTGACGATGAAACAGGCACCCGCTTTTTGCGCTGCATCAAGTTCGGCTAAATTGGTCACGGTGCCGGCGCCGATCGCCAATTTATTTTTAGCACTAGCCACAGCGGCACTAATTTGTTGAGCAGCCCCTGGGGTGTTCATGGTAACTTCTAATGCGGTGAAACCGCCTTCGATCAGGGTTTGCACTACTGGGTCAATGACATGCGCCGGCTGGGATCGCAGGATGGCGATCAGTGGCATGGTCGCAAAGCGGGCGAGATCGAATTGGGTCGGTGCGCTCATGGATAAGATAGGATTTGTGCATGACCCTGCACGGTGGCCGCGGCTAATTCAGTTGGATGAATTTTTATCACGATCGCGGCTGGCAGCAGTTCGCTCAGAGCCAAAGTGTAGTGATCGACGATAGGATCACTGGCTGCGAGTACGATTTGTTCAGAGGGCGTTTCGGCTAAAGCCGCGACCTCGGCCCCGATCAATACCCCGCTGAGAAAAGCGCGGCTGTGTTTTGCCGCGAGCTGGCCGAGTACTGTTTGGGCCCGAGTTTGGAAAAGTGCCGCGCTCAGTCCGTGATTCTGGCTGGCTCTGGCCCCCGCGATAAAAGCCGCGGGGTCGAAGACGGCTGCGTCTGGGGTGGCCAGCGTGCTATTTTGGCTGAGTAGAGCGTAAAGTTCGCCCGTTAAGTATGTCGTGAAATTAATAATCTTTCCGGCGCGTAATCGCACATGCTTGGAGTGAGTCCCCGGCAGCACAACAATGCTGTTTTCTGCTAAGGCCCGTCGAGCGGGCGGGGAAAAAAGCCCGATTAACTCCGTCTCTTCCCCGCGCATCACATCACTGGCAGTTTGCAGGCCCGAAATAAGCCGCACCTTCCGCCCTAAATGTAGGAAATCGAGATAGCGGAGAGTGCTGCCATCGATCGGGGCCGGCAACAGGGCGTAAGGGAGCGATTGCCAACCTAAGGTGGAGGAAGCCATGCCCGAAATGACAACCGGGATGGCGGGTTGATCAGCGACGCCCAGCGCCGCGAGGCCGCTCTCAAGCACATTTCCCATCATCGCTCGACGTGCGTCGATAACCGAATGAGCGGCGGCTAGAGATTGAATTCCTTGATTCGTCGTATGCTCCCTCACAATTCGCTTTTGATTAAGCTCGATGAGGCGCAAGCGGAAACGGGAGGTTCCCCAGTCGCAGGAAATAAAATGATTCATAAAATGAGCCGCTTTCACCATTCCGCAAAGCCCCCATCCTCTGCGGTAAAGCGAGGATTATCCCAGATGCCATCAAAGGTTTCACGAGCAAGTTTCGCCTCATCCAGTTCAATTCCCAAACCAGGGCCGGTGGGGACGGTGATGTGGCCCGCCTCGACTACAAAAGGTTTTTTCAGCAAGGTTTCCCCCAGGGTGACATGTTCCTGG
>CAIOCT010000058.1 GCA_903856725.1 uncultured Verrucomicrobiota bacterium
AAGTTGATTTAATTAATGCCGATGACTGAGACCAACGAGCGCAATAGCGGCAAACCGTTGGTGCTGATTTTTGCGGTGATGCTCCTGCTAAGCCTGTGGATCACCACGCGCGGCTGGCAGGCATCGATCCTTGATCGACATGAATTTCGCCAACTACAGACGGCCCTATCCACCCACTGGATCAAAGTCACTGGCTACCAGCTTGATTATGAAACGCCCCTCTTCGGTCCACCGTGGTCAATTCCCTTTGAATTTCCTGTTTATCAATGGTGCGTTGCCGCGGTAAGTCAGTTACTCGGCACGGAACTCGAGCCAACAGCCCGTGGCGTGAGCCTCGGCTTTTTTTTCGCAGGCTTACCCGCGGTTTATGGCTTGGCTGGCCTACTCGGGTTAACCCCGACCCGCCGCCTCTTGGTACTTTGTGCAGTCCTAAGCTCGCCGACTTACTTATTTTACGCGCGGAGTTTTATGATCGAGACCACGGCGCTCTGTGCGGCGGTGTGGTTTCTTTACAGCGTAACCCGAGCGGTGCGCGAAGATCGAGCGAGTTGGGCTAGTCTAGCCCTCGCGTGCGCGGTACTGGCAAGCTTGGCAAAGGTGACGACGTTCGTTGTCTTTCTGCCTCCGGCCGCGGGGCTGACGTGGCTGGGTTGGCGACACCGGTGGGCTGATCGCCGGCAGCAGCCGCGCCAATTCTGGCGAGCGACCCTTTTTGCGCTTGGGCCGGTGGTGGTCAGTGCGGTGCTAGCGGGCTGGTGGGTCAGTCATAGTGACGCCCTAAAAAACACGAATCCCTTTGCCGGGTTTCTCAAATCCACAGAGTTAGTCAGTTGGAACTGGGGCACAATTGGCCAACGCTTCTCCGGGGAATTTTGGCGCGGCCACTGGAGTAATATTTCCGGGCTAGCGCTCGGCGCGACCCCGCTCGCAGTGTTGCTCTTAGGCGCGAGTTTAGTCGAACCGCTTTACCGGCGCACGGCGGCGCTAAGCGCGATCTTTTTTCTCGGAGCGGTGATGATTTTTCCGAATCTTTATTATCGGCATGATTACTATTATTGCGCGAATGCAGTCTTCCTGCTGATCGGCGTCGGTTTTATTCTGGCGGGAATTTGGGATTCCCCACGGCTACCGACCACCGCCAAGTGGCTCGTCCTCGCCTTGGTCTTGGGCGGGCAACTGGCGCTATACGACCAAGGCTACGGCGACTATCAGCGCCGGGAACGGCGCGAGCCACCAGCGCTAGCCCGCATTTTGCGTACGGTGGTACCCGCAGATAAAATTGTCGTAATCTACGGTTGGGACTGGAACGCGCTCCTCCCCTATTATGCTGAACGCCGCGCGATCATGATCCCCCGCGGCCGAGAGCCCGAGACGGCCGTGCTCGATGACATTCTGCGCCCACTACCAGCAGAGCAAATTGCGGCGCTGATCATTCGCCGGGATGAAAAATCGCCAGTGAGTGCAGAATTTATCCGCGAGCGCCTGAATCGTTTTAAATTAGCCCCAGCCCCGTTCGCCAGCAGTACAGATGGTGACCTCTACCTACCCGAGGAAATTATTCCCGAAGCGGCGCAAAAAATTAAGGGCCAATTATTCTCGGGCGTCACGCTAAACTCGGCGCCGACGCGCGCCCCCGACGCTAGCCAGCTCCATGAGACCGACCTCCGGACCCTAAAGTTGCCCGCCCCCTTTCCGCGGCTAGTCGCCGCCCGGAGCACCCTCGGGATCACGCTTGGCGGCGAAGCAGGTCGCGCCGTGATCCTCGCCCATCCAGTATCAGAGCTTCATTTTAGCCCGCCCCCCGGAGCCACGCGACTGGAGGCGGAGGTAGGGATTGCCGACGGCGCCTACGCCGCCACGAACGCAGCCCCGACGGATGGGATCAGTGTCGAGATTTTCGAAATTCGCCCCAGCGGTTTACAGCGCATGCTTTTTCGGCGCGATCTTGATCCGGCCAAAGTCGCGAGCGATCGCGGGCCGCAAGCGATCAGCTTGCCCCCAAGTCGACCCTTCACGGGCAGGATTGTATTTAGAATTACCCCAGGGCCAAACAATAACCCCAACAGCGATTGGGCGTACTGGAGTCGTATCGAATTGCGCTAAAAAGCGACGGTGACTGGGCCCGGCGCGGAGGAGCCAGGCCAACCCAGAGCTAAATCTATTGCTACCGAGCGCAGTTAAGGTTTTTTCGAGCTATGTCTACGCTCCCTCAAACCCGGCGGGAAAACTGGCTCCTTATCGGAATTTTCTGCGCCGCACTGATTGCTCAATTTTATTTTACGACGACCAATTGGACTTCGCCTTTCATGCCCGGGCATGAATTTCGTCAGGCCCAAACAGCGATCGTCTCCTATTACATCGACGAACAAAATAATTTTTCGCTGCTTTATGAGACGCCAATCATCGGCAAGCCCTGGGTCTCGATTTTGTTAGAAGTGCCCATTTACGAATGGAGTGTAGTCCTCCTCAGTCGGGCGACGGGGTGGCCGCATTTCATGGCGGCGCGAGCAATTTCGTTAACCTGTTTTTATCTCGCCCTCCCCGCGCTGTATTTGCTCCTCGGCCGCTTGGCGCTGCCGAGGCCGCGCCGGTTGCTCGTGCTAGCCCTGATTCTCACTTGCCCAGTTTATATTTTCTATTCCCGCGCTTTCTTAATGGAATCGATGGAATTGATGTGTTGTGGGTGGTTCCTCTTGGGCTTTGTGCGCACGATGGATGAGCGGCGTTGGTCTTGGCTCACGTTGACCATCATCGCCGGCACAGGAGCAGCGCTGATCAAAAGCATCACCTTTGCAATTTGGCTGGTACCAGCGGCTGGCTATGGCGCGTGGCAATTGTGGGACGACCTGCGGGCCCGGCGCGGTTGGTGGGCAGTATTGCAAACGATTCTGTGGGGCGCCGCCACCGTTGCCGTGCCCTTGGGGATGCTGCGCTGGTGGATCGATTTCACCGATCCCATTAAAGCAGCGCATGCCTCGGCGTATATCTTCACCGCGAAAAATCTTTCCCAAGGCAATTGGGGTATCACCGAAGTGGCTGCCCGCGTTTCCCCCAAGACTTGGAAGATACTCTTGGAACGCTGGCAAGAGGCCATCATGGCGCCCTGGGTGGTAGGGCTGGCCCTGGTCGCCGGTGCGGGATTTTTTCGGCTCGTTCGTTGGCGAGTCCTCGGCTTGGCGGCCGTGTTCTTTATCGCCCAGCTGATGTTCCCTTTTGCGTATGCCTATCAGGATTATTATTATTACGCGTGCACCGTTTTTCTCTCCGGTGCGCTGGGCTTTGCCTTATGCGGCATGCTCGATTCTCGCCTCCCGCGCTGGCTGGTGTGGCCCCTGCTGGCGATTCCCTTCACCGCCCAAGTCACCACTTACTGGCAAGGTTACCGCACTTCGCAGATTTTGAAATCTAATGGCGGCTTTCCCTTTACAGATTTGCTGTGCGACATCGGCCCAAAAAATTCTGTTTTCGTAATCGCGGGGGCGGACTGGGCGGCGATGATTCCGCTCTATGCTCGCCATAAGGCGCTCATGATTCGCAACGGCCTCGAGCATGACACCGACTACCTGAACCGCGCTTTCAATGATCTCGCCGATGAAGATGTCGCCGCACTCATTCTCGTGGCGGATCAGCGGACTAATCACCTTTTTCGCAACAAGGTCGCGAACGCCTTCGATATGGACCTAACGCCGACCTTTTCGCATCCAATCGCTGATGTTTACATTAGCCGCGTCCATCAAGCCAGCGTGCGGACACGACTCAGCGATTCGAGTATCAAAAATTATAGCGGCATCACGGTTATCCCGAAAGCCCCCGATGATAAACCGGTGAATTTACCCTTTAAAATTTCCGCTGCCCTCGCGCAGGCCTCTTTTGCCAATGTCACCCCCGCGCCATTCCAAGCTCAGTTTGCTTTTGGGCTGGGGCACGCGGACCTCGACGGCACGGACGTAATTTCAGCTCACCCTGACTGCAACCTCTGGCTACATCCGCCCGCCAATGCGCAGCAGATAACCTGGGATTTTGGAATTTATTCTACAGCCGAGAGCAAAACCGATGGGGTCGAATTTGTTATTACTGGCGAGACTCCTACCGGCCAGCGCCGCCAAATTTACCGGCGCGTCCTCGATCCAGCCCGACATCCGGCTGACCATGGTCGCCAGCGCGCGGTCATCCCCTATCAACCCCGGCCCAATGAGACCCTTATTTTTTCCAACCGACCCAACCTCGGTTATGCTTTTGATTGGGCTTACTGGATACGGATTGAAGTAAAGTAAGGGCGCCCAGGCGGCCACGCGGAACAGACTTTACGGCTTGAGGGCATCACCGTTAAAATAAGCTTTCTCAATGACCGCACCTGTCGCGCCCCATTTTCATATCGATAGCCCTACGCATTGGCAGCCCACCGAGGCTAGTTTTGAAATTAAGGGCTGGCTTTTCCACCCCGCCAACGGGTGTCGCGATCTTCGCGCTCGGGTGGACGGCCAAATTCAATATGGAATCTACGGACTAGACCGAATCGACACCGCGGCCCTCTTCGGCGAAAGTACTGGCCGGCGCACGGGCTTCATTCAACGCGTTCAGATTTGGCGCGACGCGCAGGCAGTAGCACTCGATTTTTATGATGGCCGGGAATGGCGGGAGTTTTTTCATACACCCTTAGACACCACCCGCTTGCCGGCCACGGCGGGCCGGCCGAAACCAATCTTGCGCGCGGTCATTGTCTATCAAGCCATCTATTATCTCTACCGCCATTTTCATCGCGCATCATTCCGGCAAATCTGCCGCGAAGCGGATCAAGTACTAGCTGAAGTACTCGCTCCTACCATGACGATTGGCAGCGTTGGTGATTTTCTGGGGCATATTGAAAACCCCGGGCATTGGATTAGTGCAGCTTACGAAAAATTTCGCATCACTGGATGGCTTTTCCCTGTGCGCGGCGAAATTACCCAGCTGAGTGCGACCACAGGGGTGCTCACTGAAAATCGGCTGGTGTACCCCAAAGATCGACCCGACGTCGCCAGCCATCGTTCTGATCATGCGAACGCGCTCAAATCGGGATTCTACGGCTTGGTGGATCTGGCGAGCGACACGCCAAGCCCGGCTAATTTAAAATTATTTGCGGAACACCCCGACGGCACCCGCCAACTGGCCTTCGCTCGTCGCATGTACCTCGACCGCCGCGATGAGCATGTAGGCCCTATTCCGATCTATCGACCATGGCTTTTTTATAAAGTCGTCGCAGCTTTTTTACGCGGTTGGGTTCTCGGTCGCTTCACCTTTGATAGTTGGGCGCAAACGCGCGCTGAGATCGGACGCCTCCAAGCCCAGCTCGCGGCTACTTTTAGCCATGGCGAAGCACCCAAAGTTCCCGCCGCCTTAATTCGGCGCCGCGACCAGGATCCTTACACCCGCTGGTGCTGGCACAATCGCCTCACTCCACGGCTGCGCGCTATCCTGCAACAAGACGCCGATACGCTAATAAAAAATAGCGGCCCCCTGATCAGCGTCGTCGTTCCAGCCTATAATACCCCAGAAAAATATCTGCGCGAATTGCTAGAATCGCTCCAGCACCAGCTGTATCCGCGCTGGGAATTATGCATCGCGGATGATGCTTCAACCCAACCGCACGTCCGCCGAATGCTGGAAGCCGCGGCTCTCACCGATCCCCGCATCAAACCTGTTTTCCGCACCGAGAACGGCCACATCGCCCGCGCGACGAACTCCGCTCTCGAGGTAGCCTCCGGCGAATTCGTGGCACTGCTAGACCACGATGATCTGCTGCCGCACGACGCGCTGTTTCAAGTCGCCTCAGCGATCGCGCGCCAACCAACGGCGGGTTATCTTTACACCGACGAAGACAAAATCGATGACACCGGCCGCCGTTACGATCCCCAGCTCAAAGGCAGCTGGAGCCCTGAAATGGCGATCACCCACAATTACACGCATCACCTCAGCGTGATCCGCCGGAGTATTGTTGAGCAAGCGGGCCGACTGCGTCCGGAATTTAACGGAGCCCAAGATATCGACCTCTTCCTGCGCTGCTGGGAATTGATTAAGCCGGAGGATGTCATTCATGTGCCTTTTATCGGCTACCACTGGCGCGCCCACGCCGAAAGCACCGCCACCCGCGGCGATCAGAAAGGCTATTTATTCGAAGCCGCCCGCCAAGGCATCGCGGAAGCCGTGCAGAGACGCGGCCTCCGCGCCGAACCCATGCTGCCAGATTTTGCCAAGCACTACGCGCTTTGCCTCCACCAATTAAAATGGGATGCGACTCTCCTGCGGGACAACCCAGTCACCATTGTTATTCCGACTAAAAATCGCGTCGACCTCCTCCGCCCGTGCTTGGATTCACTCGCCCGCACCACACCGCGCGAGTTTGTTAAGATCATAGTCGTCGATGATAATTCTGACGATGACGCCACCATCGCCTATCTTCAGACCCTGCCCGCTCGGACGGATCTGCGCTGCGTAGTTCTGCCCGCCGGATTGCCGGCTGAGCCCTTGGCCTCAAAGCAGAAGACCGCCGCAGCCACCGCCCGCTTCAACTATTCGCGACTCGTCAATTTGGGCACGGCACAAGCCGACACGCCGCTCGTCCTTCACCTCAACAATGACGTCGAGGCGCTCACCCCCGGCTGGCTTGAGGACATGGTGGGCTGGCTCAGCATCCCCGGCGTGGGTGTCGTAGGGGCAAAATTACTCTACCCCGATGGGACCATTAATCATGCCGGCATTAGTCTGAGCCATGAAGATGGCCTCCCGCATGTCCTTTTCGAACGCGAGCCGGCTGAGGATTTAGGTTTTCTTTTTCTGCCTCACGCCGCGCGCAATGTCGCCGCCGTCACCGGCGCCTGTCTCCTCACGCGGACCGCGCTCTATCGCCAACTCCAAGGCTTCGACGAAGCCCAGCTCGCCGTGGCTTACAACGACGTTGATTATTGTTTGCGCGCGGCCGCGGCTGGTCAGCGCACCGTTTATACCCCGCAGGCAGTCCTGCGGCAC
>CAIOCT010000059.1 GCA_903856725.1 uncultured Verrucomicrobiota bacterium
GACTGAATCGTATTATCGCTCGCGATGTCATCAGGCCGGACGACGCCATGGAGCACGACATACTGAGTTTCGCCCGAGAAAGTCACGATCCGGGCTCCCTCGATCACCATGTTGCCATTCGGCAAGACATCAGAGACGAGAACGGCAGCGCGCGCGTTGAGGCTTTGGTTATTGCTGACATCACCGCTGCCGGAATTAGCTGCGGAGCCCGCGAGTGCCATGCTCGGGAGCGTCCCCTTGTGCAGTCCGGTAGAGGGATAAATAAAATTAGTAATTGCATCAGCGATCGAAGAATCGCGCGCAGATTTTTTGCTTTGGCTATTGCTAGCGGCGACCGCCTCGCTGACGACAATCGTCAGGATATCGCCCGCTTGCGCCGCTTTGTGATCGGCGAACATGCTCCGGTTACTCCCCCCGGCAGTCCAGAGTGAGCCCGCCTCGGCGCTCAGCGCGAGCAGGCCGGCGCAGGTAGTGAAAAAGAGTGAACGAAAAAAAGACATGAGAAAATCAGAAGCGGATTTGTACGCGATTCTCAGCGATGACTTGAGCGGCGAAATTGCGTTTCGATTCCGGATTGCGCACGGTGACGGTATCGCCCGCAGCGCCGTTCTCCATGGCCAAGCCACGCATGATAATTTGCAATTGGCCGTCGATGGCGGCGACTTCGATGAGATCACCCTTACGCACGAGCGGGCGGCGAGAAATGTCACGCCAGGTCAGGAGGCGATTCGCCTGAATAGAACGGGCGAAGAGGTAGCTATGATCTCCGACCGTGGCGGGTAAGGCCTCGCGGTCGCGAAGAAAATCGACCCGCCTTGTTTCGAGTAACGCCGCATCAAAAGAGGAGTTCGCGGCTAGCGGTTGGCGAGCGGCCCAAGCATCACGCCACAGACTCGCTCGGAGCGTGGCGGTGTATTCACCGACGACCTGGCTATCGGCTAACAGGCGGCAGCGCGTGAGCATCGCGGCTGCGGGCAAAGCAGGATATTCGGCAATCTCTACAGACCACTGCGCGGCCACCCGAGCGGGAGCCGACCAAGCACGGAGTAATTCCAGTTGGAGTTCCCCCTCGAGATTAAAATGATTAACCAGGTTTTCTGTCAGTAAGGCGACAAATTGATCGCGCGAGAGCGGCGTGGCGCCGACGGCGGCGAGCTCAGGGTTCACGGCCGGCGCCGCGTGCGAGGCGGTAACGGCGAGAACTAAAATAAGGAGAAAAGATGCGCGCATGGTATTAGCGTTTCATATTAGCCACGTTCTGGAGCATTTCGTCCGACGTCTGGATCG
Source organism: uncultured Verrucomicrobiota bacterium (assembly GCA_903856725.1). Classification (GTDB taxonomy): domain Bacteria; phylum Verrucomicrobiota; class Verrucomicrobiia; order Opitutales; family Opitutaceae; genus Lacunisphaera. Next base: position 1,288 of record CAIOCT010000059.1, read on the forward strand.
ACTTGGAATTAATTTCATAGGCGCGCTGAGCGACGATGAGATTAACCATTTCTTCCACGATGTTGACGTTCGAAGCCTCGGTGTAGCCCTGGATGATACTGCCGAAACCGGCTTCACCGGGGGAACCCGACTCCGGGGTACCGCTCGCGGCAGTTTCCTCGTAAAGATTGCCACCCAAGCTGCGCAGACCGGAAGGATTAGCGAAGCGCGTCATCGTGAGACGGAAACTTTGCGTGCCGCTTGCTGATTGAACGGTCACCTCACCATTCTGGGCGATATTGACGGAAGAAGCGCCGGCGGGAATGGGTTGAAAGCCACCGATCAGCGGCAAGCCATCTACGTTCACCATTTGGCCCTGCGCATTGAGTTTGAAGGAACCGTCGCGCGTGTAGCCGATGGTGCCATCGGCGCGTTGCACCTCGAAAAAACCGTCACCCTGAATGGCGACGTCGAATTTTTCTCCCGTTTGCGTCAGTTGACCTTGCGTAAAGACTTTAGACGTGGCCGCGACGCGCGAGCCGTTGCCGACCTCGATGCCGGTGGGGACGAGATTGCCGCCACCGGAGTCGGAGCCCGAGGCCCGCGGCTTCTGGTAGAGCAAATCTTGAAATTCGATTTTGCTCCGCTTGAAACCGGGCGTGTTCACATTCGCCAGATTATTGGCGATGGTGTTAAGATTGAGCTGCTGGGCCTCCATGCCCGTGGCGGCGGAATATAGGGAGAGATTCATAGGGAGGAGGGGGAACGGACGACAATAATCGGGATAAAATTTCCCAATAAAATCAGCCCAAAGCTTCGAGGGTTTTTTGCATCGTCTGATCGACGGTGGTAATAATTTTTTGATTCGCTTCGTAGGCGCGGGAGATGAGGACCATATCCACCATTTCGCGAAGGGAAGTAACGTTGCTGCCTTCAAGATAACCCTGAAGCACTTCAGGTTTCTCAACGGCCGTCGGCTCAGCCGAGGCAGCGGCCACAAAATAGCCACCGGCGATGGGGGTGAGTTGGCGATTATCGGCAAATTTCTGCACGGCGATCTTGCCTACGGATGAAGCGCCTTGGGAGACGGTGCCGTCGCGACTGATGGTGACTTCGCCGCCGCCTGGTAAAAAAGTAATGGGACTGCCGGAAGTCGAGAGCACGGGTTGACCACCGGCGGTGATCAGCATCCGATCAGAGTTCATCCGAAATTCACCGCTGCGAGTGTAGGCTTTGGACTCATCCGGCATTTGCACTTCGAAAAATCCGTCACCCTGAATCGCGAGATCTAACTCGCGGCGAGTCGGTTGAGTTTCTCCCGTGGTAAAACTGATACTCCTATTGCTCTGCGGAAACACGAGCGATTGCCCCTCGCCTTCGCGGCCTAAGCGGCCGTTGGGATCCGTCTGTAATTCACCCCGTAATTCCGCGCTAAAATTAACGGTCCGCTTGCGATATCCGGTTGTCTGACTCGACGTGATATTTTGAGAAACGACATCCTGCCACCGCTCGAGAGCGGATAAGGCGGAGGCGCTTTGATAGAGACCGATGTTCATCTGCTCCCACTTAGCAAACCCCGTGCCAACGACCCATAACGCTAATGGTCATGTACTTACAAATACTTCAAGCGCGAAGGTAATATTTGCCGAGTCACGGAACGGGCAGATTCTGCCGGTGGGGTTGCGTGCTGTTTACTGACCCGGCGGATAGAGGCACTCGATCTCGGTATGTTCGCCGCAGGAGCACGTGATGATGAGGCGAGTAATTTTATCACCCTGTTTGACAACTTCCACGCGCGGCGCGGAGGACGACGCGACCACGGCGCTCAGCGAAGACCCAGCGTTAAGCCGAGCGCTCGCCGGTGCGCAGAGCGGGGCGGCCTCGTGATGACGTTTACCTTGGAGAAAAGATTTCATGAAAAGAGAATTCTAGCGGATGCCGTGAGACGGCTGACGGCGCATCAAATTTTGGGCGATGCCCTCGCCGGCAGATCGCCGGCCGGAGGCGCTTCCGCGGGAAGCGACGGCGTGTTGAGGTTAGCGGCGGACGGCAAGAATGCCGCGGTCGCGTCCTTCGGCTTAGGCGTGAGTGTGAGACTGAGCGTCACGCGATCATTGGAATCGGAATCGGCTTGGACGGCGGGGAGTGGTCGCGTGTTGGCGTAGCCGGTGACGCGTTCAATGTAATTTGGATCGACGGCATAATGCA
>CAIOCT010000060.1 GCA_903856725.1 uncultured Verrucomicrobiota bacterium
AGTGTGAGCTATAATCATAGCCCGGTAGTCTTTAATGTTAATGTTAACTATCGTGGTCGGCAGAAGGGCACGACGATCACCGGCCCCGCCTTGCAGACGGGTGCGCAATATGGCGCCACCACCAACTTCTACGAGTACTATGCGCCGCGTATTAATGTCGACCTGAGCGCCGAATATAAAGTGAGCAAAGGTTATAGCGCATTTGCGGGCGTGCGTAATTTGTTCAACAAGGAACAAATTATTCAGCGCTATAGCGACGCCTCACCGGCTTACGCGCAGGGATATCGGCAAGAGGAATTTGGCATTAGCTTCAGCGTTGGGCTGAAGGGTTCATTCTAATCTGCTGGCTCTCTTCGTTTGGTTGCAGCGCTATCCGCGATTAGGCTCGGGCAGCGTTATCGCGTTAAGCAAAAGGATCCTTTCCGGCGGGCCCATTTGCCTTACACTGAGAGTACATTTTATGCATATTCACGATACTAGTACTGCGAGCATCGCCGCTACCTTGCCCACGGAGGCATTGCGCGCCGAGTTTCTCCTTAGTAATTTTTTTCAGGTCGGCGCGGCTAATTTCCATTATTGGACGACGGATCGCACCATTGTCGGGGCAATTGTGCCGGGCGCGTTGGCACTCGAGCTGCCTAATCCTCCCGAGGTGCGGAGCGCCTTTTTTCTCGAGCGACGAGAAGCTGGCGTGATCAATCTCGGTGGCCCGGGCACGATTACAGTCGACGGGGTCGTCCAGACGCTCGCTTCTCTCGATGGTCTTTATCTCGGGCGCGGGACTAAGAGCGTTTCTTTTGCTTCACGCTCGGCTGAGCAGCCGGCTCGTTTCTATTTCCTCTCCTATCCGGCCCACGCGGTTTATCCGGTCAGACACGTGGCCTTTCAGGATGCGACTCCCGCTCGTCTTGGAGCCGTCGCTACGGCGAATGATCGTACGATTTATAAATATTTTCATCCGGGCGCGTTCCCGACCTGTCAATTAGTCATGGGCTTCACGCGACTCGAGTCGGGCAGTGTGTGGAACACGATGCCGCCGCACACGCACTTGCGGCGCTCGGAGGTTTATTGTTATTTCCAGGTGCCAGCGGCTCAGGCCGTCTTCCATTTCATGGGCGCGCCGGCCACGACGCGTCACTTGGTGGTGCGCGATCTCGAGGCGGTCCTTTCACCGCCATGGTCGATTCACAGCGGCGTCGGGACTGCCGCCTATAGTTTCGTCTGGGGCATGGGCGGGGAAAACCAAGAATTTGCCGACATGGATCCAGCCCCGGTGGCTAGCCTGAGCTAACCCATGAGCTCGATTCTCGATCGGTTTCGTCTCGACGGTAAAGTGGCGATTGTGACTGGGGCCTCGCGCGGTCTCGGTGCTGCCATGGCGCAGGCGTTAGCGGAAGCGGGGGCCGACTTAGTCCTCGTTGCCCGTGGAGATATGGCCTCGCTCGAAAAATCGATCGCCGCGCTCGGCCGCCGGAGTATCACGGTCGCGGCGGATGTCGCCGCGCCGACTGCGGCCGCTAAAATTATGGCTGCGGCGGTGGCCGCTTTTGGGCGGGCGGATATTTTGGTGAACAACGCCGGCATTATTCGTCGCGCCGGTTTTCTTGATTTTACCGAACAGGATTGGCAGGAAGTGCTCGATGTTAATTTGAGCGGAGCATTTCGACTGAGTCAGCATTTTGCGCGCGCGATTGTGGCGCGAAAAGGCACGGGCAAAATTATCCACCTCGCCTCCATGCTATCTTTTCAAGGTGGGCTGCGCGTGGCTTCTTACACGGCGGCTAAAAGTGGCCTGAATGGTCTGACTAAGCTCATGGCCAACGAGCTCGCGCCCTTGGGCATTAACGTCAATGCCATCGCCCCGGGTTATATGATCACGGACAACACGGCGGCCATTCGCGCCGATGCCGCTCGCAATCAATCAATCCTTGATCGCATTCCCGCCGCGCGCTGGGGGGCCCCGGCTGATTTGGCGGGAGCGATCGTTTTTCTAGCCTCACCGGCGGCGGATTATATGCATGGCCACACGCTGGCGGTCGATGGGGGTTGGTTGGCGCGTTAATTTTCTATGAAAAAAACATTCTGTCGCTGCGCGTCGTTCATCTTGGCCGTGACGCTGGCGGTCGCCGCAAGTGCTCTGACGGTCACCGTCACGCAGCAACTCCCTTCGGCGCGCCCCGCGGAAACGATTACGGTGCCTTGGGCCGCCGTGGCGCGCGCCTTGCCCGGCGCCTTGTTGCAGCAGCTCGCCGTTAAAGATGCGACCGGTCGCAGCTTGCCTTATCAAGTGACGAACATTGCGCCTCAAGCCAAGGACCCTAGTGGCACCGGCGGCGCTTACGGGGAATTAATCTTCCAGCATGATTTTGCGGCGGGCGAAAAATCGGCCACCTTCACGATCGAAAAAATTTCCACGGTCGCCCCCGTATTCCCGGCGCAGGTTTCTGCGCGTTATGTACCGGAGCGGCTCGATGATTTTGCCTGGGAGAATGACAAAATCGGGCATCGCACCTATGGTCCCGCGCTCGCGGCGCCCGCGCTGCCGGGCATCAGTAAAGAGGTTTTAGTGACGAGCGGCCTCGATGTTTGGTGCAAGCGGGTCAGCTATCCCGTTGTCGATCGCTGGTACAATAAAGGCCACGATCACTATCATAAAGATGAGGGCGAAGGCATGGACATGTATCAAGTGGGCCCTTCTCGCGGTTGCGGCGGCACGGGGGTCTGGGTGGGACAGCAGTTATACGTCAGCCGTAATTATAAATC
>CAIOCT010000061.1 GCA_903856725.1 uncultured Verrucomicrobiota bacterium
GTTTAAGTCAGCAGATCCCCGTTCCGTACGCCCCCAATCTTCAACTTAAACTTCCAACTTAAACTGGCGTGCCGTGCGCCATAGTTTCCCAGTTTTCTACTTTCCCTCTTTCATCTTTTCCCTCCGCTCTGCCTGGTCGATTCTGCGCCTTCTGCGCTTTTTGTGGCGGCTCGCTTGCTCGAGTTCGATCCTAGCCGCTTTCCCCTGTAAAATAGTTTGCCGCATTTATCCGCCAAGCCATGTTTTGGCTGTGCGTTCGAAACCTTCTCTTCTCACCTGGATTACTTGTGATGGGGTCCATATCGACCCTGCCTCCGGCAAGCACACCATCCTCGGCGTTTTCTCCAATATCCAAGCCCGCTCCTTTCCGGTCGTGCATCCTTATATGGTGTGGTTTTTAACGCTGACGGATGTCCAGCCAGGGAAACACATGATCAAGATGTCGATGGGCCTGGATCCCACTAATCCGGGCGAGCTCCTCCACCGCGAATTCGAATCCCAGAGCCCCCTGCACCGCATTAATCTCATCAACGAACTCCGCAATTTGAGTTTCGATCAACCGGGGGAATATTCTATTCTGATCGAGGTCGATGATGAACCGATCCTCGCCACCAACTTGATCGTCAGCTGAGCAGACCGCCCTCGAACGCACTCGCCCATCATTCCTGCCTAATTTCAACTTCTCTTTACCGTGTCCTATCCTTCCTTTGACCTGATCGGCGTCGGCAATCCCATCATGGATCTGCTGGCCCAAGTTCCTGAATCTTTCCTGACGACCCATGTCACTGGCGACAAGGGCGGCATGGTCCTCGTCGATGACCAAGATATTATTCAGCTCATCGCTCAGCTCGGCGGCACCGGTCTGGCCATCACCCCCGGCGGATCTGCAGCCAACACGACGCTCGGCGCCACCCGCCTGGGCTTGCGCACGACGTATCTAGGTAAGATTGGTGGCGACATCACGGCGAAGGATTACCGCGATAATTTCCTCGCCGCGGGCGGCGATATCTCGCGCTTCAAGCACGCCACCCTACCCAATGGTCGCTGTCTCTCTCTCGTGACACCTGATGGCCAACGTACGATGCGCACGCATCTGGGTGCCGCCATGACGTTGAGCCCGGATGAGATCACCCCCGCTGATTTTGTCGGGGCGCGTCATGCGCACATTGAAGGCTATTTGATGTTCAATCCAGCCCTTGGCGAAAAAGTGGTCGCGACCGCTCGTGCCGCCGGTTGCACGCTCAGCATCGACCTCGCCTCCTTCGAAGTGGCGAACGTCGCTCGCGATTGGCTCTTGGGCCAAATCAAGCAAGGTGTCGCCGTGATCTTCGCGAACGAAGATGAAATTCGCGCGCTCTTTCAGGACACCACGTCCAGTTACGATAGCCTCGCCAAAAAACTAGCGAGCTACGGCGGCATTGCGGCCGTGAAGATGGGCAAAGACGGCGCCTGGATCGCGCACGGGACGCAATTACATCGCATCGCCCCCGTCCCCGCTGCGCACGTCGTCGACACTACCGGCGCCGGCGATGCTTGGGCAGCGGGATTTCTCTCCGGTTATTTACGCGGATTGAGCTTACCAGCCGCGGGCGCCATGGGTTCGTTGCTCGGTTCTGAAACCGTGCAGCATCTGGGTGCAACGATCCCCGAATTACATTGGCCGCGCCTGCGAGCCCAAACGGCCGCCCTCGCCAGCACCTAACGGCCGCCCTCATTTTATGCGCCGCTCTGGCCTCACGCTGACTTTCCTGCTCGCTGCTGCTCCTATCCTGCTGCGGGCACAGGATGCTACCGCCGCCAATCAGCCGACGGTGGCGCCAAAAGTTTCTTCACAAATCACCCAATCGATTACAGCGGCCCTGCCGAAATATTCGCCGCCGAAACCCGTCGCAGAAGCGCAACCAGCCAACGCCCCTAATCCGGATGTGATTGAATTGCCCAAGATGAAAGTGTCGCCCAAGCAGCGCCCGCGACTCACGCCCGACATCAGTCTGACCACGAAAGCGTTTAATGAGAAACTCGCGCGCGACAAATTGAGTTCCTTCGACCGCGATGTCCTCAATCGCTACACCCTCCCGCTCTTTGGCACGTCCGCCGCCGACCGCGCGCGCGCGGAATATGAACGCGCCAAAAAAGATCAGATGGCGGCTGACGTGCAGCACCTCGCGCAAGTGACTGAGGCGATCGACCCCGCGCAGGCCAAAGCAATGCGCCAAGCCGTGGATAAACCGTAAATTTGCCGCCCCGACTCGTGGCGGACCAAGCCGCTCCCTTTATTTTAAAAACTCTTGGCCGGTAGCCCCAGCGCCCATGTCCTCCACTGAAATCACCATTTTGCGCGAACTGCTCGCCGCGGACACCGGTTTGGTGTCCGGCTCGCGACTCGCAAAAATCCTCGGGATTTCGCGCGTCGCCGTGTGGTTACAACTGCAGAAATTAACCAAACAGGGTTTCGTTTTTGAAGCGGTCCAAAGTCGCGGCTATCGGCTCAAACAAATGCCAGACGGGCTCCACCCCGCTCTTGTGCAAGCGTATCTGAGCCGCCGCCCCCATCCACCCCATTTGCTCTGTTTGGAGAGTGTGGATAGCACGAATAGCGAGGCCGAGCGGCAGCTCGCGAATGGTTGCGCGACACCCCTAGTGATTCTCGCGCAGGCCCAGACCCAAGGGCGCGGCCGCCGCGGTCGCGCTTGGCACAGTCCGGCTGCGGGTAATCTTTATTGCACCTTCGTTTTTCGTCCAAAAATCGCGCCAGCGCGCCTCCAAGATTTCACGCTCTGGATGGGCCTGAATCTTTGCGTGCTCATCGAAAATTTCACGCAGCTCAAACCAGGGCTCAAATGGCCCAATGATTTACTGCTCAATGAACGCAAAGCGGGCGGCATGCTCACAGAGGCGCGCATCGATGCAGATCAGATCCGCGATCTCGTTTTTGGCCTCGGCCTCAACTTGAATGGTCGGGCCCAAGACCTACCCCGCGACCTGCAACGCATTGCGACCTCGCTTGCGGAGGCGACCGGGGCGCCCCTTTCGCTCAACCGGTTCGCCGCGGCCCTGATTGGGCGCGTGTTATCAGCCTATGATCAATTCATTGACGGCGAATATCGCTCTCAATTTGCCCCATTGTGGCAACGTTATGATCTCCTCCGCGGCCGGCCCGTGACTATCACCCAGGGGACTCGGACCTTAACTGGTACCGCCATGGGGATTGATGCCGAGGGATCCCTCATCGTTCGTCTCGATACTGGTAGGACGGAACGCTTCCGCGCCGGCGAGGTCACCTTAAGCCAGCCCGCCGCGCTGAAGACCTGATACCCAAGCTTGCTCGCGAGGCCAAATCTTCGTGTAAATGCTCCGTGCCATCGACTGCATGACCGAAATTCCCGACATCACCATTGAGGTCTCTCATCTCGTAAAGACTTACGGCAGCCTGACCGCCGTCGATGACCTCAGTTTCACCGTCAAACGCGGGGAAATTGTCGGCCTGCTCGGGCCCAATGGCGCCGGCAAAAGCACGACGATGCGCATTCTCACCGGCTATCTGACCGCCAACTCCGGCTCGGTGCAGATCTGCGGCCTTCCTGTCGCCAGCCAAGCGGAAGCCACCAAGCGCCACATCGGGTACATGCCAGAAAATAATCCACTGCCCGAAGATATGCGGGTGTCAGAATACCTTTGGTTCCGCGGCCGCCTCAAAGAAATGCCGCGCGCTAAACTTCGTGCGCGAATCGATGAAGTGCTCGAGCTCTGCGATCTCAAGCGCAACCGCCATCGCATCCTCGGACGCTTATCCAAAGGCAACAAGCAGCGCGTCGGGATAGCGGAAGCCATTTTGGCAGAGCCGGCCGTGATCATCATGGACGAGCCCACGATCGGCCTCGATCCCCATCAAATTATTATTGTCCGCGATCTGATCGCCAGCCTTCGCGGGCGGATGAGCGTGATTATTTCCAGCCATATCTTACCGGAAATTGAAGCCACCTGCGATCGCGTGCTGATTATCAATGGCGGCCGCATCGTCGCGCAGGGCTCGCCAGCTGAGTTGCGCCGGGAAATTTTCGGTCACACCAGCTACCGCATTGAATTCGCCGGCCACAACGCCGCCTTCGCAGCTCACCTGACCAGCATCGACGCCTCCCTCAGTGTGGCCACCATCGGCGACTGCAGCAGCGATGGTTTCTGTGTAGCCACGCTCGTTACCACCGCCCCCGAGGATCTCGGAGAAAAGCTTCTCCAGAGCTTACCTGTCGGGGGCTATCGCCTCCGCGCCCTGCATCGCACCCAACCCTCACTCGAAGATGTTTTCCTTGCCGCCACGCGGCGCAGTTGGGATGCGCGGCTCCCAGATAAAAAGGCGCAAAATGGCGACCAGCGCCAACCTCTGCCAAAAATTTAAAAACGCCCCCGCCTTTCGTTCATGCGCCATTACTTCACCATTCTTTCCCACGAAGTCCGCACCTTGCTGTATAGCTCCAGCACGTATATCGCTGCTGTGCTTTTTTTGGGGGTTATGGGTTTTGTTTTTGCAGGTATTCTCGAACTCTACGGTAAAACCCCTCAAGAGACTCCGCCCGCGGTGGTCTTCTTTCAGCTGTTTTGGTTTCCGGTTTTTTTCATGGTTCCGCTGCTCACCATGAAGTCGTTCGCCGAGGAACGCCGCTTGGGCACTCTGGAGACGCTCCTCACGGCTCCGGTAAGCACGACTGAAGTGGTGCTAGGGAAATTTTCGGCTGCCTATCTTTTTTATGTGTTACTGTGGGGTTCCACCCTCGGATTTCATTATCTGCTAAAAGTCTACGCTCGCGACGCTCGCTTTTTGGATCCGGCTCCGCTGATTGGCGGCTATCTTTTCATTGCCCTGAGCGGACTGCTTTTTATCGCGCTGGGGATACTCGCCAGCGCCCTGACCCGCAATCAGGCGGTCGCGGGCATTCTCTGTTTCACCTGCTTACTTGGCTTGATCGGGGGCTTCAGCTACTTGGGCGAACTCAGTGCGCTGAACACGGACGGACTCCTCCCCCTCAAGCACGCGGTGGAATCACTCCGCATCCCCGCGCACATGGAAGATTTTACCCATGGGGTGATCGATACGCGGCAAGTATTTTTCTATCTCACTGGCGCCATTCTCACGCTTCTCCTGAGTATTCTCGGGGTGGAAGCCAAAATCTTGAATAGCTAACGCATGAATTTTGCCGACAGCTTTCGCGCCGCCCGCTGGATCCGTTTTATCAACCTGATCCTCCAAGCGATTCTTTTTCTCACCCTGTTTGCGGGACTCAATTACATCGCCCTGCAGCACGCCTGGCGCTTCGACCTGACGCGAGGTCGTCAGCACTCCCTCTCGGCCGAGACCAAATCCTACCTCGAAGGCCTCGAGCACAATGTCACCATTACGGTTACCCTCACCAACGACTCCGACAATCCTGACCTCGCCTCGGCCTACCGTGATATCAGTGGCTTGCTGCGCGAATATGCCTACCAGTCGCGCAACACTCCCAATGGAAAAATCACGATCCGCTACCTCGACGTTTATCAAAGCCGGCGCGAGGCCGAAGCCCTCCGGATCGACCAACCGAATGTTGTCGTACTCGAAAGCGAAGGACACCGGCGCATCATGCCGCTCAGTGAATTTTACCGCGTTAATGTTAAGGAAAAGCGCAAAGAATCATTTTTAGGTGAGGCCGCGCTCACCGCCGCCATCCTCGATGTATCGGCGCCCAATAAGAAAAAGATTTATTTTCTCGCTGGCCATGGCGAGATGCGCCCCGACGAAGTGGATGGAGCCCACGGTCTCTCGCAACTCCGCGACGAGTTGCGCCAACGCAATTACGAGCTCGCCGGCCTTGACCTCAGCCTCACGCATAAAATTCCTGATGATACCGCATTGATTCTCATCCCCGGCCAGCAAGGCCGCGTGCAGCCCTTCGAGCAGGAACTGCTGCGCAATTATCTGCAGACGCGCGCCGGCCGAATTTTACTCCTCCTCGATCCCACGCGGGTGCACGGTCTCGATGATCTGCTTTTTGATTGGGGCATCATCGCCTACGACAATATTATTCATGACACCAGCAGCGCCTATCTCTCTGACACCGGTGAACTCATGCTGCGGCATTTCAAAAAAGATCATTACATCACTCGCAATTTAATCAGCAGTGATCTTCCCGTGCTCGTCGGCCCCGCCCGTGTCGTTATGGAAGATAAAGGCCGTTCCCCCGATGACGGCCTCAACGTCAATGTCTTGATGGCTACGAATGATACCGCTTGGGGTGAGACCAGCTACCGCCTACGTCTGCCCGCGGCCTATACACCCGGCCAAGATTTAACCGGCCAACTCGGCGTGATGGTGATCTCGGAGCGACTTAAGCCCGCTAATAATTTACCGCTCAGCGTGCGAGGAGGACGGCTCGCGGTCATTGGCACCGCGGATCTGGTCACGAACAATCGCATCAGCTACGGCGGAAATCTTAACCTCTTCCTCGCCACCGTTAGCTGGACGGTCGACCGCGATACCCAACTCAATATTCCCCCTCGGCCGATTCAACGTTTCCAACTGGCACTCAGCCGCGATGAACTCATGCGACTTCGCTTGGGTCTCTACTTAGTGGTGCCCGGCATGGTCGCTCTGCTCGGCCTCATCGTTTTTTGGACACGCCGAAATTAACCATCCGCGCGTAACTCTCCTGCCCACGCTTTTCCTGCCATGCGCTCCAAAGTCACCGTCGCACTCCTGTTTCTTAACGTCGTTTTATTTTTCTATATTTTTCAATATGAGAAAGTAAGACTTCCTGACGCCAACGGAAAACGCGTACTCGGCGCCGAAGTCGCCACGATTGAAGCCATTACCCGGACCAGTCGCGGCGCGGCACCACTTAAATTAGAACGTCGCGGTGATGCTTGGTGGCTCCAGGAACCGTACGAGTGGCTCGCCAATCCTAATGCAGTTACCCGCCTGATCAATGAGCTGCAATTTCTTGAGCACGAGACGAGCTTTGCGGTCGCTGACTTAGCTCGGAGCGGACAAACCCTCGCCGATTATGGCCTCGATCAACCGGCTTTTGTCCTGACGTTTACCTCAGCGAAAAAAGATTATGCCCTGAAAATTGGTGATGATACCAAAATTGGTAATCGCCTCTATGTTCTGTCCCCGGATGGCCAACGCATTCATGTCGTGGGCCGGAGCCTAGCCGAAAGCGTCGGGCTCCCGCTTGAAGATCTCCGTTCAGATTCTATTTTTACCGTACCGATGTTTGAGGTGCGCTCTCTGAACATCCAAACGGCGACGCCCAATCTAAAAGTGCGCCTCCGCCGCGACGCCGCTGGTCGGTGGGGTTTTGAAACTCCCATCAGCGCTCGCGCCAGCAAGACCGCGGTCGTCGTGACCATCAACGCGCTGAACGCGTTGAATGCGAAAAAATTCCTGGACCCCCGTGATAGCGATTTAGACCGCGCCGGGCTCACGACTGCAGCTCTGCGAGTTACCCTAGAAGGCAATGCCCGTCGCGAAACCCTGCTCCTAGGCCAAGTCGATGCGGCGGGAGATTATTTTGCGAAAATTGAAGATAAGGCCGTGGTCTTTACCGTGGCGCTGCCCCCTGCCTTGCGCACGACGTTGCGGACGGCTCAAGAAGAATTGCGGGAAACTCGGGTCCTCGATTTTGAACCGGCGACCGTCAAGGCCCTCACGGTGAGCGCCCCCAGCCAACCTGAGTTGAGCTTGCAGCGTCTCGAAGGCAGCACGGGGAACATCGCTTGGCAAGTCGTAGCCCGGGTGCCTGGTCAAGCTCCCCTCCCCACCTCAGCTGAGACCGCCCTGGTCGAAGAACTACTGCAGAAGATTTATCTCCTCTCCGCCAAGAAATTCCTGAGCGATGCCCCCTCGGCCGCTGATCTCGAGCAGTATGGATTCAACCGCCCAGAACGAGAGATCGCCCTCAATCTCAGTACAGGCGGCGGCCCGCAAGGCAACGAACCCTCCACACTCACGCTGCAAATCGGGGTCTCCCCGAATCAACCCAAGGTCGCCTTTGCCCGGGTAAAAAATACCCCCTTTATTTATCAAATCCTTCCCGATATTTTAGCGTCCACGCCGAGTCGCGTCCCCCACTATCGTCAGCGACTGCTCCGCGAATTACCCGAGAGTGCTCAGCTCACCGACTTAACGCTCACGGATCTCAGCACCAACACCACCGTGCATAGTTATCAATTACCCAGCGCTGATAAAAATTGGGAGGCAACCCTCGCTACATTACCCGCCAATCAGCGAACGCCCCTCGCTACCCTCCTCAACGAGCTGCGCACCCTGCGCGCAAAAAATTTCACCACTGAAAGTTTTCGGCCAGAACAGGCCAATACCCCCGAAGGTGAGCGTCCCTGGAAATATCGACTCGATGTTGGGTTGGCCTTGGTCAGCGGCACGGGAGCGACTCAAAAAAGCACCTCCACGCTCTTTCTCACCGAACGCTTAGGTGGCACAACGCTGTTAGCTGGCTCTGCTGAATTTTATAATGGAGTTCAATTTGAAGTCACGCAGCCGATGCTCGATGCCCTGTTTGCGCTGACCTATCAGGAAAAGAATGATCCCGGTGTACTGGTACCCCCGCCAACGCCAGATGCAAAACCCGCGAAGCCATTGCCTCCAGCCGCCGCCAGCCAGCTCTAAGGTTTGCGCCATCGCTGCGCCGCCATGTCCTTCCTCCCCTCTCTCGCCGTCTCCGCTTTTCGCTTCTGCCGCTCGTGCTTAATCATGCTCGGCTGGTGGACGGCTTGGCTCATGCTCGGCGGCACCCTCGGAGGTTTGGTGTACATTACCGTCGCGAAAGAACTACCGGTGCCAGATTTTGTACTGCGGCAAATTGAAACAAAACTCGCCAGTGCCAACCTCGCGATTAAATTTGGCCACGTTAGTTTTGATCCGACCGGGCAAATTCTATTTAAAGATTTCTCTCTGCGCCTGCGTCAGTTTGAGGAGCCCTTGATAACGAGTCGCTTGGTGTACGTGCGCAGCAATCTTTGGGCCCAGCTGGCCGGCCGGCCACTTCCCGATGAGATCCATTTAATCAACGCTACCCTGCAGCTGCCGGCGATGCTTGCCCCGAGCGGCACGACGGAGCCACTCATTCGTGACCTGACCATCAAATTGCGTCGCGAAGCCAAGCTCTGGCACATCGACCTCGGCGCAGGCCGCATTGGCCAGTTAACGGTCACGGCCCAAGGCAGCCTCACCCCCCCCGCGATCGCCCCCGGTGGCACGCCGCCCACCCTCGAGGACATTGCCCTCCGCATGCTCCAACTCAGCCGCCAATTGATACCCAACGTCCATCAATTTGATAGCTTTGATGATCCCGCGCTGACCATCCGCTTCGATAGCCCAGCGGGTGTCGGGAATACGGCTAATTTATTATTCACAGCGCGAGCGGCCCACCGGCCTTGGGGTCAACCGATCACCCTCGGCTCCTTCGCCGCCACCACCACGTTACGTTTGGATGGCACTGGCCCGCGCACCTTGCGCGTCCATGCCGCCATTCATCACGGAGCTTACCAAGGCGATTATACTTTGGAACAGATTCGGGCTATTCTGACCTTCCAGGTCGCGCTGAACAAATTCTCGCTTCAGCCCACCGAGGCTCTCGTTGCCGCCAGCACGCTCACGGCTCTCGGCGAACAAGCCCAGGCTCCCGTACTCCAAGCCAATTTTGCCCACTGGCCCGCGGTGCAAGTGGAAGTGGCGACGCAGATTAACGGTGAGTTTATTCGAGCCGAAGTCAGCGCCCACCTACAAAATCAAACCGCCCACATCCACGCAGAAGGCCGCGTGGCCCCGACGCTCATCAGCAGCGTCCTCAGCGAACACACCCCGCGCGCGGCCCCGTATTTTCTTTTTGCTGATCCCATCGCCTTTCGCGCGACCGCCTCCTTAGGGCCCCACTGGAATTTTACCCGTATGGTCGGGCGCTTCGATGCCGGCCGCCTCGATTCGCGCGGCGTCAAAATTACGGCGCTTCGCGGCCAAATCGAGCTCCAGCCCACCACCTTGTTCGTCCATGACGCCAAAATGGAATTAGGCGAAAATTCGGCCCACGGATCCTATGGCATGAATTTCATCACCTCGGATTATCGCATGCTCCTCGAGGGCAAGCTGCGCCCCGCCGCCATTAGCGGCTGGTTTAATAGCGATTGGTGGTCTCGCTTTTGGGAAGCCCATTTTGATTTCGCTGGTCCCGCGCCCGCCGCCCAAGTTGACGTGCAAGGCCGCTGGGTAGATCCCAACCGCACCCTTTATTTTGGTTCCACCTCCGTGTCGCAGGCGACCATTTGGGGTGGCGATTTCGAGCAAGCGGATGCCGTAATTTTCCTTCGCCCTCATTTTACGCATGGCCTGCACCTCAAGGGCACGCGCGCTCAAGGGACGCAACAGCTCACCGGCAATTTCAAACGTTTTTCGACTCCGGGATCCCGGGAAACCAATCGCTTTGAATTTCTTTTCGATACGCAGATCGACCCCGCTACGTTGGGCAAAATGCTCGAAGGAAAAGCTGACGAGGTCATCGCCAGCTTACAGTTAGCCCAACCCCCTCAGCTGCATGCCGAGGGCGCGATTGAAGGTCGCTGGCCAGGGGCCACGCCCAATTATACCTTCCGCGGGCAGGCTAAAGGCGGTCTGCATTATTATGGATTTCCGCTAGAAACTGCGCGCGTTAAAGGGGGCGTCACCGGCACGGAGGTTCGCTTAGATGAAATTGAATTCACCACCGCCGGCGGGCGCGGTACGGGCAAAGCTGCCCTTTACCGATCCGGCGAGACGCGTCGGCTAGGCTTTGATCTCAATGTAAACGGCACCGATCTCGCCCGAGCCATCCGGGCCGGTGAAGAATATCAGGCCAATCGGCGCGGCTTAAAAATTGCCGCGACCACTGGGAGTAAATTCATTCAACGCGCCACGGGCGGCCGGCTCGATGTGGCCTTGTCCGCATCAGGTCAACCCGGAGACCTCGCCAGCTTCACGGGCACCGGCAATGCGTCGATCACCGGAACAGAGTTAGGGGAAATTCAATTATTTGGCCTGCTCTCACAAGTACTCAGTGGTTTGTCGCTCAAGTTCTCCTCTCTGAAACTCGAGGCAGCCCGCACGAGCTTTAAACTCGATCAAGGCCGACTCCACTTCCCCGATCTAAAAATTTCTGGCCCAAGCGCGATTATCGATGGCCACGGTGATTTTATGTTAGCAAATGATGCTCTTAATTTTACCGCCAAATTTAAACCATTCGCGGAGAGCGACAACCCCTTGACCGCTATTATCGGCATGGTGATTAATCCCATCACGAGTATTTTAGAATTAAAACTGAGCGGTGTGCTCACTCAACCACACTGGTCAGTCATCGTAGGTCCCGCTGATGCTCCCACCCCCGCAGCGGCGAAGTCATTACCCGACTCAGCTCCGCCCGCCCCGATTTCACCCAAGGGCTAAGTCGAACGAGCAGCCTTCACATCAGCGCTCGCAGTCGAGCGATCTGCTCTCGCTGGGCTGGTTCGGCGACAAGATTTTGTCTTTCGAGCGGATCGTGCTCCAAATCAAAATAAAGCCAAGGCTGGCCCGCCGCATTCAGTATCAACTTGTGCTGCGGTGAACGAAAACCCCGCCACGCGTGCGGACATTGATGCGGTAGTGCCGTGGGGCTGGGCATCGAAATTTCTGCATGATCTCGGGTGCACTCCCACGGGCGCCCTTCCGCCCAAGCCACCGCCATATGCGGCAGATCAACTAAACTGACCGGGCGACGATCTGGTTGATTAAATTCTAGATTGCCGACCCCGTGCTCACGACGAATCAGCAACGGCACGCGCACCGATTCCTCATAGGGCCAACCTTTGCGAAATAAGCCATGCGCGCCGTGCATGTCACCATGGACTGATGTAAAGACCACCGTGGTGGTGTTCCAATCAACCTCCGCGATCAACTGGCCAATCGCCCGATCGGTCGCTTCAATATGCGCATAATAGCCGGCCAGCTCCATCCGCGCTTGTCGCTCGACCTCGCCGCCGCGCGGGACATTAGCCCGCAGAGTAATCTCCGCCGCGGCCCGCTCCGCCACATGCGGGGCGGGCGCATGATACGGCGGATGCGGCGACTCCATGCTCACCACACAAAATGAAGGCGCCCCGCCGGCCAAGCGACGCGCTTGTTGCCCGCGACACCACTCGCCCGCTCGCTGCGCCAATACCTCTGCTTGATAGCCCTTAAACTGTCTTGGCTCCGGTATCCGTGAGCCGTGCAGCCAGGGATCATTCAGCAAAAAACCACTCTCAAAACCTTCCCATAGTGCAAAGCCGCCGCGCCGCGCCGGGGGCACCTTCATCTTAGCGTGAACCTCTCCAACCAAGGGGGCCGTACGATCTCGCTCGGCTAAATGCCACTTTCCAAAGAAAGCCGTCTCATACCCACGGTCACGCAAAGCGTGCGCCACGGTCCGCGCATCAGCCGGCAAGGGATCCCAGTAATCA
>CAIOCT010000062.1 GCA_903856725.1 uncultured Verrucomicrobiota bacterium
CGGACCACCTCAATCCACGTGGAGCCTGCGCCAGCCATGACCGTCTTGCCCTGCAAATCCTGCAGTGAGCGAATGGGATGTTCAGCATGAAAAAGAATGCCCTGCGCATCGCGCTGCATTTCCGCCGCGACCATCTTGATCGGCACCCCCCGGGCCACGGCGACGATGACATCATCGCCATTGGTCATACCCAGATCGGCTCGCCCCACAGCGACTGAAGACATCACCTGGGCATTAGGCCCGCCTGGCAAAATTTCTACATCCAGACCCTCCGCCGCGTAATAGCCCTTCGCGAGCGCCTGATAATAACCGCCATGTTCAGGCTGGGGAAACCAGTCAGTCTGGAAGCGCACTTTAACCAACGCCGAGGAAGCCGACGCGGGTGCAACGAGAGTTTTTTGACCGCAACCGCTCGCGGCCATTAACCCAATGCCCGCAAAAATGAGTCTCAGCAGATAAGATGACATAAATTAAATAAACAGATTTAAGCGCTCGGCTGAGCTAATCAATCTTGGACCGTGTCACGGTAATACAAATCAGCTTAAGCCCCCCATTCTCCAGGAAGCGCCTCAGTGGTCGGCTTGCTCGAAGGAGTCATGCCACTTATGCAGGAAGGCCCAATTGAGCCAAGCCACGGCAGCGACAAAAACGAAGCCGAGCAAACAGCTCGTCAAGGCGGTAGCGAAAAGCGCCGGGATTTTTATCTGCGTGTTGTAACTATACACCAGAAAACCCAGACCGCCCGTTCCGCCCGAGGCGTTACCTACCATGTATTCGCCAAAAATAGCCCCGATCGGCGCGAGAGTCGCGGCTATGCGCAATCCCGCGAGATAGTACGGCAACGCCGCCGGCACGCGCAGCAGCAGGACTTCTTGCCAGCGACGGGCGTTACACATGCGGAAGAGCGCCACGTGATTCATATCCGTCGAGAGCAACCCTTGGGTCATGTTAGCGACAATTGGAAAATAACTAATTAGCCAAGTAATGGTGATAATTCCCGGCATCCCCGGTCCCGCCCACAGCATGATGATTGGTGTTAGGACGATCACTGGCGTCATCTGCAACACCAGTAACCAAGGATACAAACTAGCGCGGAGTGATTTAGATAGCCCCAGCATGAGTGAAGTAAAAAAGCCGAAGATGGCCGCCAATAAAAAGCCCCCCAACGCGCCTAAGGCGGTATGACCAGCCGCCGCCAACAAACGGGTGTGTTCATGCACCGCGGCCGCTACGATCTCGACGGGCGTAGGCAAAATCCAACTTTGCAGCCCGCTCACGACTCGCACGCCATACCACAGACTGATAAAAATTAGCCCGCTTACTGCCGGGAGAAACCAAGTTAAAACGGGAAAAGACTTTTTCATGACGAAGGGGAAATCTCAACCTCATGCAGCAAGCGCGTCACTTCATTAACCTTTGCCTGGAACTCAGGCTGACCCCGCAATTCCGGCCGTCGCGGATAAGGAAAATCAATCGCGACCTCCGCATAAAAACGTCCCGGATTAGCCGCCATGACAACAATGCGGTTAGATAAAAAAACGGCCTCCGTCACAGAATGCGTCACGAACAGAGCCGTAAAAGGTGACAGCGAGCGCACTGCGAGCAGTTCTTCATTGAGGCGATTACGCGTCATTTCGTCGAGCGCACCAAATGGTTCGTCGAGCAAAAGCAATTGAGGGGTGAGTGTCAGCGCTCGCGCAATCGACACCCGCATCTTCATACCGCCAGAAAGTTGCCGTGGATAATAATCCGCCACCTTACCCAGTCCGACTAATTCTAGCATTTTTCGAGCAGTCGTCTGCCGTTCCACCGCGGGGCGGCCGCGCAAGCGCAGCGGAATTTCCACATTCAACTGCGCGGTGAGCCACGGCAACAAGGTGGCATCCTGAAAAATAAAAGCCTGCCGATCACGGGCCTCGCGCGGCTTAACTCCCATGACCGTTAATTCACCCGTGCTCCCGGGGCTCAGCCCTGACACCAATTTGAGGATGGTCGATTTGCCGCAGCCACTGGGCCCAATGAAGGAAATAAAATCATCAGGCGCCACCGTGAGGTTAATCGTATCCAAGACCACCGGCCCCACGCCGTAGCGCTTTTGCAGCGAGGTAAATTTGACGATGGGCGGAACGGACTCCATGAATGTCACTGAATGGATACAATCGCCCAAAAAATGCCAGCCACTTTGCCGTGGACGGCTTGGTCAGCTTTGGCGCCGGCCGCAGCCGCACGCGCCATCCAGACTCGCGTGGCGGCCTTAGCGCCGGCCTTGCGCTCCGCGGCGCTGACGTGGTTACGACCGGAACGCGAATTAGCCTTAGACTTAGCGGCGCGGCGCGCGACCGACCCGCTGTGCGGAATTCCTTATTTCTTAAAAGATCTTTTCGATTTGGGCGGCATTCCGACCCGCGCCGGTTCCACTTTTCTCGATCAAGTACGCGGCACTCCAACCGCAGATAGCGCCATTGTGACAAGGTTGCGTGCACTCGGCGCCAGCTGTGCGGGCAAGACCCAGCTAGTGGAATTCGCCTCCGGGCTTACGGGAGAAAATCCCCACTTTGGTGACTGTCCCCACCCCCTGTTCTCAGATCGTTTAAGCGGAGGCTCCAGCAGCGGGTCAGCCGCCTTGGTGGCAGCCGGAGTCGTCCCCCTTGCGCTTGGCACCGATACGGGCGGATCGATCCGTGTGCCTGCCGCGTGGTGCGGACTCTACGGCTTTCGACTAACACCGGCGCAGGAATGGATTAGCGATGCCTTTCCCCTAGCGCCGACAATGGACACCGCGGGTTGGTTCACGGGAACAGCCGAAGGGATGTTAGCCACTTGGCAGGCCTTAGTTGGTCCCGCGAGCCAGCTGGCGAATTTTCGCGGTTGTTACCTTCCCCTGTCAGCGTTGCTCCCAACGGCGGATCTAGTCACGGACCAGGCTTGCACCGCAGCGGCTGAAAAAATCTGCCCGCTGGCCGATGCTGCCACCCAAGCTGAATTGCTCGCCGCCTGGCGCGATGCGGTGGACGCCTATATCACGATTGGCATGAGCGAGGCCTACCACGTTCACCGCGACTGGCTAGCGCCGTATCGGGAGCACTACGATCCCCTCATCTGGCAGCGCTTCAGTGCGGCTGCGAATTATCCGGCCGCGCAGATTCAAGCGGCCCACGCCACCTTGGCTAGAATGCGCCAAGCTTTTGCGAAATATTTCTTGAATCACGATTTCCTGATTTTACCCGCGGTGCCGTGCGCAGCGCCGCACAAAGCAGACTGCACGCCGGAGTTGCGGCGTAATATTCTCACGCTTACGGCACCCGCTAGCCTAGGTGGACTGCCAGTGTTGAGCCTCCCAGTGCCATTGCCGTTCGGCCTGACCGCCGGTTTGCAAATTATTTTACCCCACGCCAAAAGCCCGGTAGTGCCGTGGTTATTAAAGCCTGAGTAAATGCGCAGCATTTTCACCGAGCGTAGCCGCGGAAGCTCCAGCTTTTTTTCCTTCATCTAGTAAACGACTAACAGTGGGCGCAGCTTCTTGCTGCGGATAAAGAATGAGAGGATAATCGGTGCCAAAGAGTACGCGATTGCTAAGCGCTCGCGGCCAGACGTCTGCTCCGTAAAGCAAAGGAGAGGCCGCGGTATCGAACCAAACATTAGGCAGCGCCACAGCGTCAGGTGACCACGCCAAGCCGCCCCCCCAATGCGCCAGAATGAACTGTGTTGCCGGGAAGTCTCGAGCGAGTGCCAAAAAATCATCAAGCGGGGTCTCGACCCGCCCCGGATAAGGCCGACTCAGAGGGTCCGTCACGTGGAGATTAACCGGCAACTGCAACTTGGCGGCGAGCGTGAGAACCTGCTGCCAGTGAGGATCAGTCATCGAAATTTGCTGCGCATGCGGTGATAGTTCACCCAGCCCGATGAAACCATGATCGGCGGCTCGCTGAATTTCGTCGCGCGCAATTAAGCCAGCAGCCGGTTGCACCGCGGCAAAAGCTGCGAGGCGATCGGGGTGTTGCCGCACGCATTCGCTATAAAAATCATTCTGACGCACACACGTTGCGTGATTTTCCCAGTACCAACCGAGCAGCACCGCTTGAGTTACGCCAGCAGCATCGAGATCACGGAGCAGTTGGTCGACGGAAGGAAAAGTCTGCACCGCTTGACCCGATCGACGGCGACGTGTGCAGAGTTGCGCCCACTGCTTCTCCCCAGCGGTTGCCGCCCAAGCGATGGGATCGCGGTTCACCTCAGGCGGATAGAGATGCACATGGGCGTCAATGATAGCCACGCAGTACCTTTTAACAGCTGCAGCCAGCGTGCAAGCCGGGACAAAAAAATAATTTCCGCAGAAAACCCAGAGCCGCCAGGGATCGCCCTCAGCTAGCGGTGGACTTAATCTTGGAATTTACGATCAGCAAGGGAACCGTGGTATTGTGGCGTACTTTATCGATCGTACTGCCATAAACGAGATCGCCGATGAGCTTGTGGCCGTGCGAGGCCAAAGCGATGAGGTCACAAGCTGTCTCCGCCGCAATTTTCACAATTTCGGTGGGCGGATTACCCAGCGCGAGAAGCGTTTCAACGCGCAGCCCCATCGCGCGAAGTTCAGCCGCGCGCCCATGCAAGTAAGCGCTGTCCGCTTTCATTTCCGCTGACTCCGTAAGTTTCAGCTGCTCAAAATTTCTGGCAGCCCAGCCATCGGCAACATGGAGGAGCAATAATTCCGCACCTACTTGACGAGCCAATTGACCGACGTGCGGCAAGAGGCGCTCATCGGCTTCCCCATTTTCGAGCGCCACAAGAATTTTAGTGTACATGGACGAATTTACTTACCGCCACTGAGACCAGTGAAATCAAGCAGCAGCTTAATATTTAGTCCGATAATTACCAGTGTTATGGTCCAGCCGAGCAATTTAATCCAAGTGGGATTGACGAATTCCCCCATCTTAGTGCGGTCGCTGGTAAAACGCAGGAGGGGCCAGCAAGCGAAGCCGAGTTGAAGACTCAGGCAGACCTGACTAGCCACGAGCAGATCGGTCGATTTACTTTCGCCATAAAGCCCGATGACCACCATCGCCGGAACAATCGCGATGGCTCGAGTGATCAGACGACGCAGCCAAGGTCGCAAGCGCAGGTTCAGAAAACCCTCCATGACGATTTGACCCGCGAGCGTGCCCGTCAGGGTCGAATTTTGTCCGGAAGCCAACAAAGCCACCGCAAAAAGAATCCCCGCAAACGTCACGCCCAGCACCCCATCAAGCAAATGATAAGCGGTCTGGATTTCGGCGACTTCGGTATGGCCGCGCCCATGAAAAGCGGCCGCCGCCAGCACCAAAATGGCTCCATTGATAAAAAGAGCGAACATCAGCGCGAACGTGGAATCGATGGTCGCAAATTTAATGGCCTCCCGCTTTCCCCCAGCGGTCTGCTCATATTTTCTCGTCTGCACGATCGAGGAATGCAGGTAGAGATTATGCGGCATAACCGTCGCACCTAAAATCCCAATGGCGACATAGAGCATAGCGGGATTACGCAAAATCTCTAGATTCGGCTTAAGTCCCGTCACGACGCCCGCGAGATCCGGCCGCGCCAAAAACAGTTCGACCGCAAAGCAGGAACCAATGGTCAAGATGAGAGTGATGACCACCGCCTCCAAGTAGCGAAAACCCTTGTTCTGCAATAACAGGAGGAGCAGCACATCCGCCACCGTGATGAGACAGCCCCAAATGAGCGGGATGCCAAACAGTAACTGCAAGGCAATGGCCGAGCCGATGACTTCGGCGAGATCACAGGCGGCGATCGCCAGTTCGCACAAAATCCAGAGAAACCAGACCACCGGCCGAGGATAATGATCGCGACAAGCCTGCGCCAAGTCGCGCCCGGTGGCGATCCCCAGCTTCACGCACAAATGCTGCAGCAAAATCGCCATCAAGTTGGAGATCAAAATAACCGACAACAACGTGTACCCAAACTGCGCGCCGCCGGCGAGGTCCGTGGCCCAATTACCGGGATCCATGTAGCCAACCGCGACCATGAAACCGGGACCAGAAAAAGCCACGAGCTTGCGCCAAAAACCAGCCCCCGCCGGCACCGTCACACTCCGATGTGATTCAGGGAGGCTCGGCGCCACCCGCACCCGCCGCCAAGTCGACTCCGGCAAATGAGGTGGTAAATTTTCCATCGCGAAGCGGCAGTACTCAGAACCCCCAATTTAAGCGGAGGACATGTTGCCAGTCGGAAGCCCCGTGCGTGAGGCCTCGATAGAGAGCGTAATCCCACGAGGTATTTTTTGACAACGCCAAGGTAACGCCACCACCGATAACCCCATCCCACGGTGCTCCCCCAGTCGATTTACCAAATTTAGTTTCAGCATACAACCCAATCGCCTGCGTAACCGCTCGCTGAAGTGCCACCGAAGTTGACCAGACTGAATCATAGCCGCTATCATCATCATTACGCAGAAAATCAATTTGGCCCATCGCGGTGAGATGAACGCCACCCACGAGCGCCGCTTCCCACGGGATGATCAGCCCTCCCTCGCGCGCTTGGTTACCGACTCCACCCGTATTCGTCGGCAACTTGATGTAAGGCATGATCGCGATTGACGTGCCTGTGTCCGCGTCTGCGTAAAATCGCCACTTGGTCCGAAAATAAACATCCCCCAGACCGGAATGCCTTTCGGTTAAACCGCGCGAATCAAATTGTTGGTTTAAGAAAAGCTCGGCACCCACCTGCACATCCCAATTGGCCGTTAGCCCCGTGGTCAAAAATGTTGTAGCGACTCCCCAAGCCGTGAAGCGATCTGCGCCGTCGCGATTTACTTTTAAAGACAGCGCATCCATTTCCATTAAAAAATGACCGGGGGCGACGGTGGCGGGGGTCTCCGTGATTTGCCCGTGGAGCAAACTAACGAGGGCCAAGGCCAATCCCGCAGCGCAGACTCGTATAAATTTATACATAATGTAGCCTTAGCTACATTACAGACTGGACTTGTCAAGCGCGCGTCCCCTACTGAGCCGGTGCCTTTGCCGAAAACCTCTCGCCCGGTCCGCCCCGCCACCCTCCAAGCGGCTAGCTTGCGCCAGACGCGCCGTGAACACGCGACCGAAACCGCCGAAGATTATGTTGAAGCCATCGCTGATCTCTCCACCGCCATGGGCGAGGCGCGCGTCGTGGACCTAGCCCGCCGACTCGGCGTCACCCATGTTACCGTCAATCGCACACTCGTCCGACTCCAACGCGAAGGTTACCTCTCCGCCTTACCCTACCGCGCAATTTTCCTCACGCCCCGTGGTGAGCGCTTAGCTAAAATTTGTCAGCGCCGTCACGAAGTCGTGGTCGCTTTTTTGCAATCACTCGGCGTTCCTCCGAAAATCGCTGAGCGCGACGCCGAGGGCATTGAGCATCACGTGAGTCCGCGTACCCTCACGGCGTTCGCGCAACAGTTGGCTCAATCAATCTGAGAACCGCTGCGAGCAAATCGCGCCTCCTGTACGCGCGAGCCTCGCCCGCTTCCGGCTTGTGTCTCACCCCGCACCGCGACATCCCAGCCTTTGCATGTCCAAGAATTTCGCCCGCCTCATTTTTGGCGCTACGCTCCTTTTGTTCTGCGCCTTTTTTGCGTGGCCGATACTACAAATCCTCAAAGGGGGCTTTATTGACGCGGATGGCCAGCTGACCTTCGCCTACCTTGGCTCGCTACTGACCGATCCGATTTATCTCAGCGGCTTAGCCCATTCTTTTGGGCTCGCCCTCACCACGACGATCCTGGCCCTGCTCCTGGCGCTGCCGCTAGCGCTGGTCACGGACCGCTTTATCTTTCCTGGTAAAAATTTATTAAGCGCCCTGATTTTGGTCCCCCTAGTACTGCCACCCTTCGTCGGCGCGATCGGTCTCAAACAAATCCTCGGACAATATGGAGCGCTCAATGCCCTGATCATAGAACTCGGTCTCCGCCCCAGCGGTTGGACCTTTGACTGGCTTGCCGCCAACCAGTTTCTCGGCATCGCACTCGTTAATGCCTTTAGTCTTTATCCAATTATTTATCTCAATGTCGTCGCCGCTCTTGCCAATCTCGACCCAGCCATGGGCGAAGCCGCCGCCAATCTAGGCTGCACCGGCTGGCGCCGTTTCTTGAAGATAACCCTGCCTCTCATCAAGTCCGGTCTATTTGCCGGTGGCACCATTGTTTTTATCTGGGCTTTTACCGATCTCGGCGTCGCGCTCATTTTTGACTACTCTCGTCTGACAGCTGTACAGATTTTTTATGGTTTAAAAGATATGAGCGGTAATCCGTTTCCCTACGCACTGGTAGCGGTGATGCTTGTTAGCTCAGTCATTTTTTACGCCTTGGGCAAAGGCCTCTTCGGTCGCGACCATTACGCAATGATGGCGAAAGCCACTGCCATCGGCGGTCCGACTGCACCGCGCCGAGGGCGCGCCTGGTTGTGCACTCTGCTTTTCAGTACGGTCACCACC
The DNA here is from genome assembly GCA_903856725.1 of uncultured Verrucomicrobiota bacterium. GTDB lineage: Bacteria > Verrucomicrobiota > Verrucomicrobiia > Opitutales > Opitutaceae > Lacunisphaera. The sequence continues at coordinate 8,464 of CAIOCT010000062.1, forward strand.
TTCGCCCTGCTTCCGCATTTCGGCGTCTTACTCGTGGCCTTCTCGAGCGACTGGTACGGTACCGTTGTCCCCACGCATTTAACGCTCCATAACTTCGAACTCGCCCTCGGTCACCCACTTACCGTTCCTGCCATCGCCAATAGCCTGAAGTATGCGAGTATCTCGACCATTATTGATCTCCTCCTCGGCCTCGTGCTGGCCTATGTAATCGTCCGCTCAAAAATCGCGGGACGCCAAGTGCTCGACTTTCTCGCGATGCTGCCCCTCGCCGTACCCGGCCTAGTCTTAGCATTCGGTTACCTCGCCATGAGCCAGGAAGGAAAGTTTTTTGCTTTTCTCAACCCGACACGTGATCCCACGGTCTTACTCATTATGGCTTATTCCATCCGCCGCCTGCCTTACGTGGTCCGTGCGGCGGTAGCTGGCTTTCAGCAAACCAGCGAAACGCTTGAGGAAGCCGCCCAGAATCTCGGCTGCCCACCGCTTAAAGCCGTGCGTAAAATAACGCTGCCATTAATCACCGCGAATCTACTCGCCGGCGGCCTACTCGCCTTTGCCTTCGCCATGCTGGAGGTTTCCGACTCGCTGGTACTCGCCCAAAAACAAATTTATTACCCCATCACCAAAGCCATTTATGAACTGTTCCAATTGCTCGGTGACGGCAAATTAATCGCCTCCGCCCTCGGCGTCTGGGCCATGATATTTCTGGGGATAGCTCTCACCGGTTTAACTATTTTAATCGGCAAAAAATTAGGGGCTCTGTTCCGAGTCTAGCCACCTAAAGCTTTAAACATTCCGCTCACTCAGCTGCACTCAGCGGGCGTCACTCATTTCATCCAGCCCTCATGCCTTATCTTATTCTTGTTTCTCTTCTGTGGGCATTTTCTTTTGGCCTGACCAAGGGGATCACGGCAGGCCTTGATGGTACGCTGGTAGCAGCGATTCGCTTGGGGCTAGCCCTCCTCGTGTTCTTGCCCTTCCTCCGTCTGCGCGGCCTGAGCGTCCGCACGGGTTTCACGCTCGCAGGTATTGGTGCCATCCAATTCGGCTGCATGTATCTCGCCTATAACGAAAGCTTCCGCTTCTTGCCGGCCTACCAAGTGGCTCTCTTCAGCGTCACTACGCCAATCCTAGTAACGTTATTCGCCGATGCCTTTGATCGAATCCTGCGCCCACGCGCCCTCTTCGCCGCGTTGCTCGCAGTCCTAGGGACGGCGGTCATCATTTTTCAACCCGCGGCGACTGCCACCTCTTGGCATGGTTTTATTCTCGTGCAAATTTCCAACCTCACCTTCGCCCTCGGCCAAGTCCTCTATCGTCGCTGCCGCTCTCAACTCATCGGACAATCTGATCACGAAATTTTTGCGCTCCTGTATGCAGGCGCATTCGTCGTAACCGCGACCGTCGCACTCAGCCAAGGTCATTTCCAGGGCACGCCTTCCCCACAACAGTGGCGCGTGCTCATTTATCTTGGGCTCGTGGCTTCTGGTCTCGGATTTTTTCTTTTGAATCTCGGGGCCACCCGCGTGAGCGCCGGCACTTTGGCCGTAATGAATAACGCGAAAATCCCACTAGCCGTAGTCTGCTCTTTGCTTTTTTTTGGTGAATCCGCCGATCCCGTCCGCTTGGCCCTTAGCTTACTCCTCCTCGGTGCATCCGTGTGGTTAGCCGAAAAAAACACCCCCGCCTGCCCTCGCACTGCGCCGTCAGCGGACGTCAATCCAGCGAAATAATCTTCCGCTTAAATAACCACGAGCTCAGCGTGCGCCGCCACGGTCAGTCGGTCCAAGCAAGCCGCGACCACTGCATCCGTCGGCCCTTCCACCAACAAACGCAATTTAGGTTCCGTCCCCGAGTAGCGCACTAAGACCCGCCCAGTGGCACCCAATTCTGCAGTCACCGCACCGATGACGGCGGATAATCCAGGGAGCGATTCCAAGGGTAGCTTTTCCTGCACCGTCAGCGCGCGCGACCGCTGTGGAAATTTAACCAACACTTGCCGCAATTCCGAGAGCGTGCGTCCCGTTGCTTGCATAATCCCAATCACTTTGAGTGCGGCCACGAGACCATCACCCGTGGGCGATATATCTGCACAAATAACATGACCGGAAGATTCTCCACCCAGTTGCGCACCCGCGGCGCGCATGCTCTCGATAACATAGCGATCCCCTACCGCCGTACGACAAGTGCGCCCCCCCGCCGCGGCCACCGCGGCATCGACACCAAGATTACTTTGCACCGTGATTACCAAAATTTTTTCCACGAGCTGATTTTGCTTCAGCGCATGCACGGCCAGAATCGTCAGCAATTCGTCGCCATCTAACACCTCGCCGTGCTCATCACATAACACGCAGCGGTCGGCATCACCATCATGGGCAATTCCCAACCGCGCGCCCACCGCACGGACCGCTGCACTCATGCGCTCGGGATGCTGACTACCGACGCCGGCATTAATATTTTGTCCGTCTGGTAAATGACCAATCAATGTGAGTGATGCGCCCAAGGCGGCGAGCGCTGTGCGACTTGTCACCGCGGCCGCGCCATTGGCCGTATCGAGGACAACTGACCAATTCTTTAAACTACCAGGGGGGAGCAAAGCAGTTGTCAGCGCCAAATAATCTTTCAGCGGCTCAGGATAGAGAGAAATAATCTCTTCGGCCGGCGCCAAAGCGCGCAAAAAAAATGCCCCGGCTTCGTGCGCTGGGGGCATAAGTTGCTCAATCTGTAACTCAGCTTCATCCGTCAGCTTAATTCCCCCGACGCCAAAAAATTTAATTCCATTATCACTGGCCGGATTGTGCGATGCGGTGATGACGGCACCCAACGCTGCCCCGACCTGCCTAGTCAGCAGACTCACAATTGGCGTCGGCACGATGCCCAAACTCACGGGCTTTAAACCCGCCGAAGCCAAACCCGCAGCTAAGGCCTTCCGCAAGGCCGGACCTGTACCGCGAGTATCACAACCAATCATGACCTGCGGCAAATATAGGCCTGATTGAGTCTGCGCAAATCGAGCCGCCGCTACGCCCAATCGCCACGCCAACTCTTCATTCATCATTGGCGTGCCGTAAGGACCACGCACCCCATCAGTGCCAAAATAGTGCCGCTTCATGTATGGTAAAACTCCTTGGTCGCCGCAATCCGCGCCTGGACCGCACCGCCCAAAAGTAATTCTCGCGCCGGCGCTAGCCCTTCGCGAATCGTGTCAGTCCGCCCGACAATAAAGAGCCCCAGCGCAGCGTTAAGCACAATGGTATCGACCAATCCACGGGGCCCACGCCCGGCGAGCACGGCTTCAACGATTGCTGAATTAGTCGCCACATCCCCACCCTGCAAATCAGCGAAAGGGGTCGGCGTTAAACCATAATCTTCACCCCGCAAAATCGCCGGAAACTCGCGCAAGCGACCAACGCCGCGCACTTGGTTAACGGTTGCGGTAGTGAGCTCGTCGATTCCCGTCTCCGCGGTGATGACTCCATGACCGACCAAGCCGGCGACTTGACCCAACTCTTCGAGGGTGAGCGCTAATTTAGCAACGAGAGGCTGCGAATAAACTCCCAGTAAAATATGAGCTGGTCGCCCCGGATTGATCAGTGGCCCCAATATATTAAAGACGGTGCGTTGCCCCTGCGCGGCTAGCGCCTTGCGGACTGGGCCAATATGCTTAAAAGCGGGGTGATAATTAGGCGCGAAGAAGAACACATAACCAAGTTGCTCAAGCGCGCGGCGTAATTGCTCGGGCGAAGCGGCTAAATCCACGCCTAAAGCAGAGAGCAAATCAGCGCTTCCACATTTTGAGGTAATGCCGCGGTTGCCGTGCTTCATCACCGGTACCCCCGCGCTCGCAAGCAGCAAAACAACGAGGCTCGAGATATTAAAACCGCCGGCGTGATCTCCACCGGTACCGACGATATCGAGGGCCCGCGCCGACCAAGCCTCAACCCCGGGATTCACCGCGCGCGACCGAAAAGCTCGCGCAAAATTAGCAATTTCTTCTGGCGTCTCACCTTTGGCCGCGAGTGCGGTGAGAAACGATCCTTTCGCGACATCGCTCTCTTCCGTTCCCGTCAAGCTTGCCGCGGCCACAGCCACTTCGGCCGCCGTGAGATTACGGCCGGCAGTCAATTGGGTGGTCAATTCAATGAGGAGAGCCATCGCGGGCCGAGCAGAATCATTTCCCCCCCAGGCGCAAAGCATAAAACTCGACAGCCTCCGACTCCTCTTGAAAACTCAGCATGTGTACTTCCTGTCGCACACCCTCCGCTCCTGCCTGTTAATTGGTGCTGTACTTACGCTCAGCGCCGGCGCCGCTGAAAAATTAGCACCACCCGTGCATGAACTGAGCCCAGCCGATGCAGTCGTACTCGGCTTGGTCGAAGGCGTGACCGAATTTTTACCCGTCTCCTCCACCGGACACCTCATTATAGCTAATCAACTGCTCGGCTTAGAATCCGAACGGCAACTGGCTGATCGTGCAGGAAAACCTCTCTGGCATAAAGCACCCACCAAAGATCACCCCAACGGCGTTCCCCTCACGCTCAAATTAGCAGCGGACACTTACACCGTCGTTATTCAAATTGGCGCCATCGCTGCGGTCATCGCCCTTTATTGGCGCCAACTGCTCAGCATGTTGCTCGGCCTCCTTGGTCGCAGCACTCCTGGCTTTCGTTTACTTCGCAACGTACTGCTAGCATTTTTCCCAGTCGCGATCATTGGTTTTCTATTACACGATGTCGTAGCAGAATATCTTTTCTCACCCATCACCGTGATCGGTTCATTGGTCGGAGGAGCTTGCTTGATGTTATGGGCGGAGCGGTGGCGACGGGCGAACAGCGGCACGGGATTCTCTAAAGGCGAAGGCGCCGATCTCACCACCCGCAAGTCAATTGGTATTGGCTTTGCCCAATGCCTTGCTCTTTGCCCCGGCATGAGTCGATCGATGGTAACCATCGTGGCAGGTTATTTAGCGGGCCTGAACCCCGCCAGGTCTGCAGAATTTAGTTTCTTGGTCGGATTGCCAACGCTGGCCGGGGCGGCCTTTTTGAAATCGCTCAAATCAGGCCCGGCGATGATCCAAGTTTTTGGTTGGAGTAATGTACTCCTCGGGGCACTCGTCGCCGCTATTTCAGCCCTGATTGCGGTCAAATTTCTTGTGCATTTCATCTCGCGTCATGGATTGGCCATTTTTGCGTATTATCGCCTGGCACTGGCAGTTGCACTCCTCATGCTTTATCTGCTTTAAGCCCAATTTACCCCGCCGACTATAACTCTTGACGGCTCTTACGGCGAACCTTACGACCCTCGTCTTTATACCACAAATCCGCGCTGGTTTTAACCGACCAACTGCGACAACTTCTACTTCCTATGGCTAACCCGAAACGCAAACAATCCAAGCGCCGCAGCGCCAACCGCCGCGCCGCCAACGCTTTCATCGCTCCTGAATTTGCTAAAGACACCGATGGTGGCGCTTTCCGCCCTCACCGCGTGAATCCAAAAACCGGCATTTATCGCGGCCGCCAAGTGCTCAACGTAGAGGTTTAAGGTCTGCTCGGATAATATTTCGCCATCCACCCCGACATGGTCAGTCCCGCAGTAGCCCAGGCGCGCATTGCGGTCGACGCAATGGGTGGAGATCTTGGACCGGCCGAAGTGGTCGAAGCGGTCAAATTAGCACTCGCTGCAGACGCGCATATTTCTCCCCTCATACTCGTGGGGGATCAAGCGGTCTTGGAACCCCTGCTGCTGCAAGCTGGCCTGAGCGGTCACGCTAAGTTATCAGTCGCCCATGCTTCCGAAGTGATCACCATGACGGATAAGCCCCTCCGGGCGATTATCCGCAAAAAGGATTCTTCCATGGTGGTGGGGTTTAATCTGATTAAGGAAGGTCGCGCCAGTGTCCTGGTCAGTTCAGGCAACACCGGGGCCCTGATGGCCGGAAGCAAGCTGATCGTCGGCGCGATGCCTGGGGTGGAACGCCCTTCGCTGGCGCCCGCTATTCCGCGTGAAGGCGGTTCATTCATTTTGATCGATGCCGGTGCTAATCCCACCGCAGAAGCTGTGCACTTGATGCACAATGCGATCATGGGATCACATTACGCTCACACCGTGCTGGGTACTGCCACTCCACGAGTGGGCTTACTGACGCTCGGGACCGAAGAGGGCAAAGGCACCCCGTTAACCAATGAAACCCACGAGTTGCTCAAGAAAATTAATGGTATCATTAATTACGTGGGACCGGTGGAAGGGTTTCAGCTTTTTCGTGACCATGTTGATGTCGTGGTCTGCGATGGTTTTGTGGGAAATACCTTGCTGAAGTCATGGGAATCCATGGCTAAATTCATCAAAAATCTTTTGGCGGAAGAAATGAAGCGAACCCCTCTACGGATTGCTGGCTATGTACTGGCGAAAGGAGCCTTCGATGCACTCAAAGACCGCCTCAACCCCGATCGTTACGGCGGGGCTCCGCTGTTGGGAGTGCAAGGCAACGTGCTAAAGGCCCATGGTTCCAGCAACCGGCATGCTTGGGCCAGCGCCATTCGGGCAGCCGGTAAAATCCTCCAACACGATCTTTATCACCGCATCGAAGCCGATGTTGCCCGCGCCAACACGCTGATTGCCGCCCCTTCACCCGACCCCACGGTCACTTAATTTTCTCTATGGCTTCAGTAATCATTGCCGGCGTTGGCTCCTATGCCCCCACGAAGATCCTCACCAATGAGGATCTCGCCAAATTGGTGGACACATCCGATGAATGGATTGTGAGCCGCTCAGGCATTCGGGAGCGCCATATCGCCGCTGAGGATGAAGCGACCTCGGATATGGCCATTAAATCGGCCCAGTCGGCCCTGCTTGATGCAAAGATCAAGGCGGAAGAAATCGATCTGCTCATTGTAGCAACCTGCACCCCAGACTACATGCTCCCCTCGACGGCCTGCGTCGTTCAGCATAAGCTAGGAATTTTACCTCACGCTACTTGTTTTGATATTTCAGCAGCTTGTAGCGGATTTCTTTACGCTCTCGAGATCGCTTACGGACAGTTGCTGACGGGTCGCTATAAATGCGCCCTGATCATCGGATCTGAAAAGCTCTCCTCAATTATTGACTGGTCGGACCGCACCACCTGTGTGCTATTTGGTGACGGCGCCGGTGCCGCCGTTTTGAAGAAAGTCGACCAATCGGGCATTGGGATAATTGGTTCCGATTTGGGCGCTGATGGCGCGATGCGGGAGCTGCTCTACATGCCGGCGGGAGGCAGTCGCTGCCCCACTTCACCCCAGACCATTGCCAATAAAGATCATTTCCTGCGAATGAAGGGCAAAGAAGTCTTTAAGCATGCGGTCCGCGTCATGGAGACAGTTGCCCGCGAAATGGTGGAACAACATCACCTCACGCTTGACCAAATCAATCTCGTGATCCCCCACCAAGCCAATATCCGCATTATTGAGGCCCTCGCAGGTAACCTCGGCTTACCCTTAGAGCGGTTTTATATCAACCTCGACCGATATGGGAACACCTCGGCCGCCACGATTCCGATCGCGCTCGATGAAGCTCGCCGCGCAGGTAAAATCAAACCTGGCGATTACACCTTATTGGTGGCCTTCGGCGCTGGCTTGACCTACGGCTCCACTCTTATTCGATGGTAACTATTCGTTTTATGCGTCGCCTCTCCCTTTCCTTCATCCTTGCTGCGCTGACCGCGCTGCTTTTTAGCCCCGCCCGGCTGGCTGCCGATCTTATCTGGACGCCTCAAGGCGGCTGGCATGCAGAGAGCGGCGTGCTCGCAGGCCTCGGTGGTGATGAAGGCCGCAACGCCCTCGACTTCATGAACAAAGCGCGGGCCGCTGAAGAAGCCGGCCAGGGTTCTACCGCCCTCAAAGCCTACACGGTCGTAGCAAAAAAATATCCGAATTCTATCTTCGCAGCGGAAGCGCTTTATCACACCGGATTAATCTATCAAAAGCGTCAGCAATATTACAAAGCGTTCGATACGTACCAGAAAATGCTGGGGCGTTATCCTAATTCGGAAAAATTTACTCAAGTAATCGGCGAGCAATATCGCATCGCCTCGCTCCTCGCCGAAGGCCAACGCAGCCGTATCTGGGGTTTGTTCCCCGGGTTCCGTAATCGGGAGAAATCGATCGAGTACTTCGAGATGATGGTCCGCACCGCCCCCTTTAGTGATTACGCCCCGCTGGCGCTCATGAATGCAGCCCGCGGCTACAAAAAAATCGGCGAAGAAGAAGCGGCCATCGATGCCTTGGATCGCATGATCAATACGTATCCCCGTAGTGCGCTCACGCCCGATGCCTATCTGCGCATCGCTGAAACCCACGCCTCACTCGTTGATGGTCCGTACTACGATCAAGCCGCCACCAAAGAAGCCATCACCTACTACGAGGACTACATGATTTTGTTCCCCGGTGATCTCGGCGGCATGGCCACAGCAGAAAAAGGCCTAGCTAACATGAAAAAGGTGTTAGCCCGCAGCAAATTGACGATGGGCGAATATTATTATAAATATCGCAAAAATTACCAAGCCGCGAAGGTTTTTTATAACGAGGCAATCACCGTTTATCCTGACTCAGAAGTAGCGGCCGAAGCCCGCACTAAACTAGCCGCCGTCGATGCCGCCCTCCAACGGCAAAGCGGTAACACCGCAGCAAGCCCGCAACCGGCCACACCCGCGGCGGTGAAGAAAAAGCGTTTTGGGATTTTTTAAGCTGATCGGCTGAGCGCCGTTTTCACTTTTGTTATGTTGTGCAGAATGAATTTTCTGGCGCGCACATATTCGCAATCTGCGCGCCTTCACTGCCTCATCCTGGTCAGTGCCACTGGTCTCTTGCTCGGATCGAGCGGCCTGACCGGTTGCGCTCATTATCAATTAGGCGCTGAGCCTAAGGTAAAATTTACCTCACTCTTCATCGCGCCCGTCACGAGCTCCGTATCTCTGCCGCAAGCGCAGGTCTTACTCACTACCCAATTACGCGAAGCCTTTATTCGCGATGGCCGTGTCACTTTAACCGACTCCGCCGCTACCGCCGAGGCCTGCCTGCAGATATCCATCGCCGATTATCATCGCGCTGCCGCTGTCGCCCGCAGTGACGATACGGGGCTCTCCCGACGCTTTGATGTCACCCTGCAGGCCACCGCCACCTTGACCGATAATCGGACGCATCAGCCTTATTTTTCGCGCCGATCACTCACCGCAAAACGCGGGGTTTTTACCGACAGCGGTCTCATTCCCTCTGAATATCAAACCCTCCCCCTGCTCGCGGAGCAGCTGGCCACCGCCAGCGTACACGCGGTTTTGGATACTTGGTGAACGTACGGCCAAGGGCAGATTCCTGCCTTCAGCCACCACAGGGTCACGGATAATTTTAAAATGCCGTCGACGCGCTCAAGATTACCGGGAATTACGAATCAAGGATTGAGCCCAGCCTCTTCTGCCTCCTAGATCGCTCTCAATTCCATGCGGCACCTGTCCCTTCTCGCCCCTTCCTTATTAGCTGGTGATCATGCTCAACTCGCAACGAGTGTCTGCACAGTGGCCGAATGCGGAGCCAGCTGGCTGCATTGTGATATGATGGACGGACATTTCGTTCCTAATCTAACCTTCGGGCCAGAAACGCTGGCCGCCCTCCGTCGCACGGGCTCAAAGCTATTCTTTGATACCCACTTAATGTTAGCCGAACCGCAACGATACCTGGAGGCCTTCGCTAAAGCCGGCGCCGACCTGATTAGCATTCACATTGAACCCACTTACGATCACCGCACGGCACTGCGCACCATTCGTTCACTCGGGTGCCAATGTGGTATCGCGCTGAACCCAGGAACTCCTGCCGCTGCAATCGAGGCCCTTCTCGACCAAGTTGATCTCGTGCTCGTCATGACCGTTCAGCCTGGTTTTGGCGGTCAACCTTTTCAGCGCGACATGCTTCCAAAGCTTCAGCAAATCGACCAATGGCGGCGCGAACGTGGTCTCAATTTTCGTCTCGAAGTAGATGGCGGCATTGAATTGAGCTCAGCCGCCGAGTGCCGCGCTGCTGGTGCTGACACTTTTGTAGCTGGCACCTCCTTTTTTAAATCCGCTAATAAAGCAGCTTACGCCGCAACGATTGCCGCGCTGTAAGCGCAGCTGCTCAGTTCAACGCGGGGTCGCTCGGGCCAGTGCCGCAGCCTTGAGATATTGCTCACGAAAAATCCCCGCTAACTCGCGGGCCAACCGCACCGCTTCGACCTTATCTTTGGCGCTCAGCGCCTGCTTAATACGCCCCTGCATCTCGGCGTAGCTAACGCTCGTCATATCGCTCATAACCGCAAGGGCGGCTGGTGGTAGACCCGCTTTAATTATTTCCCGCCAAGCCTCCACAAGCTCGGGATGGGTATCCTGACACATGACCCGTATGACCAAGGCCATTTCCGCCACGATCCCACCGGTCCACGCCGGATGATAGATCAGCGGATTCGTCGTCGCATAAGGATTCACGTCGGGATCGGTGCGCGCGGCGGCAAATTCCGCTCGATAAAAGTCGCGGCGAATCGGCAAGCGGCGCAATTCATAACGCTCGGGGCCACCCGGCTTCCCTACTTTAAAATTCCATAATTTTTGACCGTCCAGAGAAAGTGCATATTCCATGAAAGCCTGCGCGGCCGAAAAATGAGGTGCGCCGCGCAACACGGCAATGGGGTCGGGCGATAATACGGTTCCATCGGGAGGTGAAAAATAACCAACCCGCTCCCCCGCTCCATTCACGCGTCGAGCGGTCGCGAGATCGCTTCCGCGCCCATAGAAATCGATGCATAGACCGACGGCAGAATTCCCCTGAATGACATCGATCGGCGGTTTTTGTGAGGTATCCGTAAAATACCGCGCATTGGCGCCAATACGCTGCACTAAACGTAGCCCGTTAACCCAGCCTTCAGCTATGGCCTGACTCTCCCAACTCGCACGGTCACGACTAGGATTGATCGCCAATTGCTCCCAGCGAAGCTGAATCTGTTGCTGAATAATGTTCTCAAAAGCCTTGGCGATCGAGCTGCTTTTAGTGGGATCACATAAGGCGACCTCGCCCTGCAGCTTGGGATTCTGTAAATCCTCCCATGCACGGGGTTCCGCCGTGATTCCAAGTCGCGCATAAGCATCGCGATTATAAATCATCCCATAACTGCTCAAGACAGTGCCGACCCACAGCCCTGCTGGATCCCGATAGGGCTCGCCCGTAAAAGTAGCGGGAATAACTTCGTCGGTAAACCACTCGGGATGCTGCTGCATCACTCCGGAATTGATCAAGCGCCCTGCTGCCGCTTGCCGAATATAATCGTACGGGCCGCCGCCAAAAAAAACATCTATCCCACAGCTTACTGAAGAATCCAGAAAAGCTCGGCGGGCAGTCAACTCGAGCGCTTCCGTAGCCCCCGCTACACCCGTCGGTTGCCAAACAGGATTAGCAAACGCCCCTTGGACCGTCATGCTCCAGGGTCGGCCTAATTGCGCGGTCCAATAGCGCTGAAATGACGCGAGATATTCCGACTCAATGAAGCGGGTGATTTCCGTGGTCCCGCCAATCACCCGCCAATCGATCGCGATAGATTGGCCGGTACGAGCAAAATACCAATCGTGAAAGCCCCGCGAATATTCCGATCGGAGTGCTTCATTATGCGGGGTAATCACGACCAGCGTCTCCGCCACCCGAGGCACGCTCACGTGACGCGGACGTAAATAAAATGGCAGGCCCAGTGTTAGGCCAAGCGCGAGAATGATAAGCGCGCGCTGCATACTCGCTTTCATTAATCCACCAATACAACGACGTCATCCGGATCAACGGTGGCGTAGAGTTTAGGACGTTGAGCACTATCAATAAAACGCGGGTTGCGTTCAGATATTTTCAAGGTGAGGCCACCTTCAGCGATAAATTCATGCTGGGCGATTTCACCGAGATACACTGTCGAGCCAATGCGCCCCGCGATACAATTGGGCAGGCTCGCCTGCGTGCGGAGCTCCCAACATTCCGGCCGAATCGAAAGCGTAACGCCCGAGCCTACGACCGGCACTTTCGTCGGATCACCTAAACTCCCTTCAAAATTGCCAACCGCCGTCGCCAAGCTAAGGCGCCGACCATCTATCGCCAACACCTGGGCTGGGATAAAATTAGTTTCTCCAATAAAATGAGCGACTGTGCGCGAAATCGGTTGTCGGTAAACTTCACGCGGTGTCCCCATTTGCAAAATCCGACCGTGCTCTAGAATCGCCAAACGATCAGCGATGGAGAGAGCTTCCTTTTGATCGTGGGTAACGTAAACGGTCGTCAGCTGATACTCTTGGCAAACTCGCCGAATCTCCTGGCGCATTTCCAGCCGCAGCTTGGCATCCAGATTAGATAAAGGTTCATCCAGCAGTAAGCAGCGGGGTCGAATGACCAGAGCGCGGGCCAAAGCCACGCGTTGCTGCTGCCCGCCCGAAAGCTCATTCGGCTTACGCGTCGCTTGCGCATCAAGATGCACCGCCGCTAACGCCGCCGCGACCCGAGACTTAATTTCCGACGCCGGCAGATGTCGTTCCTCCAGTCCAAAAGCTACATTCTCGGCGACAGTCAGGTGTGGCCACAGCGCATAGCCTTGAAACATCATGCCCGTATTGCGTTTATGTGGCGCCAACTGAGTCACGTCGTCTTCGCCAAAAAATATCTGACCCTGATCCGGTGCGCAAAAACCCGCGAGACTGCGCAATAAAGTAGTCTTCCCGCATCCACTGGGACCCAGCAGAAAAAAAAGCTCCCCGGGCTTGATTGTCAGGTCCAACCGATCAAGGGCCACAATACCCCCGAATCGTTTAGTCAGTTGCTTAACCTGAATGGATATCATGGTGATACAAGACCCCGCGAAGGAACCGGCGTGCTCCAGTTAAGTCAAAAAAAAACGCCCCGCTGCATTCCTGCGATTGCCTTGGGCCGGTGTTTCGCTCTGCTGGCCCTATGTCTGCAAAAAAGGGGGCTCCTGAATTAAAGCATCTCGACCATATTCTCGTCACCCCCAGCGCGATCAAGCGTCGGGTCGCGGCCCTCGCGGCCCAATTGAATGCTGATTATGTCGACAAAGACATGATGGTAGTGGCGATCGTGAATGGAGCGCTCATTTTTACAGCCGACCTCTTACGACAATTAAGCATCCCGCTGCGGCTCGATTGTCTGCGCGCTTCCAGCTACCATGAAGGAACCAAGGCCGTTGGCGAACCCCGGATTATTGATCAAATGAAACTGGATGTTCGGGATCAGCACGTCCTGCTCGTCGATGATATTCTAGATACAGGGAAGACCCTCGCCGCGGTGGCTCGACTCATTAAGAGCAAAGGGGCTACCTCGGTAAAAACGTGCGTGCTGCTCGACAAGACGGCACGGCGCGAGGTGCCTTTTGAGGCCGATTATGTCGGCTTCGGCATCCCTAACGAGTTCGTCGTGGGGTACGGACTCGATTTTAACGAGCGTTACCGTCATTTGCCGTGTATTGGGGTACTCAAGCCAAAGTACTATGGCGGAAAATGAGCCGCAAAATGCCTTGCACTCACTCATCGCGGGCCTTTGCTAGCCGCTCACCCCGGAGAGATGGCCGAGTGGCTGAAGGCACAGCTTTGCTAAAGCTGCATAGGGGAAACTCTATCGAGGGTTCGAATCCCTCTCTCTCCGCCACTTTCTTTTCAGTAAAGCGTCCCGACTTGCCATGTCCTCCTTGCCGCTGACGACCATCCAGGGCCAACCTTCTTGGCCGATTAAATCGAGCCTCGTTAAGGGCTGGCTAACCCAATTAGGCGGCCACCTCGGCCCTGTGCAATTTCAGTTAGGTCGAAAAATCGTCCAGCCTTATTCTGTGGCCCCTTGGGCTGAGGAACCCCTCGCCACAGGATCACCAGCCATCCTCCGCGCCTTACGGGGTGATTTTTTCTGCTGCCCTTTCGGCGGTAACGCCACTCCCTGGCGCGGCGAAAAACACCCGCCGCATGGCGAAACTGCTAACGCCATCTGGCGCTCAGCGACCTTCACACGTACCGGCGCCCGCGTTACGCTCCAGACCCGCCTCACTACTAAGGCAAGAAAAGGACGCGTTAATAAATTTATCAGCCTTATCGACGGTCACACCGCGGTCTACTCGCGACATATCATCACCGAAATGACCGGTTCGATGAATGTCGGTCATCACGCTACGTTGAAATTTCCCGCCCAACCCGGCAGCGGGGTCATCAGCACGAGTCGTTTCATTCACGGTCAAGTCTTGCCCGAGCCGTTCGAATTAGCGGAAAATGGCGGCTATCAAAGCCTGAAGCCAGGCGCGGTATTTCGTTCGTTACAGCGCGTACCGCGGCTCGATGGCGGTCAGGCTGATCTCAGCGTTTATCCCGCCCGCCGTGGTTATGAAGATCTCGCCATGTTGACGGCGGACCCCCGACTCCCTTTTGCTTGGACGGCCGTAACTTTCCCCTCTGAAGGCTATGTCTGGTTTGCCCTCCGTGACCCCCGCGTACTTCGACACACGGTCATGTGGATCTCTAACGGCGGCCGCCATTATGCGCCTTGGAACGGCCGACATACTGATGTGATGGGGCTCGAAGATATCACCGGATATTTTCACCACGGGCTGGCCGAATCCGCTCAGCCTAATTCGCTCAACCGTCAGGGAATTCCCACTACCCTAAAACTAAAGGGGCCTCGCCCCACGACGATCAGCACCATCATGGCAATGGCCCTGATCCCAAAAAAATTCGATCGCGTGGCCTCAATTATAGTCCGCGGTGATGGCGTCGATCTGGTCGCAGCCAATGGCCGGCAAACCCACACCCCCCTTGACCTGTCGTGGCTCAGGCCACCGACGCCTATCGCGTGATGAACAAGGCATCGGCAGACCCCCATCTTCTCGATTCTTTGCGCCGGATTGGGGCGAAGCCGCCAGAGATTATTGAGCTGTTAGACTATGTCGAAAATCTGCTGGTATGGGTAAAAGATGCCGAGGGTCATTACCAATGGGTCAACATGGCATTTCTTCTCAATTTCGGGGTAGCGAGCCGCGCGGATATCATCGGTTGCACTGATTTTGATTTTTGCGGCCCGGTGATGGCCAATCAATATCGGGTCGACGATGAGCGAGTGCTGCAAGGAGAACGGATTCTTTCCCGCGTGGAACTGATCGGCCGCTTTAATCACACGGCACGTTGGTGCGTAACTTCGAAAATCCCCCTCCATAATGCCCAAGGGCGCATTGTGGGAACGGCTGGGGTTACGCGTCCCATTGACCAGCGAGCCCCGGTGGCCCCGGGTGACTCACCGCTGAGTGCAGCCATTCGATTTGTTAGCCAGAATTATAGCGAATCGATTACTAATAGTCGCCTCGCCAAAATTTGCGGTCTCTCCTTGCGGGCCTTTGAACGGCAATTTCAGGCCACCTACCATGTGTCCCCGCATCATTATGTGCGCAACCTACGAGTGCGGATGAGCTGCAGCGCCCTTGTTTTCACGCGAAAATTATTAGCAGAAATCGCGGCGGAATCGGGTTTTGCTGATCAAAGTCATTTCACTAAAGAATTTGGCCGCCTTATGGGAGAGACCCCTCGAGCATATCGACTCCGCTACGCCAGCCATACGCTAGAATAAAACGTACTGGCCTAAATTTTTATCGACGTTTTCTTTCTAAATATTGTCGTCACCCTTATAGAGAAAAATCGTCAATTAGCTTATCGTAGATTGTGCAGATTGTCTTGGTCCAAAAGCTCACCCCCTTCGCTAGCTCCCCACCCCCGATTCGCATCGCGATTACCCTGCGATCACCTCACCCACCCCTACCTTGGCGGCTTTTATTAGAGCTTTTATTTTCATAATTTTACTAACACCTCTCTCGTCTCACTCTTAGATTTTTTATCACTCCTATGGCCATTCCTTCCATCCTCGACCTGAAGATCGTCAAAAAATCAACGCAGAGCCTCGTCGAAGCCGAGATCTCCCGCACCGGCGGCTTACTCCGGTTGGCCCCCGCGTGGGTGCCCCGCTCTTTCCTGCAACCGGGATTACGGATTAAACTTCATCCAGACGATACCTACGCCTACGGACTTAATCGAGGAGGGATCGATGAGCGCTGGTTTGCCTCTACAACTGTTACCGCCAATGAAGGTCGGGCCGCTGACGAGGGGCTTAGCTACGTGGTGATTGGTAAAGAACGCCTCACCCTCGCCCAAGCTGTCGCCGATACCGGCGCGACCCTCGTGGGCAAAGCCATTTGGAAAAAATATAGCAAATGGCCGGTCTACTCGAAATTTTTCGATAACATGGGGCCCATTCCGCATCACATGCACCAAAATGCCGCTCAGGCAAAATTGGTCGGCCAAGAGGGCAAGCCCGAGTCCTACTATTTTCCACCTCAGCACAATAACGTAGGCAATAATTTCCCCTACACCTTCATGGGGCTTGAGCCCGGTACCACCAAAGCGCAGGTGCGAGCCTGCATCGCCAAATGGAACCAAGGCGATAACGGTATTCTTGATCTCTCCAAAGCCTACCGCCTCAAGCCAGGCACTGGCTGGCTCATTGATCCATGCATTCTCCACGCGCCTGGTTCTCTGTGCACCTACGAACCGCAGTGGGGAAGCGATGTGTTTGGTATGTATCAAAATCTCGTCGAAGGCCGCGAGGTGCCTTGGTCTCTGCTCGTTAAAGATGTGCCCAAAGCCAAACACCAAGACATCGATTACATCGTTGATCAGCTGGATTGGGATAAAAACGTCGATCCCAACTTCAAGGACAACCACTACCTGGAACCTGTCCCCGTCGCTGACACCCGCCGCGAGGGTTACGTCGATCGCTGGATCGTTTACGGCAAAGTAGACGGCGAACAGCGTTTTACGGCCAAAGAAATCACGATCGACCCGGGCACCAAGTGCACCGTCAAAGATACCGGCGCCTATGGACTGATCTGTGTGCAGGGTTCAGGCAGAATTAACGGCGAACCCCTCGTGAGCCCTAAGTTAATCCGCTTCCACGAACTCACGGAGGATGAATATTTCTGTACGGAAGACGGCGCCAAGGCTGGGGTCACTTTTGAAAACACAAGTAGCACCGAACCGCTAGTTTGCCTGCGCTACTTCGGACCAGAAGTAAATCCCACCGCGCCTAAAATGGGCGCCTACCGCCAGAACAAATTCTGATCTCTCGTCTTAACTTCACCTCAACCCCCACTCCCGATGCCTGACAATAACTTTCCCAAACTTCACAACGCTGCTTGGCCCGGCCTCGTCGGCAAAGGCAGCCCTGGCGCAGAACCATTCATCTCGCTCGACACCATGCTTGAGCTAACCGCTAAAGCAGATGTTGGCGGAGTGAAATTCGACGGCATCGATCTCTTTCTCTATAATCCGCACACGGACATCGACCTCTCAGACGATGGCATCAAAGCCCTCGCGGCCAAAATCAAGGCCAAGGGATTGGTCGTCGGCTCTGTCGTCGCCCCCGTCTGGTTCGACGCGGCCGCTGGTGGTGACGCCACCGCACGCGCGAATTGGGTGAACCATGTCCGCAAAGCGATTCGCATCGCGCAAAAACTTCGCGAACTCGGAGTGCGCCCAGATGGCATCGTTCGCATCGACAGCGCGACGAGCGTTAAGACATGGGACGCTGATCCTAAGGGTGTCACCAAACTCATCGCGCAATCATTCCGTGAGGCTGGTAAAATCGCCAAAGATGCCGGCGAGCGCTTGGCGGCCGAAGGTGAGATTTGCTGGGGTGGTATGCATAGCTGGAAAAATATGGTGAATCTCCTGGAGGCGGTGAACATGCCAAAAATCGTCGGCTTCCAAGCCGATATGTCGCACACGCTGCTCTACACGCTCGGGGAAAATGCTGAAGCCCACCGCATCGTGCCGAAAAATTTCCACTGGGAACCAGCCGAATTCCACAAGGCGATGGTGAAGCTCACGGCGGCGCTGCGCCCCTGGACGATCGATTTTCACGTCGCGCAGAACGATGGCACCGTTTTTGGTTCTGGCTCCCATGAAAAGACAGGCCGCCACTGCCTCGCGACCGATCCCAAGGGTAAATTAAATATTCCGCGCGACTCTGGCTACTGGCTCCGCGACGCCCAAGGTAAAGTAACCAAGAAAATTAAACACATCTGCTGGGACGGTTGCATGTTCCCTAATGAAGTGATGCTGAAACAGCAGACCTGGAATGATATTCTCGCCGCGATGATCGAGGTTCGAAAAAATCACGGCTGGGTCGGCTAAAGACCGCGGGACTGCGGGAAAAAACGCGCGCCTACCACCAAACATGGTGGGCGACTTCAGGTCAATTCCCCGCCCCACGGCACTTCTTTTTATTTATTCCCTACTAACGGTTCTTTTACTCCTCCTCTTATGAAATCACTCAATATTGGTCTCATCGGCTACGGCTTCATGGGTCGCGCGCACTCCAACGCTTTCCGCAAAGTTCGTAATTTCTTTCCCGGAAAAATTCAGCCCGTCCTCAAAGCAGTTTGCGGGCGCGATGGCGTCAAAGCCGCGGAATTTGCCGCCAACTGGGGCTACGAGTCCGTGGAAACCGACTGGCGTGCTCTCATCGCGCGCAAAGATATCGATCTCATCGACATCGCTGCACCCAATAACGTTCACTATGAGATTGCCCTCGCCGCGGCTAAAGCGGGCAAAATGATTCTATGTGAAAAACCTCTGGCCATGAATCCCGTCGAGGCGCTCGCCATGACCAAGGCCGTTGAGAAGGCCAAAATTGCTAACATGGTCTGGTATAACTATCGCCGGATTCCGGCCGTCACGCTAGCCAAACAACTGATCGATGAAGGCCGCCTTGGGAAAATTTTCCACTACCGTGCTAAATTCCTCCAAGATTGGACGATCAATGCCGAAGTACCCCAAGGCGGGCCAGGCACCTGGCGCCTTGACGCCTCCATCGCCGGCAGTGGCGTCACTGGGGATCTCCTCGCTCACTGTATTGATACAGCCCTGTGGCTCAACGGCGGGATCGATTCCGTCACCGCGATGACGGAGACCTTCGTCAAAGAGCGCAAACACTCGCTCACCGGCAAAAAACAAAAGGTCCTCATCGACGATGCCTCCGCCTTTTTGGCGCGCTTCAGCAACGGTTCCCTCGCCACCTTTGAGTCCACGCGCTATGCTCGCGGTCACAAAGCGCTTTATACCTTCGAGATTAATGGTGAAAATGGGTCTATTTTCTGGGACCTCCATGATTTACACCGCCTTCAGTGGTTTGATCACAAGGACGGTGGTCTCACGCGCGGCTGGCGGAGCATTCACGTCACCGATGGAGATCAGCCTTACATGAAAAATTGGTGGGTGCCGGGTCTCGCCATTGGCTACGAACACAGCTTTGTACACCAAGTCGCCGATTTTCTTCAAGGCGTGGAGTCAGGTCGGCCAGCCGCCCCGACCTTCCGCGATGGTCTTGCCACCGACTACGTCACTGACGCTGTGCTTAAATCAGCTGCCTCTGGTCGCTGGACCAATGTAAAAAAAGCTTAACTTAGCTTTATTGAAATCCGTCAGGCAGGCCGCGGCCATTCACCCGACCACGGTCATCTGCCTGCCACTCTCTGCGTCGCCCCACTCGCTTACAACTGCTCTTAACTCCCATGCCTAAACTCAGCTTCAATCTCCTCGCCTGGACCGCCTCGATCTCCGACGAGTTTTTTCCGCACATTGAACGTCTTAAAAAAATTGGCTATGACGGTATCGAGATCTGCAACGGCCAACAAGACCCTGCCGCCTATAAGCGTCTCAAAAAACTGCTGACCGATCTCAATCTCGGAGTAACCTGTGTAACCATTCTCGGAGCCGACGCCAATCCGGCCAGCCCCGACGCCGCGATTCGCGCCAAGGGCCTAGAAGTGCTCAAATGGAATATCGACCGCACCGTTGATTGCGGTTCCAGCCTACTCTGCGGACCATTTCACTCGGCCTTTGCCACGTTTACGCGCACCGATATTCACCCTGACGAATACAAACGCAGCGCGGACACCCTGCGCGCCGCTGGTGACTACGCTAAACAGGCGGGCGTCACGCTCTGCCCTGAAGCACTCAACCGGTTTGAGTGTTATCTGTGCAACACCATGGCCCAGCTGCGCATGCTGGTTGAGCTGACCGATCATCCCAACGTGCGCGGGATGTATGATACACACCACGCCAACATGGAGGAAAAAACTTTTCCTGATGCCATCCGCACCATCGCGCCGGTTCTCAAGCATGTTCACCTCAGCGAGAATGACCGCGGCACTCCTGGCTCTGGACATATTAATTTCCGGGAAAACCTGATCGCCCTGCGTGAAGTAGGCTATGACGGCTGGATGGCCATCGAAGCCTTTAGCCGCTCTGATCCAGCCTTTGCCAATGCCATCAACGTCTGGCGTGAGTACTCGCCAGCTTGGGACATCGCCGAATCTGGCCACACTTTTCTCCGTCGTGAAATTGCCGCGGCCGGCTACCGCGCATGATCAATTTACATCGTTCGATTCGTCTCTTGCTCCCTTTCCTAACCGCGGCGGTGCTGAGTGCCGCCACTAGCACGCGGCTGGAGCTGGAGCCAGCGCAGAGTACCCCCGCCAAAGGGAAGCACGTCGTGCTCCTGTCGGGCGATGAAGAGTATCGCAGCGAAGAAGCGCTGCCCATGTTGGCGAAAATATTGAGTCAAAGACACGGCTTCAAGACGACCGTACTTTTTGCTCTTGATGCAGATGGCACGATCAATCCGACCAATCCAAACTCGCTGCCTGGAGCTGAAGCTCTCGACTCCGCTGACGTCATCATCATGTCGCTGCGCTTCCGCGCCTGGCCTGATGAGGCCATGAAACATTTCGTCGCTGCTCATCAGCGCGGGGTGCCCATTATTGCGCTCCGCACCTCCACCCACGCTTTTAATTTCCCCGCCGGCAGCCTATGGTCCGACTACACTTGGAATAACAAAGCGAGCAGCCCAGGTGGTTTCGGCAAACGTGTCTTAGGCGAGACCTGGGTTAGCCACTGGGGTAAACATAAATTTGAAGCGACGCGGGGCGTCATTGAACCCGTCGGTGCGGCTGATCCACTCTTTAACGGAGTTACTAGTCTCTTTGGGACGACGGATGTCTATGAAGCCGCCCCACCGAGTGATGCGAAAATCCTTGCGCGCGGACTCGTCCTCCAAGGCATGCACCCGACAGATGCTCCTGCGACCTACCGCAAATCAACGGCTGCCAAAACCGAACAGTCGGTCAATGCCCCCGCGATGCCCATCGTCTGGACGCGGAGCTATCCAACGACCTCCGGCGCGATGGCTAAAATTTTTACAACCACCCTCGGAGCAGCCACTGATTTTGAAGAGGAATCGCTGCGGCGGCTGATTGTTAACGCTACTTACTGGGCGGCTGGATTAGTGGTACCGAATAAGGCCGACGTCACGCCTTTCGATCATTACGCGCCGCGCCCTTATGGTTTCGCCGGCCATCGGACTGGTCTCACGCCGGCCGATCATGCTCTCGGTAAAATCTTGCCTGCAGGCGGAACTATCACGGCCACATTACCCCACCCTACCCCAGCGACGATCAACACCCCAATCGCGCTTAACTTAGGTTCGCACATCGCATTTGTCGGAAATGGCCTGGCTGATCGCATGCAGCATGCAGGCGCACTTGAGACGCTCATCCATGCCAAGTACCCAAAGCACGAACTGGTATTTCGCAATCTAGCGGTGACGGGTGATGAACTCGTCACCCGCGCACGCTCCAAAGATTTCGGGACCCCTGATGAATGGCTCACCCGCACAGGCACTGACGTAATTTTTGCTTTTTTCGGCTTCAATGAATCTTTTGCTGGGCCCGATGGCTTGCCCAAATTTAAGGCCGATCTCGCCGCCTTCCTCAGCGAAACGCGGAGCAAAAATTACGGCACCCACGGGTCTCCGCACATCGTGCTATTCTCGCCGATCGCCAATGAAATTCTGCCGGATAGCAATTACGCGATCCCCGCCGCCAATAATCGCAACCTCGCGCTTTATGCCGCGGCGATGGCGGAAGTTGCGGGCGACCGAGCAGGCGTGACGTTTATCGACCTCTTGGCTCCCTCCCAGCAGCTTTACGCCGAAGCCGCCGCGCACGGTCGTTCTCTGACCTTCAACGGCCTGCATCTCACCGCCGCGGGCGATGCCGCGCTCGCGCCCATCATTTTCAAGGCGCTCTTCGGTGAAGCTGTCCCGCCCGGCAATTTCACCGCGCTGCAAACCGCGGTGAATGCTAAAAATCAAGAATGGCATTCGCGCTATCGGACGATGGACGGATTCAATGTTTACGGTGATCGCTCCAAATTGGCTTATGAATCCGCGAAGGATAAACCTAAGCTAACCAATAACCAGATTATGCAGGAAGAAATGGCGCAACGCGATGTGCTGACTGCAAATCGTGATCGCCAGCTTTGGGCGATCGCGCGGGGTGAGCACACCCCACCGGCAGTGATTCCACTGCCGCCGGTCACGCCTTTCGGCACGAATAAGCCGGGGCCAAATCCCGATGGCACCTACAATTTCCTCAGCGCAGATGAAGCGCTCGCCAAAATGACTTTGGCTCCTGGGGTAAAAGTAAATGTTTTCGCCAGCGAAAAAGAATTTCCGGAATTGGCTAATGCAGTGCAGATGGCGTGGGACCCGCAAGGCCGGCTTTGGGTCTCAGTCTGGCCTAATTATCCTGAACGCACGCCAACGTCTACCCTTGGGGATAGTATTATCATCCTCGAGGATACCAATCACGATGGTCGCGCTGATAAATGCATTCATTTTCTCGACAACCTAAACTGTCCGACTGGTTTTCAATTTTATAAAGATGGCCTCCTCGTTATGCAGGCGCCGGATCTCTGGTTTGCTCGCGATACAGACGGAGACGGCCAAGCTGACACCAAGGAGCGCGTCCTTATGGGCCTCGACTCCGCGGATTCCCACCACACTGCCAACTCACTCGTTTACGAGCCCGGTGGCGCGATTCTCTTAAGTGACGGCGTCTTTCACCGATCCCAAATCGAGACAGCCCTCGGACCCGTGCGCAACATCGACGGAGCCATCTACCGCTTTGAGCCGCGCACGGGGAAATTCGAGACTTACGCCTCATATAATTTCATGAACCCACACGGCCGGGCCTTCGACTATTGGGGCAATGATTTTATCACCGACGCTACCGGCAACCACACTTATTTTGGCGCCGCGATAAGCGGGAAGATCGATTATCCTAAAAAACATCCTAAATTAAAAACGATCTGGGACCGGCCTTCCCGGCCTTCGGCCGGGAGTAGTATCATCACCAGCACGCATTTCCCGCCGGAGTATTGGGGGAATTACCTCAACCCTAATGTCATTGGCTTTCAGGGAATCTATCGCCTCAAACTCGTTGATGATGGCGCCGGTCTTAAAGGTGAGCGTCAGACTGATCTCATGTCCTCGACCGACCGAGATTTTCGTCCCATTGATACTTCCGTAGGACCCGATGGCGCGATCTACGTCATCGATTGGTGCACGCCCTTGATCGGCCATCTCCAAAGCCATCTACGGGACTCCAACCGTGACCACATTCACGGCCGCATCTATCGCCTCACTTACGAAGGTCGCCCGCTGGCCACCCCGCCACCCATTGCTGGTCAACCCATTCCCGCATTGCTGAAACTTCTCGAGCGTCCCGAGAATCAAATCCGCAACTTAGCTAAAATTGAACTTGGCCGCCACGACACAGCCGAAGTTATCGCGGCTGCAAAAGTTTGGCTCGCTTCACTCAATCCCACGACGCCGGACTACGCCCATCACCTTACCGAAGCGCTCTGGCTCCACCAGTGGCACAATGTTGTCGATCAGGATCTCCTCCAACGAGTCTTGAATTCCCCCAACGCCGATGCCCGGGCCGCGGCCGTTCGTGTGCTCGGCTACTGGCGCGATCGCTTACCCACTGCGCTCACGTTGCTCCAAAGCAAAGCCAACGACGAAAATGCTCGCGTGCGACTCCACGCCGTTCGGGCCGCTAGCTTTTTTTCAGAGGTTGGTGCGACCGAAGTCGCTTTGGCGGCAACCAAGCGGCCGATTGATTATTATCTCGATTACACCATCGGTGAAACCCTCCGCCAACTGCGGCCTTTTTGGGCCAAAAGCATCGATGCAGGAACCGCAATCGCTGGCGGTGATTCCGCTAGTTTCCGCTACTTGCTTCGCACGCTCACAGTCTCCGAACTCCTTAAATTATCGCGCACGATCGACGTGCAGGAGAATATTCTAGGCCGGAAAGGAGTCTCTGATCTCGTGCGTGCTGAAGCGCTAGCCGCAATTGCCACCGCTCGTCAGATCAGCCGCGTCAACCTTCTCCTCGCAACCATAGAGTCACCGGCTGAAATCGATGTAAAAAGCGTTGGCCGCTTACTCCTTGCCCAACCCCCGTCGGAACTCCGCACCCACCGCTCTGCGATTCATAAGCTAGCCCTGACCGATAATGCCGAAGGTCGATCCTTCGCTTGGGCCGCGCTAGCGCTCGCCGATGGCTCGCTCTCGGCTCTCTGGACCGAGGCCCTTAAATCCTCCCTCACCGAAGCAAGTTTTCTCGGCGGACTGTCCTTGATTCCTGATTCTGCACTCAGAGCTACCGC
Source organism: uncultured Verrucomicrobiota bacterium (assembly GCA_903856725.1). Classification (GTDB taxonomy): domain Bacteria; phylum Verrucomicrobiota; class Verrucomicrobiia; order Opitutales; family Opitutaceae; genus Lacunisphaera. Next base: position 33,104 of record CAIOCT010000062.1, read on the forward strand.
TTATGAGATCGTAATGCCGATTCTAGGCACCAACGCAGCTAATCTGCCTGGCCCTCCTGCGACGGTGACCACGATCCAGAATGAAGCGATTCGCGCCGCAGTCAGCACCCGCCGGGAACCCACGGCAGTGTTCAACGCCCTCGCCGCCATGATTGCACGAGGAGAGCAAATTCCCAATGCCGCCCAAGGTCTGCGCGCCATCCCTCGCGACCGTTGGCCAGCCGCTGCCGCGGCAGATACCGCGCGCCATCTTGTTGCTTGGGCTGCGAATACCCACCCCAGCGAGCGTACCGAACGCAATATTTTTGGCCAGTTGCGTCGCGACTACAGCGAAACCGTACAGGTCGCCGATGATCTGGTCGGAACACTCCCAGCGGCTGAAGCCGAAACGCTCCGCGCCACCCTAGCTGGCTTGCGCGTAGCTGTTTTCACCGTCACCACCATTCCCGAAGAAATGCGCTTCGATACCGCGCGCCTCGTTGTAGAGGCCGGCAAGCCCTTTGAAGTTATTTTTGAAAATCTTGATGGCCTGCCACATAATTTTGTCGTGGTTAAACCCGGCACCCGCGAGCGCGTCGGGCTAGCGGCCATGACCTTGTTGCCGGAACAACTGGATACGAATGGTCGAGCTTTCATTCCCGACACACCCGACGTAGTCGCGGCCACTAAAATCCTCGAGACCGACCAAATGGCTACGCTAAAAATATCGGAACTGACGACTGAAGGTATCTACGAATTTATCTGCACCTTCCCCGGCCATTGGGCGATGATGTATGGCCAATTAGTTGTAACAAAAAATGTTTCAGCGTATCTCAAGGATCATCCCTTGCCACCCAAGCATCCGCTCACTGCTAAGATAGAACTTTGCGATCCCCGCGTTAATCAAGCGCTCGCGAGCACATCCGGCAACTCGCTACCCACCCCATGATCACTTCTTCATTATTTCAGTCAGCCTATTCTTACCCCACTCGCCGAAGTTTTAACGCGGCCGCCACCCTGACGCGGGTTTTTTTTCTGCTGAATGTTACCGCGCTCACGATCTCCGCTGAACCGATTCCCAACGAAAAATCGAGCGATCTACCCGAGGCCAGTATTCCCGCCGCATTGCAAGTGGCGCCAGGCTTCAAGGTGGACTTGCTCTACAGTGTACCCAAAGCGGAACAAGGCTCATGGGTCAGCATCGCCCTTGATCCCAAAGGTCGCCTCCTCACAGCCGACCAATACGGAAGTCTCTACCGGATCAGCTTGCCGCCGATTAATACGGCCAAGGGAACACAGGTAGAACGCCTTAAAGTTACCCTACCCGCGGTTCCCATGACGCCTGATTTTGAAGCGATCCCTAAACGAATGCGCGACGCCGAAGGGGGCATACCGGCCATCGGTGCACATGGCCTGCTTTACGCTTTCAATAGCCTCTACGTGATGGTGGGCGAGGTACCCAACAAGCGCGGCCTCTGGCGCCTGCGCGACACCAACGGAGATGATCAGTTTGAGGAAATTACCTATCTACGGGAAATGAAGGGAGGCGGCGAGCATGGTCCGCATTCGCTCGCACTGTCACCCGATGGAAAGTCCATCTATTTTGCCAATGGTAATCATACCGAGCTGCCGGCGCATATGGAAAAATCGCGCGCGGTCCGCTGGGATGAAGACCACCTCCTTCCGCGCATGTGGGATGCGCGCGGCCATGCTAAAAATAAATATGCTCCCGGCGGTTATATCGGACGGACTGATCCTGATGGAAAGTCGGTTGAGCTTTTCGCGCTCGGCTTCCGCAATCAGTTCGATCTGGCGTTCGACCAAAACGGGGAGCTCTTCACTTACGATTCCGACATGGAATGGGATCAAGGGGCTCCTTGGTATATGCCGACACGAGTAAATCACGTGGTAGATGCCGGTGATTATGGCTGGCGCAGTGGCGCCGGTCGCTGGCCCGCCTATTATAGTGACAGTTTGCCGGCCGCCCTCGACATCGGCCCCGGGTGCCCAACGGGAACGGTCTTCGGCACCGGCGCAAAGTTTCCTGCTACCTATCAGACAGCCCTCTTTGCCTGCGACTGGACCTACGGGACACTCTACGCAATTCACCTCACGCCAGATGGCGCTACGTTTCGCGGAGCCAAGGAAGAATTTGTTTCCGGCAAACCTCTTCCGCTCACTGATCTCGTTGTTAACCCTCATGACGGCGCCCTCTACTTCATCGTTGGCGGCCGGAAGACCCAATCGGCTCTTTATCGCGTTACGTACGTCGGAACCGAAAACACCCAGCCCGTAGCGCCGCCGGTCCCCACCCCGGAAGCGAAACTTCGGCATTCGCTCGAAGCGCTTCATGTTGAGGGAGTCGGTCCAGAGGCCATCGATACTATTTGGCCAAACCTCGGAAATTCCGATCGCTTTGTTCGCTTTGCCGCGCGAGCCGCCCTGGAGCGTCAACTGCCCCAAAATTGGGCAAAACGTGCTCTACAGGAAAAAGACCCATCGACCGCACTCGAAGCTCTAACCGCCCTCGCCCGTGTTGGCGAACACTCCTATCAGGCGCGACTCATCGACGCGCTCGTTAAATTTGATTTTAGCCAGCAACCGACTGAATTGCGCTTCCGCCTCCTGCGCGCTTGGCAGCTCACGTTCACCCGTATGGGAAAACCCGATGCCACTACCTGCGCCCGGCTTTTAATAAAATTGGATCCGCTCTTCCCGCAATCAGATGCTTTGATCACTCGGGAGCTTTTGGCGCTGCTCGTTTATCTTGATTCACCAACGATCGTGGGACGAGCAGTTCCGCTTCTCACCGTAGCTGAACCCAGCGGGACCTCCGCCGAGGAGCTCGCCAGTCACGCACTCCTCGCCCGCAATGATGGTTACGGCCGAATAGTAGCCAAAGTCGCTGCCAGCCGGCCCGATCGCCAGCAAATCGCGATCGCCTATAATCTCCGCAACGCCACGGTCGGCTGGACCCCGGAACTGCGCGTGAAATTTTTCTCATGGTTCCCACGCACCCATAATTGGATGGGGGGCGCTAGCTTTACTGGATTTCTAAAAAATATCCGCACTGAATCTCTCGCCAAAGTCCCTCAACTAGCCGATCGCACCGCGCTGGATGAACTCTCGAAACCTCCGGTGCATTCCATCGCCATCGGAGCGACAACCCCGCGCGGTCCCGGTCGCGCCTACACCCTGAAGGATACGCTCCCCCTATTTCCCGCAAAACTCACCGGTCGAAATTTCACTCAAGGTAAAGCAATGTTCGCCGCCACTGCGTGCACGGTTTGCCATCGCTTCAACGGTGAAGGGGTCGGCATTGCTCCAGACATTTCTGATGCTGGCCGCCGTTACAGTGTTCGTGATTTATTGGAAAACATCATCGAACCTTCGCTCGTTATTAGCGACCAATACGGCACTGAAGAATTCTCCATGCCAGAGGGCAACTCAATCGTCGGTCGCGTACTCGGTGAAGAGGATGGCTGGATTAAGGTCATGACTAATCCCTTTTCGCCAGAAGATGTCATGGGCGTGGAAATATCAAAGATCATCGAACGAAAAACATATCCCGTTTCGATGATGCCACCCGGACTCATCAACGCCCTCAATCCCGATGAACTTAAAGACCTGCTGGCTTATATCCTTTCCGGCGGAAATCCCGCCGACGCCATGTTTGCTCCGCAGCTCTGATTCTTTCCGTCAAGTCCCTCGTTCCCTTAAGCTCAGGTATTATTTACCTGCTAGCTTCCAGCATCCTGTCGGCACTCATTTATGAAATCCTCCCTCCGTTTACTCGCCCACTACACCACCCTTAGCCTTTTGGTCAGCTTGGCGCAAGCAGCCGAACCTGAATTCCGGTCACTCTTCAACGGAAAAAATCTCGCAGGTTGGTCCGGCGATACTAATTTTTGGTCAGTTCGCGATGGCGCGATTACCGGACGCAGCTCAGTCGAAACGCCGCTCAAGGGTAATACCTTTATCGTTTGGCAAGGCGGTCAGGTTACCAATTTTGAACTACACGCAAAATTCAAGTTAGTCGCTGACAACGATAAAAATTTTGCCAACTCCGGCGTGCAATATCGTAGTCGCCTGATTGATCCAGCCCACTGGGTCGTTGGCGGCTACCAAGCTGATATGGATGCAGGCAATACCTATACCGGCATGCTGTATGAAGAGAAAGGTCGAGGCATTCTCGTCCAGCCAGGCGAACGTATCCGCATCAGCGGGGTCGGTCCTACTGGGAAGCTGCAGCTCTCATCCATGGGCGCCCGCCTTGCGCCCACTGAAATAAAAGCAGCCATTCATGCTGGTGAATGGAACGACCTAGTCATTATTGCCGAAGGCAACCACCTACGTCATTTCGTAAATGGTAAGCTCACCGCCGAAGCCATCGATAGCGACAGCACCAAAAGCGCTAGCACGGGTGTACTCGCGCTCCAGCTTCACGCGGGCTTGCCCATGACCGTGCAATTTAAGGAGATTTTTCTCAAGCCCCTCACCCCGTAAGCTAATCTAGTTTCAGGCAGCCACACGCGGTTGCGCCGCCCTCCATCACATGCGCTTTCTTATTAAATTATTCTTAGCCGCAACGGTCTTAGCTCTCGTTGGCCTGTTGGCCATCCGCAGTTACAATCGCGCCGCCCCTTTTGAACTGCACGAAGGCGACCGCGTAATTTTTCTGGGCGATACCTTGATCGAGCGTGCCCAATATCATGGCTGGATTGAGCTCATGCTTACGACGCGCTTTGCCGATCGTAGCATTACCTTTCGCAACCTCGGCTGGAGCGCAGATACACCTGACGGCGATTCTCGTTTAGGCTTAAGCTTGCTACAAGCAGGCCATGAGCCAGCTGGTGAAAGTTGGCAGCAACTTGTTCACCAGCTCGAAATAGCGAAACCAAATGTTGTTTTTATCGGCTACGGCATGGCCAGCTCCTTCGCCGGGGAAGCTGGTTTAAAGCATTTTAAAAAAAATTACGTCCGACTCCTTGATGTCATTCAACGCGTCTCACCCACAGTGCGATTCGTCCTACTCGGCCCCGTTCCCCATGAATCGCTAGGCAAGCCCTGGGGCGATGCGACGAATCATAACCAGCAGCTGCAGTTATACACTCAGGCGATCGGCGAAATTGCGCAATCTCGGCACGCGGCGTCGCCGTCTCTTTTCTACAAGACGACCCAAAAACCAGCCCCCGCCATATTTATTCCACTCACTAGCCTCCAGGTCAGTGCGCAGGCAGCTACGCTGACCGACAACGGCATTCACCTCAATGACCATGGGTACCGTGCATTGGCTGAATTAATTGAGCAGCAGCTTTTCTCAGATCCCGGTGCTTGGCGCACCAGTCCTCATACCGAAATTCTTCGCCAAGCCATTTTGCGAAAGGATGAATGGTATTTCCATCGGTCCAGGCCCGGAAATATGGCCTACATCTTTGGCTTTAGAAAAAAAGAGCAAGGCGCCAATGCCGTGGAAATCCCTCAATTTGATGCAAATATTTCTGCTGAGGAAGCTCGCATTGCGAAACTCCGCGCGCTCCAACCAGCGGAGGTACCAGCCATCCCGCGGCGCATCGGCAATCTGATCACGCAGCGCGTTGAACAGGCCCACCCTCATTTTGAGGTCGCTGATGGCCTCGAAGTCTCGCTCTGGGCCGAGAACCCTCTGCTGGATAAACCGATCCATATGAATTTCGACCCTCGCGGACGACTGTGGGTCGCCTGCTCGCCTGTCTATCCGCAAATTGAACCCGGCCAAGCGCCCACCGATAAAATTGTTATCCTCGAGGACACCACCGGTCAGGGACGTGCGGATAAGGTTACGCTCTTCGCTAATGACCTCCTCATACCAACTGGTCTCGAGCCCGGTAATGGCGGCGTCTATGTGGCCCAGAGCACTGATCTACTTTTTCTTAAAGATACGGATGGCGACGGCAAAGCTGATGAACGACGGGTTGTGCTCAGCGGATTTGGAACCGAAGACTCTCATCAAAATCTTCACACGCTGCACTGGGGGCCTGATGGGCGCCTCTACATGAACCAGTCCGTGTACACACGTACCAATACCGAAACTCCCTCCGGCATTGTACGCCTCAATGCGGGCGGTGTTTTTCGCTTTGATCCTCGCGATCAAAAAATGGAAATCCTCTACCGCGGCTGGGTTAATTCTTGGGGCCACCAATTTGATTCCTATGGCCAATCTTTCTTAACCGATGGGGCTGGTAGTTTTGGCATCAGCTGGGGCGTTCCCGGGGCTACCTATTTCACCCTCGGCCCTGCTCGTCGGGTTCTGCAGAGCGTCAGCGTAGGGAGTTATCCCAAATTTTGCGGGCTCGAGATTGTTCACAGCACCCAATTTCCTAGCGACTGGCAAGGCGACCTGATCACTAATGATTTTCGGGCTAACCGCGTCGTCCACTTTAAAATCTCTGATCAAGGCGCTGGTTATGTGACTCAACAGCTGCCTGATATCCTACGGACCACCGCTGATTCATTTCGTCCGATCGATGTAAAACTCGGACCGGATGGCGCGCTTTATATCGCGGACTGGAGCAACCCCATCATTCAACACGGCGAGGTCGACTTCCGTGATCCACGGCGGGACAAAGTCCACGGTCGCATTTGGCGCGTAACCGCCAAGGACCGAGCTCTTCTGCCGAGAATTGATTTCACCCAGCTGACGGTGACCGACCTGCTCGATCAGCTGACCTCTCCCAATAATTACAATCAAGCCAGCGCACGCCGAGTGCTCATTGAGCGCGGCGCTGAGCGTGTATTACCTGAGCTCACCCGCTGGACCCTGACTCATTCCACGGAGACCGCGTTGCTTCAAGCACTCTGGCTTTACCAAAGTTTTAATCAGCCACAGCAAAATATATTCACAACGTTACTGGCGGCCCGCGATCCCGGTATTCGGGCGGCGGCGATACGAGCGCTACCTCCAGAAATGCCGAACTTCCTGACGCAGCTGGCTCAGCTCGTTGCCGATCAAAATCCCCGAGTCCGCTTAGAGGCAGTTCGCGCCTTAGGAAAAATCCCCTCTGTCGCCGCCATGGATCAGGCCCTATCTGTGCTGAATTACCCCATGGATGTTTTTATCGACCATGCCCTCTGGCTGACTGTCAATGAACTAGCCGATCCTTGGCTGGTAGCGGTAAAATCAGGAAATTGGAAAATTACCGGCCGCGAACATCATTTGAGCTTTGCGCTGAAGGCCCTCGAACCAACCCGCGCTGCTGAAGTGCTGGGACCGCTCCTCGCTCGACAACCCATTCCTGCCGATGGTTCCGGCCCGTGGATTGAACTGATCGGCTCAGCCGGTGAGATGACTGAACTGCATCAGCTCCTCGCCCAAATCAATGCGGGTGGCTTTATTGATACCGCTACAATCCAAGCCCTCGCGGCCCTCAATCAGGCCGCACGTTTAAGAAAGAAAGTTCCAGCCGGTGAGCTCAACCTCGCTCCGTCGTTGCTCAAGTCAGGTAATGAACTGGTTCGAATCAATGCCGCCCAACTCATCGGGACATGGAAACTCTCAGCCTTTAACCTCAATTTACTCGAGATCGCTGGCAGCGCGGCAATCTCGCCCGCCGAACGCACGGCGGCCTTTACCGCTTTGCGAGAAATCGGTGGAGAGCAAGTTACGACCGGTCTCAAGCACCTCGCTGGGCAGGCCGCCTCTCCCGCTATTCGTTGTGATGCGGTAGTTACACTGGCGCAGCTCAATTTACCCGTGGCGCTACCTGACATTATCACCGTTCTGCAAAAGGCCACCGTGCCCACCGAAGCGCAACTCCTCTGGCGCGGGCTGCTCGGCATCAATGGCGCCGACCAATTACTTGCTCAAGAATTACCCAAGGCATCCTTATCAGTCGAAGCCGCCCGGGAAGGTTTGCGCTTTGCCCGGGAAGGCAATCAGCACCCCGCGCTCGTCCAAACCCTTACTCAAATCGCCGGGCTCACCGTCTCCGCGATCCCACTCACGGCCGCGGAACTCCAAAGCCTCGCGGCCGCTGCACTTGCGCAAGGCGATGCAGCTCGTGGTGAGCAGCTCTACCGGCGCGCTGATCTTGCCTGCAACACCTGCCACGCTATCGGCGGTCTTGGCGGTAAAATTGGCCCGGATCTGACCAGTATCGGCGCCAGCGCGCCAACTGACTATCTATGGGAATCGCTGCTCTATCCAAATGCTAAGATCAAAGAGGGCTATCACGCAGTCGCAATCACCACGAAGAGCCAGCAAATCGTAAGCGGAATTATAATCAAAGAGAGCGACCACGAACTCATCATTCGCACGATCGCGAACCAAGAAATCTCCATTCCAGCCCAAGATATTACTAATCGAGTCGCGGTGGGCTCACTCATGCCAGCCGGCTTACTCGATTCAATCCTCCCAGACGAACGACTCGACCTCATCAAATTTCTCGCACAACTCGGTAAACCTGGAAACTACGACGCCGCCAAACGCGATGTCGCACGCTTCTGGCGGCTCTATCAGGCGACGTGGAAAAATAGTCATCTGGGTGTGGACCGCGTGGCGAAAGGCGACTTTACCCTGCCTGACTGGGTGCCGGTAAGCTCGTTGGTCAATGGCACGCTACCGACCGAGGTACTCGCAACCGTTTATCTCAAGCATGAGCAAGCCCGAGGTCTCTTCGCCGCCACCCGCTTCCAAACACTTAAAAAAGGGCCCACCAGATTCACTCTAGTCGGATCGGTTGAAAGTATCTGGCTTAATGGTCAGTCGATTAAGCCAGGCGCGCAATTCACCATCGATACGCATGTGGGGATAAACACTTTAGTATTGCGATTCCCTGCCTCGGTGCAGCCGTCTGCGATTAAACTCAGCTCACCCGACGTGATTTTCTTGACCGATTAAACGAGCAGCTACTGGGACTCGGCTTGCCCGACGATATCCATACCGACGAGTTGAGACCAAGCTCCGAGCAGTTGGCGCGTAACGGGACCCACCTCACCGTTACCGATCACTAATCCATTAAAGCGTGTTGCGGGCATGATACAGTACGGTGTGCTCGTAAAGAATACTTCATCAGCAGTCGCCAAATCATAAGGCTGCAGGCAGCACTCCGCCACAGGTATCTGCAAAGACCGCGCCAGTTCTAGCACGGTCTGCCGGCTGATACCCGCTAAACAATTATCTGTGGTCGGCGTACGTAATTGACCATCCATCACGGTAAAAATATTTCCACCCTTATTTTCTGACACGTGACCATGGATATCCAAAATGACCACTTGCGCTTCCGGATCCACCAACCGCGCCTCTTGATCAACCAGCGTATAGGAAAGTCGACTCCGGTTTTTGATTCGAGCGTCGAGTGATTGAGCGGGAATAGCGCGACTGAAGGAGGTCACTGCGTGACACCCTTGCGTGTAATATTTTTTCCATCCGCGCAAATCCATAGGACTATTAAAAATCATGATAGTCGCGGGATTTTTTTGGGCGGGATTGGGTCCGGGCTTGCTTAAGCCCCGGGAGATATTGTGCACAATCCAGTAATCATCGGCTGGCCCAAGCAGGGGCTGATTAGTTGCCAGCAATTTCAGTGTCACTGCCCGCATCTCTGCCATACTGATACCCGGATCAATCCGACAAACTTTTAATGACTGGTAGAGCCGCTTAAGGTGATCATCTAAGCGAAATGGCTGATGGCAAAAGGTGCGGGTAGACTCAGTGACACAATCACCCAACATGATGGCGCTATCGAAAATGGAAATCTTAGCCTCCGATTCTCGCACCCATTCTCCGGACAGATAAACCTGACGTTCGGCGGTCGCATTCATTTTTTAAAAAGCGTTAGACTACAGGGGGGGGGTAAGTTCGCATCAAGGCCGCACCCTCGCGGCAACGCAATCGCTGAAAGATGTCACACGCCCTGACCAGCCACCAAGTTTACGAGCATAAAAAAACGCCGCGGAATAATCCGCGGCGTCGGGTGATTAATTAATAACGATAATGTTCAGGCTTGTAAGGTCCCTCCAAGGGAACTCCGAGATACTCCGCTTGCTCCTTAGAGAGCTTGGTGAGTTTTGCCCCAATTTTATCGAGATGCAAACGAGCAACCTCTTCGTCCAGATACTTCGGCAGACGATAAACACCGATCTTGTACGTATCTTTATTTTTCCAGAGATCCAGCTGCGCGAGTGTTTGATTAGTAAAACTCGCTGACATCACGAAAGAAGGATGCCCTGTCGCGCAACCGAGATTTACTAAACGCCCCTCGGCTAGCATATAGATACTGTTACCGGTGGGGAAGGTATAGAGATCGTATTGCGGCTTAATGGTCGTGCGTTTCGCATCCGAAGTGTTCAGCCGATCAATTTGGATTTCGTTATCGAAATGGCCAATGTTACAAACGATCGCTTGATCCTTCATCTTCCGCATGTGCTCGAGCGTGATGATATCCTTGTTACCCGTGGTCGTGACGTAAATATCCGCCGTGCCGAGGGTGGATTCTAAGGTGTTAACCTCGAAGCCTTCCATCGCGGCCTGCAGAGCATTGATGGGATCAATTTCAGTGACGATCACGCGGGCGCCAAAGCCCTTCAGGGAAAAGGCCGAGCCCTTGCCCACGTCGCCGTAGCCGCAAACACAAGCGACTTTGCCGGCGATCATAACATCGGTAGCCCGCTTGAGGCCGTCACCAAGCGACTCACGACAGCCGTAAAGATTATCAAATTTGGATTTGGTTACTGAATCGTTCACATTAATGGCCGGCACACGAAGTTTCCCCTTCTCCATCATCTGGTAGAGGCGATGAACCCCTGTCGTGGTTTCTTCGGAAACGCCGCGCCACTCCTTAGCCATCGCCGTCCAGCGGCGCGGATCCTCTTTATGCACCCGCTTGAGCACATTCTTAATGACCTGCTCTTCGTGGGAACCAGAAGCGGTATTTACCCAATCGCTCCCCTCTTCGAGCTCGCAGCCTTTGTGAATCAGCAAGGTTACGTCGCCACCATCATCCACCACGAGTTGGGGGCCTTTCCCGCCGGGGAAGAAAATAGCCCGGAGCGTCAGATCCCAATACTCCTCGAGCGTTTCACCTTTCCAGGCAAAAACCGGTGTGCCCGTCTGGGCAATCGCGGCGGCCGCATGATCCTGGGTGGAGAAAATATTACAGGAAGCCCAGCGCACATCAGCGCCGAGTACTTTCAAGGTTTCGATCAGAACAGCCGTCTGGATCGTCATGTGTAATGAACCAGTAATCCGGACGCCTTTCAACGGCTTAGCGGGTCCGAATTTTTTACGACAGGAAATCAAGCCAGGCATTTCATGCTCGGCTACCGAGATTTCTTTGCGCCCCCAATCGGCGAGCGTTATATCTTTGACGTGAAAATCGTGGCCGGAGGGCGCAGTGGGAGTAGACATGTTGATAATAAAATGATGAGTTAGCGGAGGGCAGCGCGCAGGGCGGCGACCTTGTTGGTTTGTTCCCATGGCAGACCTGCTTTGCCGAAGTGACCATAGTTGGTCGTTTGCCGATAAATCGGCCGGAGCAAGTTCAGCTGCTGGATAATCTCGGCCGGCTTGAAGCCGAAGACCTTCGTGACGGCCCGAGCAATTTTCTCATCGGAGACTTTGCCCGTACCCATCGTGTCAACATAGACACTCACGGGATCAGGGTAGCCAATCGCGTAGGCGACTTGGAGTTCAGCGAGGTCGGCGAGGCCAGCCGCTACAATATTTTTGGCGACCCAACGACACATGTAGGCCGCCGAGCGATCGACTTTCGACGGATCCTTACCGGAGAAAGCACCGCCGCCATGACGACCCCAGCCGCCGTAGGTATCAACGATGATTTTGCGGCCAGTAAGACCTGAATCACCCTGCGGGCCACCCACAACGAAGCGACCGGTGGGATTAATCAAAAATTGAGTTTTTTTGGTAAGTAATCGAGCGGGGATAACTTTTTTGACTACCTGATCGATCAGGTAGCTTTCAATTTTGCTATGCGAGACATCGGCTGTGTGCTGCGTGGAGATGACGACGTTCTCAACGGCGACCGGCTTGTCATTTTCATAACGAATCGAAACTTGCGACTTCGCATCAGGGCGCAGCCAATCAACCTTGCCGCTCTTGCGGATCTGCGTGAGCTTGCGTCCCAGGCGATGCGCAAACATTACGGGCGTCGGCATCAACTCAGGGGTCTCGGTGCACGCATAACCAAACATCAGACCTTGATCGCCCGCACCTTGCTCTGCGGTTTTTTTACCTTTCGCCTTCTTTGCATCAACCCCTTGAGAAATATCCGGCGACTGACGGGTGAGGTAATTATTGATGAACACTGTATCGGCGTGGAACACATCATCGCTGTTGACGTAGCCGATGTCGCGAATCGCTGCGCGGACAATCGCTTCATAATTAAGGTGAGCCTTGGTCGTGATTTCGCCGGCCAGGATGACCATATTAGATTTGACCATCGTCTCGCACGCGACGCGGCTGGTGCGATCTTGCGCCAAGCAGGCGTCCAAGACGCTATCGGAAATAAGGTCAGCCACTTTGTCGGGATGACCTTCGCCTACTGATTCAGATGAGAATACGAATGTGTTTGCCATAGAAGTAACCGCTAAAAAAAGCCGCGGCAGCCTGTACTGCAAGGACAATATCAACGTATCTGGATTATATGATATGTAATGAAATAATTGAAAAATCGGGCTAACCGCAGGGGCCCTAGCCCCGTTGGGGGGAAGCCACCGGCAAAAAAATTCAACGATCCAGCAAATGAGCCGATAGCATGTAACGCCTATGCCAGACTATCCCGCTATCGATCAACGAGCCATTGAGGCGCTGCAGGAATTAAGCACGGCCGGCAGCAATGACTTTCTTCGCGAAATCGTTACCCTCTATCTTCAAGACACCCCGGTCCTCATGGCCAAACTGGATCAAGCTTTAGCTGATCGCGATTTAATGACGGTGAGCCGTCTCGCTCACTCAATTAAAGGGAGCTCAGGTAATTTTGGGGCCACCCAGCTCGCCCAGTTAGCACAAAACCTTGAATTAGCTGCTCCGGGAGGAGAAGCCACAGGCGCAGCCGTGGAAAAATTGAAAGCGGAATACGCGCGGGTGGCGGCAGCTTTGATGGCCAGCATCGCAAGCCACTAATTTCCGGCTTTTATAAGTTGATGATGGACCTTCGCTATCTGCCTTGCCCCCTATTATTTCTTCCACTGATCGCTAGCGCCTTGGACTGGCAAACCCGATCCCTCGATCTCACGACGGCTCCTTTTCAACTCACCCAAGATGTGAGTTTTGAATTCAGAAATAACACTCATCATATTGTTACCCTGCGCTCGGTGCAGACTAACTGCGACTGCCTCCAAGCCAAACCTATGGAGACGAGCTATCCCCCAGGGAGTAGCGGCACTATTAAAGCCCAGTTCACGATCGGCGATCACAACGGTCTCTATGAGCGGATCATCACCGTGGAGTCTGATGAATCACCTGAACCCGTACAACTGCTGGTGCGCATTAACGTTCCTTCCTGCGGTGAACTCACCCCGCGCCGGGTAACCTGGCAACGCCACACGATGAATACGGAAAAAATAATCGAGGTGAACGTTACGCCAGGCTTAGAAATTAATTTTACTCATGCTCAAGCCACAACCGCCGACTTTTCCGCGCGACTGGAAACGGTGAGCGCAGGCCGTCATTATCGTCTACACCTGCAACCGGGCGGCACGGCTGAGATCGCCGCCGCCGCCATACGCATTTTTGGTCGAGAAAAATCAGGCCATGATGTTGTGCTGAGTGCCTACGCCGCGATTGAATAGCCTGAACGCAAGGTGGATGCCCCCCTGCGTTCGCCTACGACCGATGCTGCCTAGAGATAGTAAGCCTTAACTTTAGCTGAGACGGGTAAATTAGCCCGCTCCATGACCTGCAGAAAATCTTCCCAGATTGCCCGCTTCGATCGCTTGCTGTTATCGCGCAAAATATAGGAGGGATGGTAAGTAACCATCACCGGAATACCGGCAAACTCATGCCAGCGGCCTTTAACTTCGCCCAAAGTTTTAAAACTGCTAGCGCCCAGTAAGCCGCCCGCCGCGGTTTTGCCTAAAGCCACAATCATTCGAGGCTGCACGATCTCGAGCTGGGCTCTTAAATAAGGCAGCCCATAATGAAGCTCTTCCGTTGTCGGAGTCCGGTTATCGGTCGCGCCGGCCGGATTAACAGGCCGCCAATTCATAATATAGCTGAGATAAACCTCTTCCCGCTTTAACCCCATGCCTTGAATCATTTTGGTCAGCAATTGCCCCGAGGGACCGACAAAGGGCTCACCCGCACTTTCCTCTTCTGGACCAGGCGCCTCTGCACAAAAAAAGATGGAGGCATTAAGATCACCCACCCCATAAACTATTTTTTTATCAGAGAATATCTGGAGCCGTCCAACCGGATCATTTAAAATAATTTCCCTTAGCGCAGCCCACCGCGTAGGCTTATCACCCGCCGGCAACTGAATCGGTGGAGGCGCAAGCAAATTTGGCGCCGCCATGATTGGCGCAGATGGCAAACCCCCATTTTTCCTATCTCCAACCGCCAGCGGTGGTACCGAGGCAACGGCTACAACGGGCTCACCGCTCTCTTGGTTAGCGCGCACCGCGGCTTGTAACTGGGCTAAACTCTCCAGCGTAACCGGCACGGTCCGCTGCCCGCTCGCCTTCAGGCGACGGAGTTCATCGTTAAGCGCTAGGAGTTGATCGCGGGGAGTCACAGCTGAATTAAATAGAGCGTGGCGCGGCAAGTTTTTCTACGTATTTGGCCAGAAGATCGAATTCCAAATTTACGGCATCACCTACTTTCTTAGTCTTAATGTTGGTCGCCGCCAGGGTGGTAGGAATTAACCACACCGCACAGGCCGCCGGTGCGACCTCTGCGACCGTCAGGGAAATCCCATCAATCGCGACTGATCCTTTAGCGACCAAATACTGATCAAATCCAACCGGCACGGTTACGCGCAAATAACAATCATGCCCGCGTGACTCGAGCACCGCAATGCGTCCAAGCGCGTCGATGTGACCAGTCACAAAATGCCCGCCCAGGCGACTGCTGGGCCGCAAACTCAACTCGAGATTCACCGCGGCCCCCGGCTGAAGTTCAGCAAAATTGGTCAAGCGCCGCGTCTCGGCGAGCACATCAAACCATACTTGCCCGGCATCAAATCGCGTTACCGTCAGGCAGCAGCCATTGACTGCTACGCTATCCCCGAGCGCTACCTGACTAGGAATATTAAGGGCCGCCACTTGCAGCTTCCAGGCATCTACGCCGAGAGTAAAAGCCACCACGCAGCCAACTTCTTCAATGATTCCAGTAAACATAAGATAATCAATTAAACCAACTGCAGCCCAAGGAGCAAGCTAGCGCATAATTTTCAGATAAAGCCTTCACCACTAATTAAGTTTCACGCGCAGCACTGAAGTTTCGCCAGCGCGGCTAACCAGCAAAATGAATTCCGCTCGATTTTTTTCTGCCTCGATGCCCTTAAGCTTAGCCACGGCTTGAGCATAACTTTTAATTTCATCCCCATCGATTTCGCGAATCCAGTCGTCGGGACGCAAACCGACTGTGGCCAGCTGACTCCCCGGTTTCACAAAATGGACCACAACCCCCAGCGCTTCGCTGGGTTTAGTACGCTGCATGATACTATCTGCATTCAGAAATTCCCGGATCGTGAAGCCCAACCGATCAAAATAATGCCGATCCGCCTCGCGGCTCAGCTTAGGCTCTTCGCCCAAACGCACTTTAATCTCTTGATGATCCGTACCGCGCAAGACGGTTAAAGTAACGGGATCACCTGGATTTCGCTGAAGCATCGCTTGACTAAAATACCCGACCACAACGCGATCGGGTTTGAGGCGTGGCAGTGGTTGGCCATCGATCGCGAGCACAATATCACGTTCCTGTAGGCCGGCCTGTCCGGCGGGGCTATCCGCAAGAATGTCGCTCACCACGACTCCGGATTTATTCTCTAAATGGAGCAATTTAGCTACCTCAGGATCCATCGGCTGGAGACCATAGGCGCCAAGCCAAGCAATCGGCCGACCCGTAATCGAACGCGGCACACGACCAAGATAAGGCAATACTTCATCAGCCAGCAGGACGACGCTGCTTTCCTCTACATTGATGAGCAAAATGGGATTACCGTGCTGATTACGGGAAAAGAGCAGATAATTTTGGCCAAACGAAGTTTGGGCTAAGCCCGCAAATCGACCAGCCTGATCGAAAACTGGCAGACCAGGGCCAGCGACTTCAGTACCGAGGATCGCAGTTTTTTGCGGTAGCTTCATGACAGTGGCAACCCGTGCGCTTAAAAAATAAGGCAGAAAATCCTCATCCTTATTACGCAGCCCAATTCCCCACAATTCATCGCTCAAAGCGGGATCTGCCGCCACAGCGGGAAAATGAGTGATCGGCACTAAAGCCGGCCGCAACTTTGCTTCGACGCGCAAATAATGCCAACCGGTGAAAGCATCTTGTCCCAAATATTCAGCGCGCGCGGCCTCCGTACTTCCCGGGCGATAAATTTTAAAATCCTTAAGCTGATCGGGCGCAACAGTGGGCAGGATCGCCGCGGCTGGTACGATAATCGTACCCTGCTGATCTATCACCGTGCCTAAAACGGTTACAGGCTGACGCTCGATTTCCGACTGCACAAAAAATTCTACGGCAACCACCGACTTGATTCGCTCATTAAAAAGATCGGGGAGCCCCGCGCCGCTGAGGGTCAGCCCGATGACTCCACTCAGCCAAAATAAATAACCAATTAATCTCATGGTTTGATTACGTAGAGTGAAATATGCCGATTGCGCTGCGCTTCGACGAGCTGTGGCTCGGGCTTTTTTTCGTACCGTGCATAGATCGATTTGAGTTGGCCTAACTCAGCGACGGGTGCACTGCCAATTTTCGTGATAAGATCACCCCGGGCCAGCCCCGCCTCGGCAGCAGGGTAACCAGGTTGCACCCCAAGCACCACGACCCCAGATGCATCGGTCAGTTGATTTTCACGAGCGAAGGCGCGCGTGACTTTGCGCACGCTCAGGCCCCATTTTTCAAATGCCCATTCCTCACCAACCCGGCTCTCGAGTTTTTCCGTCACCATCGTCAGCGCAAGCGACTGCGCACCACGCTTCACGGTCAACCCCACCGCGGTGCCGACGGGGAAATTGGCAATCATTTGCTGGATAGGTGGGAGCTGCTCCGGGAAACGCCCGTCGAGTTTCTGTCCATTGAGCGCGAGCACAACATCCCCCGCGCGCACCCCAGCCCGCGCGGCCGGCGACCCTGGATCAACGCCGTTAATCAACAACCCATTATTAGCGGCGAGCGCGTAAAAATTCTCCAAATCCTGCAAGACCCCGGGCACGAGACCCAAATAGCTACGGACGATGCCACCTTCGCGCGCCAACGTTGCCGCAACGCGACGCGCCACATTGGCGGGAATAGCGAAACCTAAATTTTCGGCTCCAATGTAGGCCCGAGAATTAATGCCGACCAGTTTACCGTTTTCGGTCACAAGCGGACCGCCGCTATTACCGGGATTGATGGCCGCATCGGTCTGCAGCCAATTGTTAAAAAGCCCCGTCTCGTAACCTCGGACTCCGCGCGTATCAGAAAAAGGCCGGTTGGTGTTAGAAATAATTCCGCGGGTAAGCGTGCGCTCCAAGCCGTATGGCGTCCCCACCGCGTACACGGTCTGGCCAGCGTAAAGCTCACTCGAGTCCCCGAATTCGGCGGCAATAAATTTTATTTTACGACGCTGCATTTCCTCAAGATCAAGGCGCAATACGGCCAGATCGGTCCAATGATCCCAGCCCACCAGCTTGGCGCTCACTCGCTCCAGGTTAGCTAACGTCACCGAGATCGTCACCGCTTGCGGACTCGCGACGTGCGCGTTGGTTAAAATCAGCCCATCCGCCGAAATAATGACCCCCGAGCCAATCCCCCCAGTGAAGCGCTTAGACCCCGCTTCAAATTCGATCTCACTCACGTCGATGCGAACCACCGCCTCAAGCAAGCGATTAAAGCCGCGGCTCATGGCAGCCTGCGTGACTGCCGAAAGCAGGAGGAAAGCGGTCGCTCCCGTAAGCAGACGGCGGATGGTTGACGGTGATAAGGAATCTCTCAATGTGCGGATTCTATTCAATGGCTACTAATTGCAAAGACTATGACTTTCTTCAGATCGAGCCGCATTGGCAATCTTTCTGGGATCAAACCAAAGCTTTTCGGGCCCCCCAGCCTTCGCCGCTGCCGAAATACTACATCCTCGATATGTTCCCCTATCCCTCGGGTGCGGGTTTACATATTGGCCACCCCGAAGGCTACACCGCCACCGATATTCTCGCCCGCTATAAACGCGCCCGTGGCTTCAATGTTCTCCACCCAATCGGCTGGGATGCCTTTGGTCTGCCCGCCGAACAACATGCCGTTAAAACGGGCACCCACCCCGCCACTAATACCCAAAACAATATCACCAATTTTCGGCGCCAAATTAAAGCCTTGGGGTTTTCTTATGATTGGGACCGTGAAGTAGACACCACCGATCCAAAATATTTTCGTTGGACCCAGTGGATATTTTTACAGCTATTCAAAAAAGGCCTCGCTTATGTCGACGAACGCCCGGTGTGGTGGTGCCCTGAATTGCGCACCGTGTTGGCCAATGAAGAAGTGGTTGACGGCAAATCAGAGGTGGGAAATTTCCCCGTTGAGCGACGCAACCTGCGCCAATGGGTCCTGCGGATCACAGCGTATGCCGAGCAACTGATCGACGGACTGAAGGACGTAGACTGGCCCGATTCCACCAAGCGCATGCAGGAGGCTTGGATTGGTCGCAGTGAAGGCGCCGAAATTTCCTTTGCCCTCGAAAATACGGCACTCGGGGCCCTAAAAGTTTTTACCACTCGCCCCGACACATTATTTGGCTGCACCTACATGGTCATCGCGCCGGAGCATCCCTTGGTCGATTCCCTGACAGCCCCCGCGCAACGCGACGCGGTCAAAGCTTATCGCCTTAAAACCGCCAGCAAAAGCGATCTCGAACGGACTGATTTAGCCAAAGATAAAAGTGGAATCTTTAGCGGAAGCTATGCGATTAACCCGATCAACCAAGCGCGCGTCCCCATCTGGATCGCCGATTATGTGCTGATGGGCTATGGGACCGGCGCCATCATGGCCGTGCCTGCACACGATGACCGTGATCATGAATTCGCGGTTAAGTATGCTTTACCAATCATTCGCGTGATTGCGGCGACCGATGCCACAGCTGAGTTACCCTACACGGGCGACGGCTCGCTCATAAATTCGCCAGGCTATGATGGCCTCCCCTGGCCAGAGGCTAAACAAAAAATCACCGCAGCCCTAGCGGCCGGCGGGATTGGCCAGCGCACGATCAATTACAAATTACGCGACTGGCTATTTTCTCGGCAGCGTTATTGGGGCGAACCCTTCCCCATCGCCTGGGTTAGCGCCACTGATTATCAACTCGCAGCCACCACCCGTCGCGATTTACCCACGCAACCGGTCACCTTTCTCGAAGATGGGGTGGTCCATTATGCACTGCCCTTGCCCGATGCAGCGCTGCCCTTAACCTTGCCGGAGGTGCAGTCCTATCTCCCCAGCGGCACGGGCGAAAGCGCTTTGGCGAATGAAACTGCCTGGCTCCAAATTTGGCTCGAAGTTAATTCCGGCGCCTGTGTGCCCGCCAGCCAAAGCAAGCCCACGAACGGAATCTGGGTACGCGCGCGGCGCGAGACCAATACCATGCCTCAATGGGCAGGCTCATGCTGGTATTATTTACGTTACCTCGATCCGAAAAATTCGGTAGCCCTGGCGAGCCCTGAGGCCTTGCACTATTGGGGCACGCCCGACCTTTATGTCGGTGGTGCAGAGCACGCCGTGCTGCATCTGCTGTACGCCCGTTTTTGGCACAAAGTACTTTTTGACTTGGGCGTGGTAACCGAAAGCGAACCATTCAAAAAACTTTTCCATCAAGGAATCATTCTCGGTGAAGATGGCGTCAAGATGTCGAAAAGCCGTGGTAATGTAGTTAATCCAGACGACATCATCGCCGCCTACGGTGCCGATTCGCTACGCATGTATCTCATGTTCCTAGGACCGCTCGAAGCGATGAAGCCGTGGAATCCGCAGGGCATCGAAGGCGTACATCGGTTCCTCCGCAAAGTCTGGCGTGAGTGCCTTAATGAAGAAGGTGGGCTCAATCCTCGCTTGAGCTCGGCTGCCACCCTAACCCCTGACGCCGAAAAATTACGGCACGAGACGATCAAAAAAGTGGGAGAAGATATTGATAATCTGCGCTTCAACACCGCGATTTCTCAAATGATGATCCTCTTGAACGCACTCCAAAAAGAACCCGCGCTGCCCCTCGCTGCCATGCAGGATGTTCTGCGTTTATTAGCCCCCTTCGCGCCCCACCTCTCGGAAGAACTGTGGGCCCGCCTCGGAGGCACGAAATCGGTGATGACCGCCGGATGGCCTCCTTTCGACCCCGATAAACTCGTGGCCAATACCATTACCATTGTCTTACAGGTGAACGGAAAATATCGGGGTGACCTCACGGTGCCGATAGACACAAGTGAAGCTGAACTCCTCGGCTTAGCTTCTGCCCACCCCAAGGTGGCTGCACAAATTGCCGGCCAGGCGATCAAGCGATCGATTTACGTCAAAGGAAGGATACTTAATATATTGGTCTAGAGACTGATAGACATGTAAATAGCTGATTTTAAAAAAACGGCTGTTCCTCACTTCTGGATGACATTGTGCGGGTTTCGCACGAAGGGATCGGCTTGCTGACTAACCCTATTGCAATTATGTTGTTATAGGCGAAAAGTAATTTTATACGAGATCAGTCTGTAGGTATATAACCCTAATTTCGGGGAATAATTGGCCGATAGCTCATTGCTGGACCGTATCCGAAAAAAACACTCTCCATGGTCAGAAAAATTACTGCGCTGCTCGTTTTTTGCCTAGCTACAATGATGACTGTAGCGGCGCCCGACTTGCCCGAAGGACAACCGAACTTGCGTAAGGGGCCAATCAGCAAAATTTATTTAGCAGAAATTAAGGGTAACACCCAAATTCAGAATAGTGGGAAAATTTATACGGCCCGCCAAGCGCTAGCCTTCAATGCCCCAGATAGCATTTTTATAACCAAGGAGGAGTCGCATGTTGCTGCTGTTTATTCCAACGGAACGGGGCTCTACATTGATCAGAACACGCGCGCAGAAATCCACCAATTTACGCAAGAGCCCTTCCTGCCAGCGCGCGACCCAGAGTCCGATCTCGTGCGAGAGCCATCCATCTCGCATACCGAAATCTACATCCGGTACGGCGTGGTTGGCATTTGCACGAGCCAGTTGGTGGCGGGCAGTTCGATGCACTATGTGACACCCGACGCCCGAATCACCATTCGCGGCGGCCGACTCACGATCGAAAGTAATGCCACTGGGACTACCATCGACCTGCTCGAGGGCGATATCACCATTCATAATAGCAGCAATACCGATCTCGGCAGTCAGCTGCTGCGTGCCGGCGAGCGTGCCTTTGTTCCCTCCGAGCAAAACGGCCCGAGCAGAAAAATAGCGATTAGCGCGATCCCCAAAGCAGACTTAAAGGTCGCTGATGATCGCACCACTCTTGCCTGCACCGCCAAAAAATCAGTCACCTTTGAGATGATTCAAAAAAAATCTCAACGCGGACTCGAAGACACTTCTGCCAATCCCGCCAGTACCAATGATGGCTCAGCTCCGGAGAACGCCACCAATGATGGGGCCGCCAATGATTCTAATACTAATCAAGAGATCGTCGCCAAACCAACGGTCCCTAATCAATTACCGATCAACGTCGTTATTAGTCCTGATCGGCTGCCTGGTGGTTAAGACCACGTGCAGTACTTAGCTCCAACTCGTTGCTTTGCCATGATCGGCCTTGGGCTGGGCCTCGGGCTCGTGCGTAGTCATGCTTTGCTCAATGTGGATGGCACCCACAATCAATTCTTCACGTTCGGTAGCGTCACCTACGCTTATAACTCCAATCTCTTTGCCGAGGCCACTGGTCGTAGTGATACGAGCATCACGGCCTCAGCGGGCCTAGAGCTGAAGCGGCGAGCCGGCTTAATCGGAGTCAATTCCTCCTTCAAAATTGATTACGAACGTTTCGAGACCTATTCGGATGAGAATGCGTTCAAACCTGATTTTCATCTCGAGCTCAATAAAGCCAATGGCCGCACCACGGGCGCGCTGACCCTCCGAGCGTACCGCGAAACCCTTTCTGATAGCGCCGTAAACCTACGCACGAGCGCCTGGAATCTTCCCATTGAGCTCAATCTCAAATACCCCATTAACGATAAATTTTACGCCACTTCAGAGACGACGTACTTGCAGCGTCGCTATGCAGACACCACCGTCCTCCGCGATCTCACTGATTATACTGAAGGATTAGATTTTTTTTACGTCTATACTTCCAAACTGGATCTACTCGCTGGCTATCGAGTGCGTCTATCGCAAACGACGCAGGGTCATGATACCACCGATCATTGGTTCAATGTCGGCGCCACCGGTGGCCTGTTCACCAAACTGAACGGCACCTTACGCCTTGGCTACCAAATCCGCGAAGCTGTGAGCGGCCGGGAAAACTTCACCCACTTTAATGCACTCGCAGCCTTAGGTTGGCCCCTCAGCCGCAAGATCCGCCTCAATGGACAGATCAGCCGCGATTTCAATACCATCGCCACCGGCGCATCGGTGGATAGTAGCAGTGTCAGCTTACAGGTCATTTATGGCTACTCGCGGAAATTAGAATTTGAGACTGGGCTCGCCTATGGTCGTAATCTCTTCCTGGGACAGATGGAGGCGCAACGCCAAGACAGTTTCGTCAGCGCAGATCTCGGGGCACGCTACAAATTCAATGAATACATAAGCGTCTCCGCAAGTTACACGGCCTTGCACAATTGGTCCTCGCTCGATTTTGCGGACTTCAAGCGTCAGGGTCTGTCCTTCAATTTTACGAGTCGCTTCTAACCCCGACCCTCTTTTGCAGCAATTAGCCCCAGTTCATTTTGCGCTCGATCGGCACTTCGGTTTTGCCCTGCTGGCTATTACGCTGACCTTCGCGTCACTGCCCTTGCAGGCCGAAAACGACAGCGCTGCCAGTAAAAAAAATTACACCCATACGCTAACCCTCGCCGACCGCCTGCGCATTGCAGTGTATCAAGAAGATGATTTAACCACGCTCGCCCGAATCGACGCGCGCGGGCATGTCAATTTACCCCTCCTCGGCGAAATCAGTCTCGGTGGTCTTACCGTGTCTGAAGCACAGCTAGTTGTTAAGAATGCCTACATCGAAGGCCGCTATCTGCGCAATCCCCAGGTGACGATCAGCGTGGAAGAATACGCGATCCGCGAAGTTTCCGTCTCCGGACAGATTCGCAGCCCTGGACGCTATCAATTACCTAACGAGTCAACTTACACTCTTGCTGAACTTATCACCAAGGCCGGGGGCATTTCGGATCTGGGAAAAGGCAGCGCTGTATCCGTAACCCGCATATTACCGGACGGCTCAAAAAAAGTTTTTACGGTCGATGTTGATAGCATCATCAAGGGCAAGACGGGGAGTAAATCCGACGATAATTTCCTCCTGCAAACCGGTGATAACGTATATGTGCCTGAGCGCCTAATCTGACTATGGCCGCCCTCGACACACTCCCCACCACGAGCTCCGGCAAATCCGCCGCCAGCACGCTACACGGAAACGACAATCAAGTCGTCGAGAGGCGCACCGCGCGCGATTACTACATCATTATTAGGGAACGGCTGTGGATCGCTCTCCCGATTGCCTTATTGGTCGCCCTGGGGCTCGGCTATTGGCAAGCGCAAGAGACCCCTTTGTATTCAAGTTCGGCGACCATCCAATTTGAACGTCCTGACCGCGTTGTCCTCAACGAGCAAGTCGTCGATAATTCCGTTCGCTCCGACGCAGATCTTAACACCTACTTACAAATCCTGAACAGCGGCCGCTTGCGCACGATGACGGCCCAGTCCCTCACGCCGGAGGAAATTAAAATCCTCCAGCGGCCCTACTTGAAAGACCTCGTTCCAGGGAAAAATTTGCCGCCCGCCGCTGCTTTACTGGGCACAGTCTCGATTGCCTCGATTCGCAATAGTTACCTGATCAACCTCTCGGTCGTCAATCGCGACCCCGAAGGAGCCGCTCTTGTGGCTAATCGTTATGTTGAGCAGTTCATGCGCTACCTGATGCAAAATGTGGGCGGAAAAAATGAATTCGCCGTCGAGTACCTCCGCACGCGCGCCGAAGATCTTCGCAAGGAATCAGAACTAGCTGAGGTGCGGCTCCAAGATTATCGCCGTAAACACAACCTCGTCTCTCTTGATAATAGTATCAATATTATCAGTGAACGCCTGCACGCAATCAATGCGACGCTCACCACGGCCCGTTTAGGCCGGCTGGATATCGAAACTTTACTGAGCCAAATTACGCAGATGCAGCAGGCCAAAGGAAATTTATTGGAAGTGAGCTATATCTCAAGCTACGGGACTATCCCGGCTCTAAAAAATCAACTGGCCGAGCTGAGCCGCAACCAATCGAGACTCAATGAGCGTTACTTGGAACGTCACCCCAAGATGCTCGAACTCACGAATGCGATCGACGTGCTGACCGGTCAGCTTACCGCCAACATCGCTCAATCGATTGCTGATTTACGTACCCAATATGTTAAATTGCAGGAGACGGAGACCGCCTATATCCAAGAATATCGCAATGCGGAGAAAGATCAGCTCAGGCTCGGTGATCTATCCGTTGAGTTCAAGAGCCTCGAGAACCAAGCGCAGGTGGCTAAATCCAACTACATCCAGATTTTGGATCGACTGAATCAGACCACCACTTCGAAGAATCTAGAAAATATACCGGTTAAACCTCTCGATCGGGCAATACCCGCGAGCGCGCCATACACGCCCAATTTACGCAATATCATCAAGACGAGCATTGCTCTTGGTCTACTGGTATTCGCAGGCGTCGCGATTGGTCTTAGCTTTCTCGACGATCGGGTCAAAAGCGCCTGGGATATTGAAGGTTTCATTGGCGTTCATCTCCTCGGCATTATTCCCGAACTCACCAGTGTCCCCGATACTGATAAA